>NZ_JBIWJT010000045.1:0-75599 GCF_044765325.1 Embleya sp. NPDC127516 | reverse complement strand
CCGATACGAGGTCAAGGCGGCGCACTTCGGCGCGTTCGTCAGCATCGCTGCCGCATTGATCTGCTACCGCCAATATGCCAAATGAAACGACTTCTAAATTAACCCGATCGGACCAACGACGTCGCCCAGGACAGGGAAACGGGACTCGCGCGGACATCCGCGACTTACCTTGCGGCTGGTATCTGAGCTAGGACTCCAGGGCCAAGACGGCGACGTCGACCTTGAGGCCGTTCTTGGCGGCGGGGTCGGGGATGGTGCCCGATGGCACGCGGACGCGGTGGCCGCCGAGGGTGTCGGGTGAGGCGTACCAGCGGGTCCAGGCGCGGCAGACCTGTTCGAAGTGCGGACCGACGACCTTGCTGAGGAAGGTGGCCTGGGAGCGGGCCCATACGTCCAGCGGCGTGACCGGAGCGCTCGAGGTCGCTCCATTGCGGGCGCATGACCGCGTGGTAAAAGGACACGATGGGCTCGGCGATGCGGTACGCGGAGCGTTTGCCGTGGAAGGCGTCGGGGTCGCGGATGATCATGCCGGTGTCCTCGAGCACAGCGAGGGCGTGGCCGAGGTCGGTGGACTTGCGGGCGAGGTAGTTCGCGATGCCGCCTCGGGTGTGGTTGCCGTCGGCGATCGCGGACAGGACGCCGTGGTAGAGGGCGGTGTCGCGCAGGTCGGGTTCCTCGGCGAGGAGGAAGCGGGCCTCGCGGAAGAGCGGGCGTCCGGGGTTGAGGACGTTGCGTTGCACCCAGGGGCCGAAGTCGTCGAGGTCGGCGGGTGCGTCGCCGAGGGTGAACTCGCGGGCGTAGGCGGGGGTTCCACCGACGACGGAGTTGACGAGGAGCGCCAGGGTGGGGTCGTCGACGTCCCAGAAGCGCGCGGCGAGTCGGTAGTCGAGGGTGGGTACGACCAACTCGAGGCTCGCGCGGCCGCGCAAGGGGGCGGTCCCGGTGAGCAGGTTACCCATGAGCGAGAGCGCTGAGCCGTACGGCAGCAGCCGGATCGGGGCGCCGCCGCGGCGCGCGTTGGGTCCGAGCGCGCGTTGCAGGAGCGAGGGCAGTTCGGGGGACGCCTTCGTGAGGAAGGGGAACTCGTCGATGACAACGGTCATGGGTCCGATGCCCGCATCCCGGTTGTCGCGTCAAGGTCCACTCATTGCCGAGCGCACGAGCATGACTTGGTCACGGCTGCTCAGTGGTAGAGGTCGTCGACGCCCACGAGGAGTACGTCGCCGTCGTCTGCGGCGTGCTCGCGGAGGTCGGCGGTGAATCCGGCGCCGCTGTAGCAGACGAGTTTTGCCGTCGAGGCGCCGTGGCGGTCCTGGGCGGTGAGCAGGGCCCGGATGTGACGAAGCCGTTCGATGTGGGGCAGACCCATCGTCTCGCCCCACTTGGCCTCGCCGAGCGCCAGCAGTGGTTGGCGGTTGTCTTCGTCGAGACCGAAGGCGACGACGTCCAGTTCGTGGCTCGCCTTGCGCGCGGGGTCGTTGATCGTTCCGGAACCGACCCGGTAGGGGTGGTCGCCGATGAGACCGGGGCCCGCGTGGTGGCGGGTCCAGTGGCGGCAGGTCTGTTCGTAGTGGGGGCCCATGACGTTGCCGACGAAGCGGCGTTGGCTGCGTTGCCACAACGCGGTCGCGTCGCGGGTGTGCTCCAGGTCGGACCACAGTGGTCGCATGACGGAGTGGTAGAAGGTGACCAGGGGCTCGGCGATGCGGAACGTGGTGCGGTTGTCCTTGAAGACGTCGGGTTCGCGGGTGATCAGGCCGCAGTCCTCGAGGACGGTCAGCGGATGCGCAAGGTCGCCGGACTTGCGGCCCATGTAGGAGGCGATGCCGCCCCGGTTATGGTTGCCGGCGGCGATGCCCGCAAGGACGGAGTGGTAGAGGGCCGCGTCGTGCAGGTCGGGTTCGTCCGCGAGGAGGTAGCGGGCTTCGCGGAAGAGCGGACTGGACGCGGAGAGTACGGTGCGGATCACCCACGCGTCGAAGTCGTCGGGACCCGACGGGGTGTCGTCGCGGGCGAACTCGCGGCGATAGGCGGGTGTGCCGCCCACAATGGCGTTGACCTTCAGGGCGGTCTCGGGGTCGTCGATGCCCCAGAACTCGGCGGCCAGTCGGTAGTCGAGGGTGGGTACGAGCAGTTCCAGTCCCGCGCGACCGCGCAGAGGCGCGTTGCCGCTGAGGAGGCGGCCCATGAAGGACATCGCCGACCCGCACAGCAGCAACCTGGTGCGACTGGCGTCGCGTTCCTCGCGCAGCGGTGCGAGCGCGTTCTGAATGATGGACGGCAGGCGCGGGTTCGCTCTCACGAGGTACGGGAACTCGTCGATGACGACCGGCACGGCCCGTTCCCGGCCCAGGGACAGCAGCGCGTCGACGACGGCGTGCCAGTCGTGGAAGACGAGGGGGGCGGGGAGGCGGAGGTAGTCGGCGACGACCTGTCCGACCCGGTGCAGGGATTCACCGTCGGTGCCCTCGTCCGCCGCGAAGTACAGACCCCCGGTCGCCTGGCACAGCGCGCGGAGCAGGAATGTCTTGCCCTGGCGGCGTCGGCCCGAAACCACCCCCAGAGTGGCGCCGGGCTTCGGGTCCGTCGCGAAGTTCTCCAGTGCCGACCACTCGTAGTCACGGTCGAACATCTCGTCGGGCCTAGGCAGCTTCGACACGGGATCTCCTTGACATGAGTCCAGTTATGATAACTCCGCTTATGATAAATGATCTCCTTCGGGGTACGTCGGATATTCGCCCGACAGACCCTCCGACCCCGCGACGCGCACTTCGCCCCCGGGTCCGGCAAGACGGGCGTCGTCAACGCCTCCCGACCTGTGGACCGACGCCACCCTCCGCCCGGAAGCCGCCCCACCGCGACCGCCCGGGTCGACCCCCACCACCGGCGGAACCTCACGCGGATCCTCGAATCCACACGGCGTGATCCTGATCGCCACCTCCGTGATCGACGGGACCGTCGCCTTCGACGTGGACACGGTCATCAGCGATCTGGCCCCGATGGACGTCCTGCTTCAGCGCGCCGGCCGAGTCCGCCGAAAAGTCGCGTCCGCCGCTTGCACTGCGGACGACGAGCGGCCTGCACACCGGGGGTCCCAATAGTTCTCGCCGAATAAACAACGCCAAGGACTGAGCCCGGGGGCGAATTCAGCTGTCGGCCCCAAGCGCGTAGACGCGGTTTGCGTACTCGCGGGCGGGCCTTGCGCTGTGCCGGGATCGCCGTGGCTTTGTCGAGCGGCCGGCAGCGGTCGAGGAGTCGGCGGTGGACCTCCGGCTCGGTGCCGACGCGCAGGGTGTTGCCCTGGCCGCGCCGTACGGTCACGCCCTGGTCGAGTGCGGCGCGCTCGGCGGGCTCCGGCTCGGTGGCGCGGAGGAAGTCGGCGCCTGCCCGGCATGTCGGTCCTCGGGGAGGATCGGAACGGCCGGTGGCGACAACCGGACGATCTTGGTCCTCGAACGTGCCGATCGCCTTCCCCACCAACCTGCCGATCCGACCCGGGGTCGGCCGCTCCATCCGCTCCTTGCGACACCGGGCCACCACTGCCGCCGCCAAGCGGTCCCGGGACAACTCCACCGGACACAACTCCGGCGGCCAGCCCGGCCGTTCCCCGGGAATAGCGCGGATCCCGGTCACCAACTCTGTCACCGAGGCGAAGGCGTAGGGGAGTGCCACCCACATGCTCGCCTGGCACGAAGGCCCTGTGTCCTGTGCCCTGCCCATGTGTTCCGGCCCCCACGAACATCCGCCCTCGACCGCCGCGCTGGGCAACACACCCGCTCGTGCGCGCCGGCTTCCGGAAAAAGGATGGCCCGGACCGAAGTCCGGGCCGTGGGTCGGGACTACTGCCCTGACCACCACTTCATCACGATGCCCGCAAGCAGCTTGCCGACGAAGGAGCCGACGACCAGCTTGAGGAACCCGCTGCGACGGTTTTGGGACTCGTTCATGTAGACACCTCGGAGATCGGTGCCACGGGGCCGGCCGGACCCGCGGGGCGGTGTCACTAGCCGTGGGGACGCATCCCCTGCCATGTGGTGCCGGATCTCCTCGACCCACAGTCGACTGTACGCCAAGTACTCGCCGTTCGCCGCCGGTTGGCTCATGACGGCTGCTACAACACTCGCATGGAGATCACCACCGAATGTGGGGTCGGCGCCGAGAACAACCGCTGCCGCCACGGCAATCCCCGGTTCCTGGATGTCCGCCTGTGGGGCAAGGAGCAAGGGATGAAGCCCCCATACCCGGTGGTGTGCCACCTCGTCGACACCGGCGCTTACTTCGCGGCCTTGTGGGAGTCGGCTGTCGGCCCGCGCATGCATGCCCGGGTCGCTCGGGCCTTGGGGTTGTCGGAACTCGATGCCATGCGAGAACTGACCTTTTGGGCGGCGTTGCACGACTTGGGGAAGATTTCACCGTCGTACCAGCACTCCGTGCGGAAGGGTTACCCGGGGGGATTCGAGAAGGCATTCGTCAACTGTGGCTACCAGCACGGCACGGGCGGCACCGACAACCGCGCGGGTCCGCACGAGCGGATCACGCACTGGACCCTGCCCGGCATTCTCGAACAGTTGGGCTATCCGCCGGGCGATCCCGAGGGGCCGGTCGGCGATCGGGTCGGTCACGCCATCGGGCAGTTGCTTGGCGGGCACCACGGGGTCTTCCACCCGCGGATGGAGCGTCGGCAGTTGAGGCATCCGGCGACGTTCCTACCCCAGGCCGGGAAGGGCGAGTGGCCGGAGCAACGCCTGCACCACGTCCGCGTGTTGCGCACGCTGATCGCGCACGACGTCCCGGTACCGACCGGGACTCTCCCGGCCGAGCTCGCAGTCGTGGTGCTCGGCGCGGTGATGGTGGCGGACTGGATGGCCAGTGACAAGGAGTCGATCGACACGGTTCGGCGTCTCGAGGACGAAGAGTGCTGCTGCAGCAAGGTCCTTACCCAGCACTGGGAGCGTGCCTTGGAGGTGGCCCGGATCGGGGTCGAGCAGCGGGCTCTGGGGCGGTGCGGATTTGCCGCCCCGGCGAGGGAGAAGCTGTTGAGTGCGGCCGAGTTCCCGGACGACTCCGTGCACGGTCGGCTCGCGCGACAGCTGCTCACAGCGGCCGAGCCCACTGGTCCCGGCATGCTGCTGGTGAGTGCTCCGGCCGGACCGGCCCGCCGGCGGCTCGGGCTGGTCGCGGCTTCGCGGTTGGGTCGGGCGTCCGGGGCTCGGGGTATTGCTCTCGCCCTGCCGGAAGAGCTTCACCTCGATGAGGCGTCGGGAGAGTTGGCGTCGTTGGCGGGCCTGCTTTTGGAGGGCTCCGGTATGCTCACCCGTCTTCACCAAACGGCCTTCGACAGCGATCCCGAGTCGGCCTCCGAGGAGATCCCCGAACTCAGCTTCGACACGCCACAGGCCCGGGCCGTCGCACAGCAGTGGCTCACCCTGCGACGCCGCGGGCTACTGGCTCCCCTCGGGGTGGGCGTTCACGACCAATTCCTGCCGGCCGTCCTGCCCGTGCCGGATAACGCCGTACGGCTCTTCGCACTCAGCGAGAAGGTTCTCGTGGTGGACGACGTGCGTCCGCAAAAGCCCCGGCTGCATCAACTCCTGTGCCTGCTGGTGGAGTGGCTGGCGGCGCTCGGGGCATCCGTCGTGATGCTGACCGACACCCTGGCCGGAGCGAGTGCCCATCGCTTGGTGCAGGCCTATCAAAGGGGCGCGCGACTGGCTCGGGGGACGCGGAGCGGACAGGAGGGCGCGCGCTCGTCGGCGGAACTGCCACAGCCGGGATGGCTGCATGTCGACGGACAGGACGGCGCGGTCACCAAATTCGCGGTCGATCCTCCTGCGGACTCGGTTCTGCGCGTCTCCGTGTCCGAAGTCCACCCGTGGCCCGGCAGCGCAGACACGTACGTGGACTCCGTCATGCGCGAAGTCGGGGACAGCGGCTCGACCCTCGTGTGCTGCAGCAGTGAGGAGGAAGCCCAGCGGACCTTCCGTGCGCTCGAACATCTGCATCGCCGGCGCGCAATGCCCCGCGAGCTTCGGCTGCTGCACTCGCGCTTCCCCCGATATCGGGTCCGCGAACTGGTGGCGGAGTGCACAGCAGCGCACCAGGACCCGGCGCAAGACAATTCGGTGCTCGTTACCACCGCTTCCTTCGCCGAACATCTCCCCTTCCGCTTCGAGTGGGTCGTCACACCTGTGGTCCCGCTGCCCTCGCTGCTGGCCCGCGCCTCCCGCGGTCGGCATCTACTGCTCCTGGGAAGCGAGGAACAGGCCGATTCGCCGATGGACCGAGCGCTGAGGCAGCGCACGATCCGGACGCTCCGTTCCCACGGTTCGGAACTCCTTCTCCCCGATCACGTCGAGCGGTTGATCCGCCAGGTGTACGACTCGGACAGTTACCTGGCCACCCTCGACGACGTGTCGGCTGTGCGGCAGCGCCGACTGGACACCGAGGCCCACGGCCACGAGACCAGGCTGCTGCACGACGCCAGGCTCACCGGCATCCCGAGCCCGGCGGACGTTCACGACGATCTGTATGCGCTGACCCGGGCCGAGCGCGGTCTCACCGAGGCGCACCTCGCGGCCACGATGGGGTTCGAGCAGGCGTATGTTCTGTGCGTCCACCTCCGGGACAAGACCGCCTATCTGGATCCCGAGGGGAAGGAAAAGGTGCCGTTCGTCGGGACCGAGAAGCGTAGTCCGGCCGTGGCCGCTCTGGCCCAACATACGATCTCGGTTCCGCCGCACTGGGCGCCCAAGGGCGGAATCTCGGCGCAGATCGGCCGCGATCGATTCGACAACATCAAGTACAACCACTGGAAGAAGCGGACATGGCTGAACCACGTATACCCGGTGGTGGTCAGTGGAGCCAGCGATACCTATACCGGACTCCTCGGGAGCATGCGGCTCGAACTCACCAGGACCGGCCTGGTCAGACTCGGTTGATTCCCCGAAACGGGCCGCGCTGCGAGCCGTGACCGCCTACGATCGCCGACAATCCACGGCTACGGAAGGTGCCCTCGACAACACCATTGGTGCGCGCCCTTCCGACGGGACGGACGTGTCGTGCGGCCCTGCGGGACAGGAACGAACAGGAGATCGGGAGAACTGTGGAAGCGCCACAGGCGATGAATCTCTTCGACGAGCCGTGGATCCCCGTGCGCTGGCTCCCCGGCCACGACGGCCCCGAGTCCGTCGGTTTCCGGGGGCTTCTGGAGCGTTGCCAGCACATCGAAGCCCTGGATGTCCCGCTTGCCGCCGCCCAGTCGGCGCTCCTGCGGGTGCTGTACGCGCTCACCGCGCGGGTCACCAAGCTCGACCAGGAGCGGCGGCACCACGAGGATCAAGGCAACCAGGACCAAGACGACCGGGATCAGGACGACCGGGATCGGAACGGCGACTGGATGCACCGGCGCGCGCACATCCTGAAGGACTGCGCGCTGCCGCAGAACGGCATCGACAAGTATGTCTCCCGGTGGCACGAGCGATTCTTTCTCTTCGACGACGCCACCGGCCGTCCGTGGCTGCAGGACTCGCGTCTGGCGGACGAGTGCACCGAGTCGACCGGCGTGAACAAGCTGGTGATGACCCGGCCTTCGGGCAACAACCACTCCTGGTTCGGCCACGTTCGCGACAGCGCCCCGCACCCGCCTTCCGCGGCCACGGCAGTGCCGTACCTGCTGATGTGGCACTACTACGGCGCTCCCGGCAAGTGCACCGCCCGCGCACTCCACGGGGAGCGGATCTCCGAGGCCAAGCGCGGACCGCTGTTCAGCTCGCTCTCCTACCACCCGGAAGGGCAATCGTTACTGGTCACCCTGCTCGCCGGGCTCGTGCGACCGGGGACAGAGGTGCGGCGTGAGGAAGATCTGTGCCCCTGGGAGCGGGACGAGCCGACGGACCCGGCGGGCGCTCCGCCGGTGCCGGTCGGCCCCTGCGGCTGGTGGACGGACACCTCGCGGCATGCTCTCCTACTCCAGCCCGATGCTCGCCGAGAGCGCGTCACGGACGCCCGCATCACCTGGGCGTACCGCCTTCCCGGAGCCTTCGACGACCCGTACCTCATCTGGGAACGCAGGCTCGACAAGAACAAGCCGGGGGAGGAGATTCGCACCGCCCGGCGGGCCAAGGCGAACCGAGCCCTGTGGAGGGACCTGGACGGTCTGCTGCTGCACCGGCCGCCGGAGGCCGAGGGCGAGGAGACCACGCTGGAGCCACCGAAGGTATTCGCGACGGCGGTAGAGCTCACCGAGCAACTGCGCGTCCGGGCACTCGGCTTCGACCAGAACAAGGCCAAGAACACCCAGTTCGTCAGCGGCCTCACCTCCGCGACTGTTGGTCACCTGTCCGATCGGCACGCCAACGCTCAGGTCGCGGTCGGTCGACTGCGCAGGCTCGGCGAACGCTACGGGGAGAACCTCACCGAAGCGGTACGCAGGGCCTGGGCGCTGTACACCAGGGGCGATCCCAAGCACGCAGGCAAGCTCGTTCCACAGGCCAAGGCCCTGTACTGGCCCGCCGCCGAACGCGAGTTCTGGATTCGCTTCGACCACCTCGATCGCACCGGCACGGACGATGACGGCGGCTTGGACATCCGTGCCGCGCGCGACGCCTTTCTGGGACTGGCCCGGGAGGCCTATGCGCGCACGACCGAGCCACTCACCCGCACCGTCCGCGGCAACCAAGCCGTGCTCGACGCCCGTGGCCTGCTGTGGATGACGCGCCCCGAGCGCAAGAACAAGTAGTCACCACCACGCCGATCGGAAGGTGCCCCATGACAGAGGTCCGCGATACCGCCGCACGGGCGCGCCGCACCGAACACCTGAGTTTCGTACAGGAGATCCGGCGGTTGTGTGCCGACAACCCCGGGGTACACGCACGCCTGCGCCGCGGCGTGGGCAAGGACATCGACCAGGTGACCGGGATGCATGAGTTCATCGCGCACTGGCTGCCGGACAAGCGGAACCGGGAGCGGGACCGGGCCTATTACGCGATCGCCGCGCTCATCGCCGACCAGCCCCGCCACGTTGTCCGCGACCGGCCGGCGGATGACACGGAGGTGGAGCAGCCGATCGATACCTACGGCCCCAGCTTCGGCCACACCCTCGCCGAGGCCGTCCTCAACGCTCCCGCACAAGAACGCTCACGTCGGCGCGACAGCACCCGCAGGCGCCTGGACCTCCTCGTCCGCCAGAGCCCCACCGGGCTGCACCGCTACCTCCCCCCGGCCACCCGCCTCCTGCGCCAGTACGAGGCCGAACCCGACTGGGCCCAGTTGCTGAACGACTTGACCCGCTGGCCCTGGCACGCGGCCGACATCGGAACCCGCTGGCAGCAGGACTACTTCCGCGCCCTCCACCGTGACGAGTGGAAGACGAAGGACAAAACCGACGTCGCCCAGGCCGTGCCTCAGCCCGGATCTTCGTCCACCGCCTGACCGCCCTCCTCGCACACCACTCCAAAAGGAGTCCTCCGTGCCGACCGCGCACCTGCCCGCCTGCTTCGTGGATGTACACGTCCTGCAGAGCGTCCCCGTCTCCACGCTCAACCGCGACGACCTCAACGCCGTCAAGACGGTGGACTACGGCGGCGTGCGACGCACCCGCGTCAGCAGCCAGTCCTGGAAGAGGGCGCTGCGGCAGGAGTTCCAGAAGGAGATCGGCCAGTTCGCCACCCGAACTCGGCGGATCGGCAGAGCCGTTGCCGAGGTCCTCGAAGAGAAGCACGGCTGGGATCAGCAGGGAGCACGTCTGGCCGGCGCTCACATCGTGGCGGCCTCCGGCATCAAGTTCGGCATCGAGGGGAAGCCGGACCAGGAGGATTACGAGGCTGTCACCAACGGACTCGTGTACCTGTCCTCCGAGTCGATCGAAGAACTCGCCGACCTCGCCGCCGAACACCCCGACAAGATCAAGAAAAAGAAGATCGAAAAGGCGTCCGACAAGTCGCCGCTCCCCGCAGCCGACGTGCAAGAGATCATCCGTCGGGGCAACGCGGTCATCCATACCTTCGGCCGCATGCTCACCGAAGTCGACGACGCGGACGTCGACGGCGCGGTCCAGGTCGCGCATGCCTTCACCACCCACCGCAGCGATGTCCAGGTCGACTACTTCACCGCCGTCGACGACCTGAACGCGGCATGGGGCGAGACCGGGAGCGGCCACCTCAACGAGGCCGAGTTCTCCGCCGGCACCTTCTACCGCTTCGCCACCATCGACGTGCGCGAACTCGTCACCAACATGGGCAAGGTCCACACCTCCTCCGACGGTCCCCGGGACGTCTCCGAGGACGCCCGCAACATCGCCGGGGCCTTCCTCTCCTCCTTCATCCGCTCCCTGCCGCAGGCGAAGAAGAACTCCACCGCCCCGCACACCGCACCGGACCTCGTCCACATCAGCGTCCGCAGCGACCGCCCGCTGTCCTTCGCCGCCGCCTTCGAGACCCCCGTGCGCTCCGCGCAGGGCGGCGGACACGGCACCGCCTCCCGCGACCAGCTCGTCGAGTACGCACAGACCGCCACCACGCTCATGGGCACCGACCGCATCCTCGCCGCCCACTGGGCCGGCACCGGTCGGGAGATCGAAGGACTGGGGCCCCGCCTCGACACGTTCGACTCACTGGTCGAGGCCGGTGTGGCGGCCGCGTTCGCCCCGCTGGAGGGCGGCGCGTGACCGCACCACAGCCGCCACAACCGCTCCGGCCGCTCCAGTCGCCACAGCCGCCACAGGAGCCCGGGCTGCTGCTGCGCCTCGCCGCGCCGCTGCAATCCTGGGGAGAGCGCAGCCACTTCACCGAAGAGCGTGACACCGCAGCCTTCCCCACCAAGTCCGGTGTGCTCGGCCTGCTGTCCTGCGCGCTCGGCCGACATCGAGGGCAGGCCAACGACGACCTGCGACGACTGAAACTCACCGTGCGCATCGACCGCCCCGGTTACGTGCTGCGCGACCTGCACACCGTCGGCGGTGGCCTCGCCCCGAAAGACACCGTGCAGACGGCCAAGGGCGGCACCCGCGGCGCCAATACGTCCACCGTGTACGGCCACCGGCTCTACCTCGCCGACGCCGCCTTCGTCTGCGCGCTCAGCGGCCAGGAGGAGGGGGTTCTCGACCGCTGCGCCGAGGCACTGGCCACGCCGCGCTGGCCCCTGTACCTGGGCCGTCGCGGCTGCCCACCCGAGGGGCCCGTCCTGCTCGACCGCAGCTCCGACGTCCTCGGCAGCCTCCTTCGACTCCCTTTGCCCGCGCAGGCTCCGGCTCCCGTGGTGACGCTGCTCGCCGACCGCCCCCTCGGCTGGCTCCCACGCCATCCCGAAGATCCCGACGACGGCACTCGCCCCGCCTCCGACGTCCAGGACGAACCGGTCGAGACGGCCCTGCAGCGGCGCACCTTCCGCACCCGCCGGCTCTACCGAGGTTCCTGGCGTCCACCCGAGCACCTGTACACCGGCGAACTCGGCAACAACTACCTCAAAGCCCTCGACGCCCATCTCCACGCCGCCGCCGTGCCCTCGCCCCACAGTCCGGAGGCCGCCGTATGACCACCTGGCTCGCCCGCCTCACTCTCGACACTTCCCGGACCGACGTACGCAAGGAACTGCGCGACGCCGTCGCCATGCACCGGCGCGTGATGTCCCTCTTCCCGGACCTGCCCGAAATCGAAGGGGCACGAAGCCACTTCGGTGTACTGCACCGGGTCGAGCAGGCCGATCAGGCCGAGCGACAGGTCGTACTCATGGTCCAGAGCAATACAAGAGTCGCTCCCGAGCGGCTTCCGGAGGGATACGTGGTCGACTCGGCTTCTCGTAACATCGAACCGCTCCTGGACGCCTTCGCCCACGGCCGCCGCCTGTCCTACCGCTGCGATGCCAACCCCGTCCGCCGCCCCGGCCACACCACGCGGGAGGTATACAAGAACCTGCCTCCCATCGTTGCCCTCCACGGCCGCCACGCCGACGACTGGTGGCACCGCCGGGCGGGCCTCGCCGGTCTCAAGATTCACACCCACCTCTCCCACCCGCTGGACGCCGCTGTCGGCCGCTGCGGCAAGGGTGGTGGCGCCCAGAAGGTGCGCCACCACCGGGTCCGCTTCGAGGGCACCGCGGAAATCGTCGATCCTGACGCGCTGCGGGCCGCAGTGATCGGTGGCATCGGAAAGGGGCGGGCATACGGGTGCGGGCTGCTGACGATTGCGCCCCTACGGCCGACAGAGTAGACACCAGCGGCTGCCCTTCCGCGCCGTGCCCCACGACGTGCTTGTCGGTGTGCCGCAGGAGGACGTCCGCCCAATGAGCGTGGTGGTAGTTGGGGACCGGGCTCCCACCCCTCCGGAGCGCCTCACACGCCTCGCAGTCCTGCGGGAACCCGGTCATCACCCGATTGTGATCGCAACGGGCGCACGGCGTCCCCGAGGGGCCTGCCGGTCCCGCCCAGGTGGGGAGCACAGCCCGACCCGGTTCGTCGCCCCGTGCCGCGATCCCCTGCAGCCGGCGCGCTATACGGCCCGCTTTGTTGGCGAACTCGCCGATGGGGTCGCGGAGATGGTCACGCACCTGCGCACCCGCGACCTCGAAGGTCCGGGCCCCGGGCCCGCTGGGGCGCGGCTCTTCCGCAGTGGTGCTGTGGACTTGAGCGTATGTCAGTCGCGGTAGGGCTCGCGGTAGAGGTCGGCATGGACTTCGTCGTGGATTTCGACGCGGGCTCGGCGTACTTCGGGGCCAGCTGTGTAGTGCTGGGTGCGGGCGTGGCCGACTGGGGTGAGCGGTCCACGAGCCACCCTCCCTCTGAAGCGCCGCCTCGGTCGGCTCACCCCAACTCGCGTGGGGACTTCAGCGTCACCAGCTCGCGCATGACGTCGAGGGGCGGCTCACCCCCACTCGCGTGGGGACTTTGCTTGCTGGCCTGGGGGTTCTTGAGGGCTTTGCTGATTCGTGATGTTGATTGGGTCATTGCGGCAAGGTTTCTTCCTGGTTCGGGTTCAGTCGAAGGAGCCTTCAAGAAGGGGAGTTATTACACAGTTTGTGTGATCGCAGCGCTGTTCGGATGTTGCGTTGGGTCGGTTTGATCGTCTGTCGAATGGTGTTCTCGAAGGCAGTCTGAGCGTGATTGGGCGGGCCCGTCGGCGGTCTCGGGAGCATGCATAGGAGTCGTGCCTCTGGGTGGTGCGTCGGTGATGTGGGGTGGCCAGGGTGGGAGAGCCCTCAGGTGTGGCGTTGTAGGAACGTGAGTATGTCGCTGCGGGCGGGGCCAGGGGCCCAGGTTTGTGTCTCTCGTTGGATGGCGTTGATTTCGGTGGGGGTGGCGTTTGATCGCCAGGCGGTGTCGAGGTCGCGGCGTAGGAGGGTGGCGCGTTGGGTGACGTGGTGCTCGTGTTGGTGTCGCTGCGCGGCTTTTCTGCGGATGTGGTCGACGTCGGTGCCGCGGATGTGGCTTTGGTGGGTCGGGTGCCGGTTCGGGTCGCCGACTTCGCGGGTGGTGGTGATGTGTACTCGGCGTAGTACGTCGGGTCGGAGTCGGTGTACGTGTTCGAGGTCGGCGTGTACTCGGGCGGCCACGTCGTCCGGGTGCTCCCACGCGGTGGCGGGTTCGCGGGTTTCGGCGAGGAGTTGGGGGCGGGTGGTCGGATCGTGGGCCGCGCATCGCCACCACACGGTGTCGCCGTGGGGTGGGTGGATCGGGCCGATCGCGAGAGTGGGGATCGGGTCCGTGAGCGGTGGTTGATTCGGTGGTCGCGTTTCGAGGCCCGTGTATTGGCGGACGCGGCCTCGGAGGTGTCGGAGGGTGGTCGCGGCGTATGCGCTGCCGAAGGTGGCCCATCGGGATGTGGTCGCCCACGCGTGGGCGATGTCGTCGGGAGTGGCTCGTGTCCACCATGTGTGGTGCCACACGGCTCGCATGAGGACGCGGTCGGCTCGGTAGGTGTCGCGAAACCGTTGGCAGTCCTGCTCATTGGCGAGGTCGGGTACGACGGCGCGGGCGAGGTGGGCTCGGGCGATCAGCGGGCCGAGTGTGTGTGCGGTGAGCTGTGGGCGGGCGGGGCGAGCGGACGAGGCGGTGTACGGGAGTGGCGGGTTCGTCAGGTGGGCCAAGTCGCGCAGTGCCCGCGCCGTGTGTTCGGCGTGAACACGTACCTCGTGCAGGTGGGCGCGAGTCGCCGAACTCTGCGGGCGGGCGGCGAGGGTTCGGGCGTGATGGGCGAGGGTCAGGCAAGCTTCGCCCCGTTCCTCGATCCGTTCGGCGATCGCGGCGGCGTCCGCGCCGTTGAGGCTCTCACTCACTGCCTCGAACTCGGGCTCGGACTCGAACGACACGCCCTCCTGCGCCACTGACCACACCTGGTCGAGTGCGGCGAAGGTGACGTCGCCCCATCTCGGGATGACCTCCGCGCCGGCTCTCCACGCCGCATAGGCCGCGTCCAGTCCGCCACGACTTTCCCGTACCGCCGCCCGAGCCCGGGCACGGGCCTGAGCGGGGGAGTGGGCAAGGGAGCGGGCAAGGGTCCGGTCGCCGCAGGCCTCGTTCGAAGCCACGTCTCCGGCAGCGCGTTCGTGGCGGGCGAACCGTCGTAGTTCTGTTGCCCGTTCCCCGGCGCGTTCGCGCACCGCGTTCAGTGCCCGCCGCGCCTCCGGATGGGCGAGGGGCAGCGTCGCGCGTGCCGCCGTTTCCAGGTCGGCGTAGCGTCGGGCCAACCGTTCGGCGTCGACGTCTTGGCGTAGTGCCACGCGCAGGGCGTGCCAGCTTCGGTTCAGCGCGCGGGCCGCGGCGTCGGTCTCCGGGAGTCGGCCGTGTGGGTGGTCGGTCCACGCCTCCCACGCGAGGTCGACCCGTTCGTGTCCGCGCGAGGGGCCGACAAAGGAACGCGGGGAACGGTCGACGAGGGAGCCGTGAGTGGGCGGAGTTCGGGCATCGTCGACGGGCGGGTGGATCGCGCCGATGGGATTGTCCTTTCGACGGGGTGGTTCGCGCACGGGTCGTCGCGGGGTAGGTGCGCCGCCGCCGTGGCGCGTGACCGATCGGCGGGGGACGTCCATCGGCTGATTCCATGCGGTCCAACCCACCCGCATGGCCTCGCTTACGCCGACCGACCACGCCACCAGGTGGTCGGCGAGTCCATCGACCGCGATCGACCGCGTTCGAGCGACCCGCTTCTCCCGGCCGCGACGGTTCAGCGGGAAACGCCCGTCGGCCGACTCAACGCCGGACAACCCCACCCCCGTGGCCTGGCATACGCCGACCGACCACGCCACCAGGTGGTCGACGCGTCCATCGACCGCGTTCGACCGACCCGCTTCCCCAGCCTCGACGGTTCAGCGGGCGAGCTCGGGCCCGATCGCCGACCCTGTCGGCCCGTGGCTCGGTGCGCTGCTGACGCTCCTGCTCGTGGTGGAGCGCGGCTGCGGCCCCGAAGTCCCGGCGGCGTCGAGCGCGCGTGCAATGCCGGCGAGCCGGCCGCCTCCGTCGCCGCCGACGCGCGCCCGCAGTTGTCCGTACAGCGCGTCCAGTTCGGCACGAGCCTCACGGGCCCGTACGCCCTGCTGCTCCGCGTCCGCGCGCAGGGCCAGCCCGGCAGCGCGGTCGACGGCCACGGCCGCCTCGTGGTGGAGTTCGCGGGTTTGGGTCAGGTAGGTGTGTTGGGCGCGTACGGCGTCCCATTCGTGTTCTGATCCCGCCGCGTGGCGGGCTCGGAGGAGTGCCTCGCCCAGGCGGTCGATTCGGGTCTGGCCTGCCCGCACGGTTTCCTGGTCGACGCCGTCGAGCGTGTGGGCCGTCCCGGCGGCGACGACCGCCGCGCCGTGGCGGTCCCGGGCGGTGCGCAGCGCCTTCTCCAGTAGGGCGACGCGTTCGATGGCGTCCACGCGTTCGCCCAGTTCGGCGGAGTTGGCGTGCAGGCCGCGGATGGCGGGGCCCTGTCCGGCGTCGGCGTTGGCGAGAATGGCGTCGGCCCGGGCGTGCAGTTTGGTGGCCCGATTCCTCCGGGCGACGTGCAGCTTCCTGGCCCGGTCGATGGCGCGAGCCAGCGCGGTGTTGTCCAGAGTAGCCAAATCGCGTCCCGGACCGGGGGCCACGGTAACGGCCGACCGGCCGGCGGCATCCTGGCCGCGGTGCGCGGCGAGAATGCCTGCGACCTTGTCGCGGGCCAGCGTCTTGAGGACGGATTCGCCCTCGACGGCCTCGTCGAGCGGCAGCGGCCCGCGTACGTCGAACGTCTCCCGATAGGCGGCGACGGCGGCGGCCGTACGCAGCCAGCGCTCACGGTCCGCACCGTCTCGGGGGAGCGCCCCGAGCGCCACGGCCCAAACCTGGTCCGCACCCGTACCGGCGACATTGGCACCGGCAACCAGCGGACCGGTGACCGCGGCCACCGCCAAATGCGCCGCCCGAGCCTCGATTCGCTCGAAAGTCGCCCGCGCGTACGCGATGACCTCGACCGCGTCCTGATCACGCGCCGACTCCGCCCGCGGCGGGATGGGCAACCACGGCATCGCGCCCGACCGCGGCGACTTCTCCTCGCCGAACAGCCGCTGCTCCATCCGCCAGGCGAGCAACTGGGCCGGACTGTTGACCTTGCCGAACTCCTCGACCACCTCGCTCGGCGTCACGGCGCGGTCGTCGGTGAGGGCGCGGATCAGCATCTCGTGGGCATCGCGGTCGCGGGTTCCCGCGAGGGTGACGTAGTGGGCGAGGGCGGGCCAGGCCTCGTCGTCGAGGATCTGCTCGACGAGTACGGCGGGCAGCACCTCGCGGACGACGCCTACCGCCCGCTCCTGGTCCTCGTCGTCGAGCCGGTGGGAGACGAGGCCGTGCGCGTACCGGTAGCGCGGGGTCAGCGTGGCCAGCGAGGAACGGGCGGTGAGCGCGGCGGAGATGTCGTCGTGCGCGGCGTTCTCGGTGGTGCCCCGGGCGATCACGGCGGTCAGGGCCTGGCGGGCGGTGCGGCGTTGCCCGGCGGGGACGTGGCCGTCGAGGTCGAGGCCCTCGTCGACGACGATGTACAGGTGGTTGGCGGCGGATCCGCGCGTCGCCATCACGTACAGGTTCTCGCGGCCGAGATCCGCGCTGACCAGCGCGCGGGCGATGTCGACGGTCATGCCCTGCGCGCGGTGGGTGGTGGTGGCGTAGGCGAGTTCGACGCTGCTGCCCACGTAGGCGGGCGGCAGGGTGATCGTCCCGCCGTGTTCGGTGTGGCGTACGGTCAGCGATCCGTCGCCGTCGCGACCGGTCACCTCCCAGACGTCGCCGTTCTTGACCCAGTCGCGGCCGGCGAACAGCGCCATGGTGCGTTCGTTGCGGCGGGTGACCACCCGGTCCCCGACACCGGCGCGGCTGCCGTTGGCCAGCAGGACGCCGCCGCTCTCGACCTCGCCGGTGAGGACGCGGTCCGCACGGGCGCGGGCGGAGAGTTCACCGGCGAGGGCGTTCGTGGACGCGATCATCAAGGAGACGCGGCCGGCGGCGGTGTCGGCGTGCCAGTCCCGGTACACCCGGTCGGTCATCGACTGCAGCGAGCCGTCGTGGACGCGGTCGTGGCGAAGGTACTCCTCGACGACGGTGACGTCGCCGTCGCGCAGCCGCAGCGAGGCGTCGACCTCCCACGTGCGCGGGGTGCCGTCCGGTTCGCGAAAGCGCCAGACGCTGGTGAGTTCGGCGCCGGTGGCGTGCCGCTGGAGATGGCGCAGGACGCCACCGGATTCGACGGCCGCGAGTTGTTGCGGGTCTCCGACCAGGCGCACGATGCCCCCGGCGGCGACGTGCGTGCGGGTGATGGCGTCCAGCGCGAGGGTGCCGGCCATGCCGGCCTCGTCGATCAGGACGAGGGTGCGCGGGTGGGGCGTGACGCTTCCGTCGCGCAGGCGCGCGGCCCACTGGTGGGTGTTCTCGGTGGTCGCGATCCCCGCGGTGTCGGCGAGTACGCGGGCCGCGCGGGCGGAGGGGGCGAGTCCGACCACGCTCCAGCCGTCGAGTTCGGCGGCGCGGACCAGGACGCGCAAGGTGGTGGTCTTGCCGGTTCCGGCCGGGCCGATCAGCGACGTCAACCAGGTCCCGCTGTGCGCGAGATGACGAACCGCCGCCTGCTGGTCGGGGGCCAGCGTGTGGCCGTGTTCACACTCCGACTCGACCAGGGCCGCGTCGACCGCGGCGCGCGAGAGCGTGGGCGCTCCGTGCGCGCGGGCGTGGGCGAGGAGTCGGCGCTCGGCGTCGAGAATCGCGGTGCTGGTGTAGCGGGTCGAGGCGTGCGCCTGGAAGACGCCGACCCCGTCCGCGCGGCGCAGGGCGGCGGGTTCGGCGACGAGCGAGACCGGGGTGATCCGCACGATGCGGGTGCCGGCGGCGCGGTCGAGAACGTGGCCATCGGCGGTGGCCACACCCACGATCCGGGACACGGCCGCGGCGCGATCGGCGGGGGAGGCGAACGCCGTGTCGCGGGTGACCCGTTGCGCCTCCGCCTCCAGGTTGCGCACCGTCCACGTGGCCCGATGGTGCTGCACGCCCGCCACGGTCGCCGCAGCCCAGGCCGCGTACTGCTCCGCGTCGATCCGGTCGGCGCTCAGCGTGCAGGTGGTCCGCGTCAGACCGGCGAGGAACGTCGCGTACCCCGGGCCGAGGACGCGCTCGGCGATCTCCCGCCAGCGATCGGCCTCGTCGGCCGCCGTGCTGCCCATCTCCTTGCGCGGGCGGTTGTTCAACGTCGCCTGCTGCAACAGTTCGTACTCCTCGTCGCGGCGCGGCTCACGACCGTGAACCTCGCGGAACGACCGGTACATGGCGGCGAACTCGGCCTTGACCTGAGCCCGACGCGACGAGAAGGCCTCGTTGAGCTCGCCCGGTATCTCGACGAGTTCGCGGATCGCGCGACTGCCGTGCTCGACCTGATCGGCGCGTATCCCGCTCTCCCAGCCCAGGCGCTGCGTGACCCCGTCCAGGACGGTCGAGTTGTACTGCTCGCTCAGTGCCACCTTGGCCGCGTACAGCGCACGCCCGTCGAGCGAGCGCCACCGCCCGTCGGGCCCGAGGGTCTTGGTCGAGACGATGACGTGGGTGTGCAGATCGGGGTCTCCGGCGCGGGAGGTGCGGTGGACGAACGCCACCGCGGCGACACCGTCGGCCTTGACCTGCGCTGCGCCGCCGGCACCCACGCGGGTGAACGCGACGTCGCTCTCCAGACGTTCGAGGACCGCCCGCACCGCTTCGTTGTGGGCCTCCTCGAGGGCGAGCCGCGTGGCGTCGTCGCCGGTGACCACGGCCAGGGCCCACGCGGTGGAGATGCTCTTGGGCGGTGAGAACACCAGGTCGAACCCGGTCACCGCCTGGCGTTCACCGCGGACGTCCTCCTCGCGGAGGATCTCGGCCTCGGCCTGGGCGAGTTCGGCCTCGGTGGCCTGGGGGTAGGCGGCCTTGTGTTTCTGGAAGCGGGTTTGGGCGCGTTCGGCGACACTGCGATGGACGGGAAAGGCACGACCGAGCTGAAGCCCGTCGGTTGCGGCGACCAGGTCGGCGGGAGCCGTACGGGTGAGAACGTCGGCCAAGACTCGCTCGTCGGCGTCACCCTTCACCAGACGGTGCGCGAGCCGCGCGACGCGCCGGGCGTCGGCGCTCTTCTCCTCGTCACGGATACGGTTGCGCAGCGCCGTACGCGCCGCGCCCGTGACGTCGACGCCCTCGACGGCCATCCGTTCGTTAACACGGCCGGCGACGTCCGCACCGGGCAACACGCGCTCCACCACCGAAGGATGCCGCCCCAACGCCCGCGCGAGAGCCTCGACATCCACACTCGGGCCGAGCGTGCCGGCGAGGGAGCGAGCGAACTCCCAAAGCAGCATCGGGTGTCGCCCGAGCCCGAACAGATTCCGTATCTGCTCCCGGTTCGCCTCCGTGCCGGCAACCCCCAGCACCTCGGCGAGCGCACCGGTCCACGTCCCTGGCGGATTGTCGGTGGCGGCGTAATAGGCGACAAGGTCCTGCCCGAGCCCACGCCCCTCGTCGGCGACACTCACCGAATCGACGAGGTACTCCCACCCACCCGGCCCGAGCTTGTGCAACGTCATCACGGCGCGACCACCCCCCGCGCGCCGCGACTTCGCGCCTGGTCCATCCCCCGAGCCGTCATGCCCGGATGCTAGGCAGCGCCGACGCCCGCCCACCAACGGCCGCTAGGCGAGCAGAACCAGGGCAAGGCGCCGAACGGTATCGGGCAAGGGAGCACGCGCAGGGGCGGTACCACGGGCAAGGCGGGGAGCGTCGGAGCTTCCCGGGTCCACCCCACCTGCGTGGGGACTTCCTCCACGACCGTGATCGGCGGACCGGGATCGCGGCTCACCCCTGCGCGTGGGGACTTCGCCACGAGCTGCGGGCCTCGCCGCTGCGAGCGGACGCACCGCGGCCCCCTTGGGGGTTGTCCATCTCGGCCGCTTCTTCGCTGTACTCAGGCGGTGGGTTGAGTAGCAGCGCGGATGCCGGGGGAGTGGCGGCCGGAGGAGGGTTGCCGCATGGGTTCTCGGGTGGTGGCCATCGGGCTGAAGGTGTTGCTGGGCGGGCTGTTGACGCTTGCTGTCGTGTTCGACGAGTGGGCGCGGTTCGCCGACAAGGCGATGGGGATGCGGGCCGTGCTCTATCCGGTCGCGGTGATGGCGCTGCCGATCTGGTGGCTTGCGCGGCGCCGGAAGGCGTTTCCGTGGGATGTGGACGCGCTGATCACCCTGCCGTTCGTGGTGGACGTCGCCGGGAACGCGGCCGATCTGTACGACCGGGTCGCCTGGTTCGACGACGCGTGCCACTTCGGCAACTGGGCCGTGCTCGGGACGGCGTGCGCGGTGTCGCTGCGGCGGTGGAGCAGGTTGCCGGGGTGGGCGGTCACCTGGTGCTGCGCGGGCGCCGGGGCGATTGCGGCGATCCTGTGGGAGTTCTTCGAGTACGGGGCGTTCGTTCTCGACACGCCCGAGTCGGTGTCGATCTACCGGGACACCATGGGGGATCTGCTGCTCGGTCTGCTCGGGGCGACCGTCGCCGCGGCCATCGCCGGCCGGCGGATGCGGCCGCGGGTCGGGGAGGCGGTGACGGACTCGTCGACCCGGAGCGCTGGCAGCACCACGAGCACGTCCTGTACGGCGTCCTCGTCCGCGGGGTCAGGCGAGCACGTCGTCCGGGGCGAGGTCGGGGCACAGTCGATGCCAGGACGGGTGTCCGCTGGAGTCCGGCGCGGGTGATGGTGGCACAGGCGACCTCGCCGACCAGGCGCGGCAGCCAGTGGGCGCCGGGGACGGCGGGTCGTGGGTAGAGCGGGCAGTCCTTGGTGGCGACGACGCGCAGCAGTTCGGCCAGGGTCGCGCGCCGCCGCCACTCCTGGGCGGTCGACGGCACGCGGTCGACGGCGGTCGGTGCCTCGATCAGCTCGCGGCGGACGACGTCCCGGGTCAGGGTCCGCACGTCGGTCCGGTCGATCACCTCCTGGACCACGCGTGGCTCGGGCACCGCGGCGCCCAGCTCGGCTACGTGCCGGCGGAGTTCGTAGGCCCGCTGCCTGCGGGTCCGGCCGCAGTAGCGGGGACGGGTCCCGCTGGCCCGATACCGGACGGGCAACCTGCACATCGCGCATTCGTCACAGCATCAGAACCGTTGGACGCGATGCGATGGAGCGCTGGACCGGAGGGCCGGTGATATGGCCTGACGGTTCGTCAGGATGTGAGGGCCTGCATCTCGCCGGCTCGGATGTCGCCCACGGTGGTGGTGCGGGTCGCCTCCAGCAGGCCGGTCTGGCCTCCGCCGGCCCAGGTGACGGTCCAGTGGGTGGCGGCCGAGACCGTGTACACCCCGGGTCGGGTGTAGGTGTGTCCGCAGTCCGGGCTGGGCTGTGCGCCTCGGGCGGGGGTGTAGGGGGTTCCGGGCCTGGTGCAGGTGACGGTGGCGCCGTCGCCCATCGTCCAGGTGATCCGGTCCACCACGGCCGTCGCGGTCACGGACAGACCGGGAACGGCGGCGGTCGCAGTGGCGGGTCCCCAGGTGGCGGGGGTGGCGTCGATCCACAACCAGGTCGGCAACCCGACGAGACCGGTCTTACCGGGCCCGGGAGTCAGGTGCAGCACCGGTGCGTCGAGAGGGATCTCGGCCGCCGCGCGGGCCCCCAGTTCCCCAGGGGTGGGCGGAGCCGCAGGCTCTCCGGGTGGGGTGGGGTCCACGTGCCGACCCGGACACTGCTGCCCCTGCACGACGGTCGCGGCCCCGGGGCACTGGGTGTCGGTCGGGTCCAACGGATCCACCGGGGCCGGGGCCGAGGCCGAGTTGGTCCCAGCCGGGACAGTGCCGCCAGTTCCGCCAGTGCCGGGTTTGGCTCCCGGTTTGTCGCCGGACCGAGCGGTGACCACGACCTCGCCGAGGCTGTTCAGGCTCGTATCGACGTGATCGTCGTTGTCATTGTCGTTGTCCTTGTCCTTGTCCCCGTTCCCGGCTGCGGCGGGCACAGCGAATGCCATCACCAGCACGGGTACGACCGCCACCCCGGTGATCACGCGGCTCAACATGTCCGATCCCGCTGGGCGTTCACGTCAGCCACCCGCCACCCTGCCGCGTCACGCGTGACGGTGACCGCCGTGATGAACCGAGGCGACTGGTCGCGATCTCCGCCGGTGTGCCATCCCGGTTGACCGCCCGCCGCCGGCTGACGTCCACACAGTCCTCCAGCATCACCTGGAGCACCGACGCGGTCAGGGACACGACCGTAATCTGCGTCGACCGGGTTGTGGGTCCCTGGATGGTGATCCCATCCTTGGCGGTGCTCGACGCCAACTGTCGAATCAGCGCGGCGGCCCGTCCGGTCGCGATCCGATCCAACGACGCATCATCCAACCGAGTCCCGCTCGCGATCGTGTTCTGGTAATCCGTGAACCGCCCCTACACCTCCAGGGTGTTGGCTCGCGCGACTTCCTCGGGGTTCGGCGTCGCCGGGGCCTGGTTGGACGGCGGTGGCGGGGTCGATGGCGGCGAGCCTTGTCGTCGTCTCCGCCGCTGCATCCCACTGCGAACAGCAGCGCGGATAGCGCGGCTATGGCCGTACTGCGTCCCAGGAGTCCCCCTCGGTCGGTGATCACACACCGTACCGAGAAGGTTCCACACCGCCTACGGTCGTGACCGGTCGAG
The DNA here is from genome assembly GCF_044765325.1 of Embleya sp. NPDC127516. Taxonomy (NCBI): domain Bacteria; kingdom Bacillati; phylum Actinomycetota; class Actinomycetes; order Kitasatosporales; family Streptomycetaceae; genus Embleya; species Embleya sp. NPDC127516. The sequence continues at coordinate 52,483 of NZ_JBIWJT010000045.1, read as the reverse complement.
CCGGCCTTGGTCGTGCCCGTCACGGCACCCTCCCCATGGACACTCGGAGAGTGCACTAGGTGTGAGGCCTGGTGCACTTGATCGGGTTGTGTGGAGGTGTGGGGGTCGAGGGTGTCTTGCGCTGGTGTGCGGGTTAGGAGTTGGTGGGTTGTTGGCAGAACTGTCGGGCGCCGCGGAGTGTGGTGGTCAGTTTTTGTTGCGTGGTTCGGCTGTCGAGGCGTACATCGAGGGCGCCGGGGAGTGTGCTGTGGGCACGTAGGCCTCGGGGCAGTCGGGTGGGGTCGAGGCCGTCGCGTTGGGCGATGAGGGTTCCGAGTTCGTGGCGGCTGAGCGCGTCGGGGCCGGCGAGGTGGTGGATGCCGTGTGTGTCGAGTGTGGCGAGTTCGAGGAGGGCTGTGGCGAGGTCGGTGACGTGTACTGGGCAGCGGATGTCGTCGGTGAACAGGGCGCCGTCGCGTGTGCCGGCGGCGAGTTCGTGGACGGTCTGTTCGTGGGTGGAGCGTCCGTGGCCGATGATCAGGGATGTGCGGGCGATGATGGCGTTGGGGTGTACGGCGAGGACACCGGTTTCCGCGGCTGCTTTCGCTGCTCCGTAGGGGGTGATGGGGTCGGGGGTGCTGGTTTCGTCGTAGTGGATCCGGGCGCCGGAGAAGATCGCGTCGCTGGAGACGTGGAGCAGGCGGCTTCCGCGTTTGGCTGTGGCGATGGCGAGGTGGACGGGGCCCTCTGCGGTGACGGCCCAGGCGGCCTTGGCGCTGGTTGCGTTCACGACAAGGCGTGGGTTCACCTGCGTCATGATGGCGTCGAGGCGTGCCGTGTCTGTCAGGTCCAGGAAGTACCACGCGGTTTGGCAGGTTTCATCGGGTTTGTTCGCATGGTATGTCGCGGCGGTGGTGTGTCCGGCAGTTCGTGCCTGCCGGATCAGCTCGGTGCCCAGGAATCCGCTGCCGCCGATGATCAGAAGTGTCATGTGCGCACGATAGAGGGGCTTCGGTGGGCGCCGGCGGAGTCGGGTCTGTTTTCCGGGTCGTTGTGTGGGGTTGGCGCGTGGTCCGGGTTCGCCGTGCCGGATTCGCCGGGGGACGGTCACCCGGGTTCGGGTGACCGTCCCGCCTGTCGGTGTGCCTGTTCGGGCGGTGGCCGCCGGGGCCGATGGTCTGGGTGAGGGCGGCCGGGCGGTTCACTTGCGGGTCTGGTCGTTCCTTTCGGGCTGTCGGGTCCGGGGTTTCCAGTCGTAGCGGATGTCCGGTTCTTGTTCCTCGTTGAGCTGCCCGTCGGTTCGTCCGGTCTCGGTGAATCCGTGGCGTTCGTAGAACCGGCGCGCCGGTTCGTTGATCTGGAAGGTACGCAGTGTCAGGCCGTGTGGCCGTTGCTGTTTGGCCAGGGTCATGAACCGGTCGCCGAGGCCTCGTCCGCGCCATGCCGGGTCGAGGTAGAGCTGTTTCAGTTCTGTGTCTTTGAGCACCATGAGTCCCACTACGGTGTTGTGGGAGAGCGCCACCCAGGTCTCCTGGTGCGGTATGAGCACGTGTGAGAACCAGGCCTGTACGTCGGCTTCGTCGTGCACGCGGCGTACGGACGGCAGTGCGGTGGTGAAGGAGCGCAGCCACACGTCGGCTGCGGGGAGCGCGTCGGCGCTGTCCGCGCGGCGGAGGACGATGTCGTCGTCGTTCACGGTGTGAGACCTCCGTGTGCGATGGGGTTGTCTTGCGGCCCTGTTGGGGGGTTCGGTTCGGTTTTCGCGGGACGTCCGATCTGGTGGATGGTCCAGCCCGCCGTGCGCCAGGGTTCGGGGTCGAGGGTGGTGCGGCAGTCGACGAGCAGGGGGTTCGCGGGGCGGTCCGCGAGGGTTCGGGGGTCGGCCTGGAGGTATTGGGGCCAGTCGGTGGCCAAGACAACGAGGTCGGCGTTGTCGAGGGAGGCGGGCAGGTCGTCGGTGTAGTCGAGTTCGGGGTTGTGGGTCATGGCCGTGGGGACGGCTTGGGGGTCGTGGACGGTGACGGTGGCGCCGTTGCGTCGGAGGGCGAGGGCGAGGGCGAGGGCTGGGGATTCGCGGGTGTCGTTGGTGCCGGGTTTGAACGCGGCGCCCCACACGGTGATGTGGGAGCCGCGGATGGGGTGTTCGCCCAGGGCGTGGGTGATGAGGTCCAGGGCGACGTGGGTGCGGGTTTCGTTGATCTTCTCGGCGGCGCGCAGGAGCGCGGCGGCGTGTGGGGTGCCGAGTTCCCGGGCGGAGGCGGTGAAAGCGCGGACGTCCTTGGGGAGGCAGCCGCCGCCGTAGCCGATCCCGGGCCTCATGCCGGCGCTGCCGATGCGGGGGTCGATGCCGAGGATGTCCACGATTTGGGAGACGTCGGCGCCGGCGGCCTGGCACATGTCGGCGACGGCGTTGATGTAGCAGATCTTCAGGGCGAGGTACGTGTTCGCGGCGCCCTTGGCGAGTTCGGCGGTCTGGGGGTCGGTGACGAACAGGGGGGTGCCGGCGGCGAGGATGGGAGCGTAGAGGGTGCGGATCGTATTCTCGGCCCGGGTGGTGGTGAGGCCGACGATGAGGCGGTCGGGGTGCAGGGTGTCGTCGACGGCGTGTCCCTCGCGGAGGAACTCGGGGTTCCATATGACGTCGACGTGTTCGCCTGCGGGGGCCAGGTGATGGGTGAGGGTGGTGAGGCGGCGGGTGGTGCCGACGGTGACGGTGGACTTCCCGACGACGGTGCAGGGTCGTTGGAGGAGGGGGGCGAGTCGGCGGATGGCGTCGAGGACCTGGCCGGTGTCGTAGGTACGGCCGTCGGTGTGGAGAGGGGTGCCGACGGCGATGAAGTGGAGGTCGGCGAAGGCCGCGGCCTCGCGGATGTCGGTGGTGAATCGCAGGCGTCCGCCGGTGGTGTGGCGGGCGATCAGTTCGGGAAGTCCGGTTTCGTGGATGGGGCATTCGCCGGCGTTGAGGCGGTCGATCCTGGCCTGGTCGACGTCGACGCCGATGACTTGGTGGCCGATTTCGGCCATGGCGGCGGCGTGGGGGATGCCGAGGTGGCCGCAGCCGATTACGGAGACGCGCATGTCGGGTCCTTGTCTGGTCGGGGAGTTTGGTGCTCGGGTTCGTGAGGTGGTCCGGGGGCGCACCGGGCAGGGTGCGCCCCCGGACGTGGTGGGCGGGGCGGGGCGCCCCGCTCGGCTCAGATGTTCAGGTCGAGGAGTTCGACGAGGTTGAGCAGGGCGGGGATGGCTGCGGAGCGGACGACGATGTCGCCGTCGCGGGCGCCCTCGATGGGATAGGGCTTGTAGACGCCGTTCTCCGTGACGCCCTCGGTGTCGAGATAGACGATCTGGAGGCCGCGGGCGCGGGCGCGTTCCTGGACGCGGCGCCGGTCGGCGTGCAGACCGATCACGAGCAGGGCGCGGGCGTTTTCGGGGAACTCCATGTGCGGGGTGTGCTGGTCGTAGCGGCGCATGAACGCCTCGGGCAGTCCGGCGCGGGCGAAGATGCGGTCGAAGTTGTGGGTGGCGATCGGGCCGACCAGGTGTCCGGCGTCGTGGAGGGCCTTGAGGGCACGGTGGGCGTCGGTCGGTTCGGCTTCGACCACGGAGCGGAACATCGAGACCATGTCGTTGATCTTGCGGGCCGTGTCGGTGAGGACCTCCTTGATCAGGATGTCGGTGGTGGGGTCGAGGGTGAAGGCGAAGCCCTGAGTGAGGTCGTTGCCGGTGCGGGTGGTGACCCGGTAGACCTCGTGGAGCCAGTGCAGGGGCGGGATGCCGGCCTCGATGCTGGTTCCGCATCCGGCCTCGACGACGAACGGCAGGTACTCCAGCAGGCCGGACAGGTCGTCGGCGTAGGTGGGGTTGCCGCGCTGGTCCTTGACGCGCATTCCGCCGGCGAGCACATCCCACGGGAGGTTTCGCGAGGCTCGGGTGAGGGTGTAGTCCGCGGAGGTGATGGTGACGTCGATCGAGGTGAAGCCCTCGGGGGTGTCCCGGTCGGCGCGTTCGTCCTGCGGGTGGACGGTGTATTCGGTGACGGTGGCCTGGAGGTCGCCGCGGCGCCAGGTGTCGTTGCCAGCGGACTTCCAGCGGCCGTCGCCGAGCCACTCGTTCAGGTCGCGGCGGTGTGCGGCGATCTCGGCGGCGGGCGCGAGCCAGGACGCGTACAGGTAGAGCTCCTCGAGGACGAGGCGCTCCGTCGGCTGGGTCAGGTCGATGCCGTAGTGGAGGCGGTAGTGGACGACGCGGCGGCGCCCGGACTCGTCCTCGGTCCAGCCGGACTGTTCGGCGTTGGCCGGCTCCTGGGTGCGGCGCCAGATGCCTTCCTCGATGGCCGGGCGACGCTGTCCGCCGGCCTCGGGGGAGAAGTGCGCTTCCCAGGTGGCGACCTGCCGGGGGGTCAGGGAGTGTATGACGGGGTGGGGCAGGAACATGTCGGTTCTCCTCGGTTCGGTGCGTTGCCCGCTCGGGCTTGACGCCGTGTGGTCTGTTTTCTGGTGCCGGAGGGTCGATCACCTTGGTGTGGTGGTCTTTCGGGGTATGCGGAAAACCCCTTTTCCGGCTCGGGCCGACCGGCGGGCGCCGGGCGAGGGCCGTGAAATCGCTTGCGATTTCGCGGAACCGCCCGGGGTCTGCCAGGCTCGAGAGCCGGAAAAGGGGCTTTTCGCGTGCCCGACCTTTGATTTCTTTCTTTTATGGATGTGGCCGGTCGCCGGCACCCTGGGGGGTGTCGGCGACCGGCCGTGTGGAAGGTGTGTTGGTCGTGTGGGCGGCGGTGTCGCCGGTGGTGGGGTCTAGCGGTTGGGGTCGAGGGTGGCCGCGGCGCGGTGGAGTGCCTCGGTGAGGAAGTCGATGTCCTCGTCCGCGGAGTTCAGCGGCGGGGCGACGACCAGGCCCTCGCTGCGGGGGTCGCTGGCTCCGGTGAACGGGTAGAAGAGCACGTCGTTCTTCTCGGCCTCGCGCATGAGGGGCCAGAGGACGCCGGGTTCGAGCTCGACTCCGTAGAAGTGGCCGAGGCCCCGGACGTCACGCACGAGGGGCAGGTCGGTGAGGGCGCGCAGGCTCGTTCCGAGGCGTTGCCCGCGTGCGCGGAAGGCGTCGAGGTCCATGGATTCCAGCTCGTCCAGGACGCCGAGACAGATCGCCGCCTGGAGGGGCTGGGCGGCCATGGTGCCCATGGCGGGCAGGGGGTCGGCGGTGGGGTGATGGAGCAGGGGTGCGAGGTCGGGGGACACGAGCACCGCGCCGACGGCGGTGTAGCCGGCTCCGAGTCCCTTGGAGAGGATGCACAGGTCCGGTGCGGCGTCGTCCCAGTGGTGGCCGGCCAGGGGGGTGCCGGTGCGCCAGAGTCCGGTGAGGACTTCGTCGTGGATGACGAGCACGTTCCTTTCCCGGCAGATCCGCGACAGGCGGGAGAGGTAGCCGTCGGGCAGCACGTGGGCGCCGCCGGTGGTGCCGTTGACGGGTTCCAGGAGGACGGCGGCGACGTTCTCGGCGCCCCTGGCGTCGATCACCCGCGCCACCTCGTCGGCACACGAGGCGTCGCAGGGGCGTTCGGGGTGGTTGTGGGCGGGCGGGTAGGGCGCCGGGAAGGCGGGGCCGAGGCCGAGGGCGTCCTCCGGGCGCGGGCGCCTGGCGTGGTTGCCGGCGAGTCCGAGGGTGAGGGCGCTCATTCCGTGGTAGCTGAGGTTGGACGTCAGGATGTCCCCGCGTCGCTTTCCGTCGCGGACGCGAGTGATGGTCCGGGCGAGCTTGACGGCGATCTCCACGGCGAGGGTGCCGCAGGTGACCAGCGCAACGGAGTCCCGGGGGCGTCCGACGGCGTGGCACAGGCGTTCCGTGAGTTCCATTTGGGTGTTGGGCCGTACGACGGCGGGGCCGCCGAAGGAGGTGCGGAGGGACTGCGCGTTGATGCGGGCGAGGACCTTGCGGCTGTTGTGGCCGACGTTGACGCAGATGAGTCCGCTGGATCCGTCGAGGATCCGTCGGCCCTCGGCGAGGTGGAGCCAGGATCCGTCCGCGGTGACGACGTCGAGGTCGGGCATGGGCCTGGATGACGTCAGCAGTCGGTCGCGGGGGGTGTTCCGGTTCATGGGTGGTGTTCCCTTCCTGTGGTGCCGGAGGGTCGATCACCTTGGTGTGGTGGTCTTTCGGGTATGCGGAAAACCCCTTTTCCGGCTCGGGCCGACCGGCGGGCGCCGGGCGAGGGCCGTGAAATCGCTTGCGATTTCGCGGAACCGCCCGGGGTCTGCCAGGCTCGAGAGCCGGAAAAGGGGCTTTTCGCGTGCCCGACCTTTGATTTCTTTCTTTTATGGATGTGGCCGGTCGCCGGCACCCTGGGGGTGTCGGCGACCGGCCGTGTGGAAGGTGTGTTTTCTGTTGTGGGTGCCGGCCCGCAGGGGCGGTCGCTCACTCCGGGGCGGGGTCGGTCGTGTCCCGGGGGCGGTGTTTCCTGTTGGGGTGCTTGCGGTGAGGGCCGGCGGCGGTGCGGGTGTCTGCGTAGGTCCAGATGTCGGCGCGGCGGTACCGGCGGCGGAGGCGGCCGCTGGGGAGTTGCTCCTCCTCGACCGGCCGGGGCCAGCCGCGGGGCATGCGCTCGGGGTGGTGGGCGATGCTGACGGGTGTGACGCCGAGGACGCGGGCGGCCTCCGCCAGGGTCAGCAGGTCGTCGGGGTTGCCGCTGCGATCGGCGTGGATCTCGCGTCGTTGGGTGCGTCTCTTGTGTTCGGCGTACCAGGCCTCCCAGCGGTCGGAGTCCCAGTACATGACGCGGTCGAGCGTCTTGACGGGCGTCGGGTGTCCGTTGTCCTCCCGCAGTGCCCACAGGCGTTCGAGGGTGCTGCGGGCGAGACCGTGACGTTCCTCGAGGCCGGCGCGGGTGATCAGGCCGTCCGTGTCCTGTCGTTCCCGGTACCAGCGGTCCCATTCGGCCGCGTCCCAGACCAGTTCGCGACCGTGGCCGGTGGTGCCGGCCGCCTCCGGGTGGCCGGTCCGTCGGCGGTTGCGGTACCACTCCTCCAGGGGGGACAGCGCCATGCCGTATCTGGCCATCAGGTCCCGGCGTGTGTAGACCTCGCGGCCGTCGAGTGTTGTCATGACCGTCCTCTCGATCCGTGGCCTGACGGGCGACCCGGGATGGGCGGTTCATTGTCTAGGATGCGGATATCGCCTCTCGGAATGGGCTTGTCGATTGTGCCCTTGGGCCGAGGGGCGTAGGGCGGCCGGCGGACTGCCAGAGTTCCCGTCGGTCGCCCGCACGGCCCGTGTCGCGGACGGTTCGCGGACCGGTCGGAGTGTCTGTGATTGCCGTGGTTGTGTCGTGGTCGTCTTTCGCTTGCGCGACCGTTCTTTCGCGTGCGCGACCGTGTCGGGTGTCGTGTGGCCGCCCCGAAGGGGCGGCGTTTTTGTCGCGCCGTAGGCGCATGAGGCTGTCGCGCCCCTGCGGGGCGCGTCCTTGGTCCGGTGCCCGAAGGGCCCGGCCGGAGCGAAGCGGAGAGCCGGGCCCGCAGGAAACGCACCGGACCACCGGGCTGCCGCCCCCGCAGGGGGCGTCCTTTTCCACGCCGGGGCCGGGCGCCCCCCGGGGCGGGCGGGTTCCCGCCCCGGGAGGGATACGCGGTCAGCTCGCGGTGTCCGACGGGGTGACGGCGTTGGGCAGGGTCACGGAAGCAGCGCGCAGTCCGATCACGTGAACCCAATTCTTCTGCTCGTTCTTGTAGTTCCCGTACCACTCGTCCGCGACGGCGACGATCGCGACCGCCTCTTCCTTCGTGGCGCCGCCCGCCCCGTTGGGGAAGGCCGCCTGAAGCGTCTTGACGTCCTCGCCCTGGGCCCACACCTCGAACTCGCGCCGCTTCACCTCGCCGAAGTACTCGTCCACCATCGCGAAGACCAGCAGGGTGAACACGAGGTACTTGGTTCCCTCGGAGTCCACCCGCTCCTTGAACTCGCCCTTCGGGTCGATGTAGCCGATCTTCTCGCCGAAGCTGCTCGCGATGACGGCCCTCGGGGCGGTCTTCTTGATCGTCATGTCTTCCTCATCCTCGTTCGACTGTTTCTTGGGTTTCGCGGAAGTTTCTGCCAGGTCCCTTCCGACATCACTAATTATGCCATCTTTCAGGAGGCACCACAGTGACGCAGGTCACAATCTGACGGGAAGTCATGTGACCTGAGTCACATCACTTCCGTCGATGTCGCATCCGCCCGACGCCGGTCGACACCCCACCCACGCGGGTGGGGGTGGCTCCCTCCTCGGTCGGACAGCTCCGCCGCGCCGGGGTTCTCCCCGGGGTGTCAAGGGCTCGCCGCAGGCGACCGCGCCCGCGCGGCCCGGCCCTTGACACCCCGGGGAGGTTCCCGGCACGCCCTTGGGGGTCCGACCGAGGAGGGAGCCACCCCCACCCCTCCGAGAGAGGACCGGGGTCCGGGGCGGAGCCCCGCAACCCACCACCGAACCCCGACCGACCCACCCATCCCCACCCCCCTCCTCCTCGCCCGCGCCTGTCACCCGACCACCACCGAAACGCCCACCGAACCACACGAACTGCCATTCAGAACACACCACCACAAGCCGAATACGACATCCCATCTCACCCAACCCGAGCCTCCACTCGACGGACGACCGCCGACCCTCAACGACCCGCACATGATGCCTAGGTGTGGGGAATTCCGGATCGGTTTCGAGAGCCCTTGGATCGATGACGTCGTGCGGGTCGAGAACCTTGAGCCAGCGGGTGCATGGTGAACCCGCCGGGTGGCCTGTATGGCCCCGCGAGTTCTGCTTCGGGTACCTCGGCGGAGCATCGCGTCGGTGATGAGTGGGGTCGCGGGGCCACCACGATGTCGACTCGGATATGACGGAATCCGTCTGCGCAACCGCGCGGGAGCCAAGTGACCGGGTCTCCCGCGCTCCCCCACACGCGGGCGCTCGGACCCGGACTACGGGACGACGGGGCCGCCTGCGGTGACGGGAAGGAGCAACTCGTCGGCGTCCGATAGACCCATGCCCAGGAGGGCCCGGTCGGCCAGGTCGTCCACCAGCCGGCGGATGTTCACGGTGGCGAGGCGGTCGGGGAGTTGGCGGCACAATTCCGCGACCAATTCCGGACGGGTCCAGGCTTCCCTCACGGCGTCGAGGGTCGACATGGCGCGGGCCACGATCGCCGAGGGGTTGGGCTGTTCGGCGTCCGTCGGGCCGACGCGGTGCAGGGTGGCCGCCGGGATGTCGGTCAGGGCGATGCCCGGGTCGCGACGGGCGGCTTCGGCCCAGCGGGTCAGGAGTTCGGTGCGGGGTACTGGGACTCGCTTCTTGTCCTCGCGGCGGAGCAGGGTGATGTGTTGGGCGATGGCGGTGAGTTCGTACGCGGAGGGGTCGCGGCTGTAGGTGGCGGTGAACCTGGCGGCGTAGATGGCGACTTCGGCGGCTATCGCGCGGCGTCTGGAGGAGAAGCGGGCGCGGAGGGATTCGGGGATGCCGACGATCTCGCGGGCGCGGCGGTCGGGGCGGGTGGCGAATTCGACGCCGAGGGCGTGGGTGAGGGCGATTTCGGCGGCGCGTTCGCACAGGTGTCCGGCGGCCTGTTTGTGGCGGTGGATGGCGCGGCTGTCCAGGGTGCGCCAGACGCCGTCGTCGGCGTGTACGCGGTTGAGGACGGCGGTATGGACGTGGAGTTGGGGGTCCTCGTCGCGGGAGGTGTGTTGGGAGAAGGCGGCGACGGTCCAGCGGTGTGCGCCGATCCAGCGGCCGGTGGAGGCTCCGGTGGAGGTGCGTCCGTGGCGGCCGGCGCGGGCGAAGCCTGCGTTGTCCTGGAGGTATTCGAGACCGGTGTGAATTCCGGTCAGCCAGGCTTCCCAGACCTGGTCGGCGTCGTTGTCGCGGCCGGCGAGTTGGAGGGCGGCGTGCAGGATGGACCAGGATTTGGGGGCGGACCAGGTGAGGTCGAGGTATTTGACGGCGGCGCGGGCGCGGGCGCGTACGCGGGCTTCGATCTGTCGGCGTCGAGCGGGGGTCGCGTCGGGTTCGGCGGCTAGGGCTCGGGTGATCGCGGCGCGGGTGCCGGTGGTGTAGTCCCTGGGCCGAGGCCCCAGGCGGACGGTGTCCCGGGCGGCGTCGGCGGCGACGATCCACTCGGGGGTGCCGGGCGGGGCGGTGATTCGGGCGATGGCCGCGGCGAGTTCGTCACGGCGGCGGGGGTCGACGAAGTCGTGGTAGAGGTCTTCGAGGATGGCATGGTCGATGACGCCGTGCAGGCCCAGGTCGTGCGCGCCGCGGCCGAGCCACTCGCCCGGGGGTTCGCCGATCAGGGCGACGCCGCTGAGGAGGTAGTGCTCGGCGCCTTGCCCTACCTGTCGGGACAGGTAGGTGACGTCGCTGCGTGGGGCGATGGTCAGCATGTGGGGGGAAGTGTCGGACGGTCACCCGGTGTGACGGTGGGTTGGGCAAGGGGTGGGCAGGCCTGGGCGAGGTGCGCCGGTGGTGCTTCGAGGCGTGTGTGGTCGTCGCGGCTCGGTGGTGGGCCGGCCCGGGGCCGCACGGTGAACGAGGGTTCATTCATCGGGGCCGGGCCGCTCGGAAGGGCCGCCTTCACCCGTGCGGGCACGCGGGAGTGGGACGATGGGGTCATGAGCGAACACGATGAATCGGCTGCGAGGGGCGAGACCGTCGACGAGGTGGACGAGTTGCGGATCGACGCCGGCTTCGAACGTGTCCTGGCCGCTCAGGGCGAGGATCGTGTCCGCGAGGGGCGGGCGCGTCTGGACGCGTTCGCCGCGAAACTCGCCGCCGCCGGCCACGAGCAGATCCCGGACCTGTGACCACGCCCCCGGACGACGAGTGGCCCGATACGCACCTCGATCCGGAGGCGCTCCTGCGCGTGCTGCAGGACCACGACGTGCGGTACGTCCTGGTCGGTGGCTACGCGATGGTGGTGTACGCCGTTCCGGACCGGCTCACGATGGACATCGACATCGTCCCCGATCGACGTACGGACAACCTGGAGAACCTCGCGACCGCCTTGCGGGCGTTGAACGCCCGTGTCGTCCATTACGCCGACGCCCACGAGATCCACGCGCAACGGCGGCCCCTGACGCCGGAGTTGTTCGAGGCCAATCCGTTCCTCCACCTGTACACCGCTCGGGGTCGGGTGGATGTCCTGCTCGCGCCCACCGGGCTCCCCGAGGGGTACGACGGCCTGATCGGCCGGGCGCGTGTTCTCGACGTCGACGGTCTGCGGATCACGGTCGCCGATATCCGCGATCTGATCACGACGAAGGAGGCGACCGGTAGGCCACGTGATCTCGTGGATGTTCGTGTCCTGCGCGAGCGTCTCGGTGCGGATCGAGGCGGGAGGCTGGGCCGGGTTGCGGAAGCGTTGGATCGGAGCGGCACCGCGTTGGAGGAGCCCTCAGGCCACCGGGAGCGTGGGGTGTCGCCTGCCTCCGGCGATGTCGCGCAGCGGCCGGATCCGGGTCTGTCCTTGTAGGGCTTTTCGGGGCCGAGGTTTCTTTCGCGGACACCGTTTGCCTGCGCCGGTTGGCGCTTGGTTGTCCGCCGTCGCATGAGTCCGCACGTGGGGCGGGTGTGGGTCCCGGCCGACGGCACGCCGGTGAATGGGCTCGGCCGGGTACGAATCAACGCTTCCTGCGGCGTGGTTCGCGAAGCCCGGGCTGGGACGTTCACTGGTTCAACCAGGGCACCGATGTCTCGGGGAGGCCTCGGGTGGCCGGAGCGGTCATGTCCTCGACGCGCGGACGGCGGGGGCGGGTGCTCGGTGCTGCGGCCAGCGCGTCGTCTGCGGTTTGCAGGGCGAGACGGACCATCGAGATGGTTCTGCGGCCGGGCCTTGGCCGGGCCGCCCGCGGTTCGGGCGTCCGCTGTTGAAGGGCGGGCTCGATCGATTCGGTTGCGGGTCTCGGCTTGGCCGTTTCCGGGGCGGGCTCCCGGGTTGCGGGCTCCCGGGGCGTGGGTTCGCTTGCTCGGGGCGGTTGTTCGCGACGCTCCGGTTCCCCGGTGGTCGATTCGGGTGGGCCGGAGTTCTTCGCGGGGGCGGGGACGTCCGACTGCGGTGGGACGGGTGGTGTCGCGACGGGTTGTGCCGTGTCTTCGGTGGTGTTCGTACCGCTGTTCGCCGTTCCGCGCTCGAGGATCGAGCGGAGTTGGGCCGACTCGTCGTCGGTGAGGGGGCGTCCCCAGGCTCGGCGGTATTCGGCGGCGATGTCCTGGTGGAAGCGGTCGATGTCGATGGCCGGGGGTCGGGCGGCGCCGAGCAGGTGGCGCGCCTCGTCGGGGTCGCTCGCCAGGCCGGCCAGGTGGCGGGCGCGCAGGCGGTGGGAGCGGGCCTGTTGGAGCTGTGCGGGGGCGTCGTCGGTGAGGATGTTCCCGGCGGCGACGCGGGCCTCGATGCGGTTGGCGCGGTCGAAGAGGTGGGCGGCGTGGGCGGCCACGGCGCGTTCGGGGGCGCCGGTGGTGTCCAGGGGCGCGGGGGCGTTCTCGCGGACGCGTTCGGTGACCAGGACGGCGGGGGTGTCGGGGTCGAGGGTGACGCCGAAGGTGGCCTGGACGCGGTCGGTGAGGAAGGCGAATGCGTCGGTGCGGGCGGGTCCGCGTTCCCAGTCCTGGACGGCGCGCCACATCCAGCCGACCTCGACCGGGCGGGCGTCCTCCCACCACCGGTTGTCCAGGGAGGACTTGAGGGCGGCCGCGTCCTGGGCGAGGTCGCGTTCGGCGCGGTCGCGGCCCGCCTGGTCACGGCCGATCTCGCGGACCTGCGCGGCGGTGACGACGACGGGCTTGGCGTCGGGCCGGTCGGCGGGGACGATCTCGACGACGGCGCGGGCGAGGGCGTCGGGGTCGGCGCCTCGGGCGGCGAGGTCGGCGAGGACGCGGCGGCCGACGGTGTGCGGGGTGTCGCGTCCCAGGGCGGTGTGCTCGCCCTGGTCGAGGAGACGGGTGTGGAGGAGGGGGTCGCGGACGGTGTACGTCCAACGGACGGTGGGACCTTCGGCGGGGGCGGGCTGGCCGCGGTCGAGGGCGGCGTTGAGGTTGACGCCGTTCACCGGTGGTGTGTCGGGGAGTTCGACGCCGTGGTACTGCCGGACGCGGCCGCGCATGTGATGCAGAATCTGGGCGGCGGCGACATCGTGGTGCGCGGACCATTCGACGGCGCGTTGCCAGACGGCGGCGATCTGGCCGGGGTCGGCCCGGCGCCACCAGGAGCGGTCCCGGACGTCGCGCATCACCCGGTGTGCGGCGGCGTGTTCGGCACGGATGTCGCGCACGAGACGGTCGTGTTCGGGACCGGTGGTGTGCAGGTGCTCTTTGGCGCGCACGTCTCGACCGACGACGCCTTGTCGGGCGAGTTCCTCCGCCTCGGCGACGCGGGCCAAGACCGTGTCGGGGTCGGGGCGTTGGCGGGGGGCTCGCGGGGTGAACACGGGGCGTTCGGTCTGCGGTCGCGGTCGGCGGCGCGGTGGGTCGAGGGCGTCGGCGCTGCGGTGGAGGTGGCGGGCGTGGAGTTCCGCGGCGACGCGGAGTTCGTGCAGTGCCTCGCGTTCGACGGGGCGTTGGGGTGAGGCGGCGAGTTTGGCGGCGGCCCGGGCGACGGCGGTGTGGCGGTCGCCTTGGTCGCGCAGGTCGCGGACTCGTTGACTGGTGGTCTGGGGTGGGATGCGGGGGGCGTTGGCGGTGTCCCAGGCACTTTTGAGTGCTTTGTAGTCTCGGGTGTAGATGGGGTCGCGGTCTCGAATACGGTCGCGGACCCGGGCGGGACGGCGCGGGCGGGCGTGACGGCGTGTGCCGGCGTGGCGTCGATTGCGGGCGGGTGCGGGTGCGATCACCTGCCAGTGGTCAAACTCGGATTTCGGGTGTGGGGGCGTGGGCACCTCGGTGCGAGTTGCGGCGGGGCGGGACTGTTGGGTCTGGGCGCCGGCCGATTGGACGCCGGCGGACTCGTGCTGGGTGGGAGACCCGGTGGCGGCCGGTGTGGCCTCGGTCGGCGGCGTGGTGCGGGCTTGTGCCCATCCGGCGGTCCGCGGACCGTCTGCGTCGAGGTCGCGAACGGTGGCACGTACGGCTTCCAGGTGCCGGCGGGTGAGTCGCCACATGTCGCGTAGGGCGGTGAGTTCGGGGTCCTGCCTTCGAGCGGCGAGTTCAGGGCCCTGCTCCCGGGCGGTGAGTGCCCGGCCCAGGGTCTGGATGTCGGCGGCCAGGGTGCGGATGTGTTCCGCGATGGCGCGGAGGTCGTCGGGATCGACGACGGGCGTGTCCGTGTCGACGGCGGGATCGCCGAGGTGGACGCCGTGTGCGACCCAGGAGGCGCGGTGCGCGGTGGTGACGGCCTCCCGGAGTCCGCGAATGCGTTCCGACGCGGGGAATCGGCCGTCGTCGCAGGCCTGCCACGCGCGAGCGGCGTCGTCGATCCTCCGGGCCTGGGCGTGGGCGTCGCTGGGAGTGGCGTAGGGCTCGGGCTCACCGGGATCACGGTTCGACCCACCGGGATCCGGGTCGGCCCGAGGGGACGTCGATGCCGGGACGGGGGAGGTGGGGTCCGGGTGTCCGGTGCCGTCGGGGGGCTCGTTCGGACCGTCGGGCACCGGAGTCGGCTTCGCGGGTATCGGTCCTGGCTCCGGCCCTGGGGACACGGCGTTCTGCGGCTCGGTGACCGGACGGGTATCCGTGCGGGATCGTCGCGTGGTGTTGGGGGCTCGCAGGTTGCTGTCGTCGAAGGGCGGCTCGACGTCGCCGGGGCGAGACGGGACGGGGACCAGGGGCGTGGGGGGTTCCGGGGCGGGGACCATGGAACCGGGGTTCGGGGTGGCGGTCGGCGGGTCGTGGTGGGTGGGATCGACGCCATGGACACCGGCGTTCGCGCCGGTGTCGACCTGGATCGCCTTTGGCGTTTTCGTCCTACCGTCGGGCATGCTCGCGCCTGCTCACGTCGTTCCTCCCGTCGCTCCCGTCGTGCGGAAAGGTGCGCTTCCGGCGCGGGTTGTGACATGTGGCAGCCCGGTGTTCCGCGGTGACACGGGCGCAGCGAGGGAGTGTCCGTGGTGCGGCGGTCGGCGCTTCGGTCGATGGGTTTCCGCGTTTGGAGCGGCCTTTCGGCCCGGCACCGGCGAGTTCGGTGGTATCGGACCGGCGAACACGCGTGTGGTGCCGGGCTCGGCGCCCGGGAGGAGTACGTGCGAAACCCCCGGGGTGGGTCGTCAAAGGTGGGCCGCGAACCCCCTGCGGGTGGTTGCCGCCTCAGTCGGGCGGATGGCGCGCCCGGCCGTGGTGCCGTGTATCCGGCGTCTCCCGGATGGCGCCTCGCCATTCGCGGTAGACCCGGCGTCGCTCGAATCGCCCGGCGGACGGCTTCCGCCGCCACGTGGTGCTCCCGGTCCAGGTCCCGGTCTCGGGTACGTGTCGGCGCGGACTCGTACCCTCTGTCCATGACGATGGGCGACATCACGCGCGAGACCGTTCTCCGGGCCATCGAAGAGTGCGACGACCTCGGTGTCGAGGGCTTCCGCGCCAAGTACGGCTTCGGTCCCGCACGCCAATACGTCCTCGTGCACGAGGCGGAGCAGTACGACTCCAAGGCGATCCTGAACGTGGCCCACCTCTACGCCACCGGTGTGCTGGGCGGCTTCAGCGGAGGAAAGGACCACGCTGCGGCACGTCTACGGGAGTTGGGTTTCGTCGTGGTCGCGCGCGGTCCGCAACCGGCCGCCGATCTCGACGTGTTGCGCTCGATGCCCCTGCTCGAGCAGATCAGGAGGATGCGCACACACAAGACCGGCACCACACCCACGCGACACAAGCCGCTGGCGCTGCTCTGGGCGATCGGGCTCGCCCCGACACCGGACACACGTCTGAACGCGTGGCCGGACTTCCGAGACGGCGTGGGACCTCTGCTGCGGGACTTCGGGCACGACCACAACAAGTCGACGCCGGAGAACCCGTTCTGGTACCTCGCCAGCGGCCCGTTCTGGGAGGTCACCGGTATCACCTCCTCCGACGGTCAGGTTCCCGCCGCCGGCCGGCTCACCGCGGTGTCCCGGGACTCCGTGGCCGGGGTGTCCGCCGGATTCACCGAGGAGGCCGTCAAGGTACTCGCGGATGAGGTACGACGAGCCGAGATCGTCGCCCATCTCCTGACGACGTACTTCCCGGAGCGCGACCACGCCCGTCTCCTGGCGGCGACCCATGTCCGAACGGAAGACGAGGGAGCTGCCACCGACGAGGATGAACAGGACGAACCCGTCACCCTCGATGTTCCGGGAAGCAACGAGGAAGACCGCGCCGTGTCGAAGACGATTCGCGCGACCACGCGCTACGACCGCGACTCCGGCATCGTGCGGGACCTCAAACTGCTCTACGACAACACGTGCCAGATCTGCGGGACGACTCTGCGGGGGCGAGCCGGTAAACGCGGCAGCGACGGCGCCCACTTTCGCCCCCTCGCCGAGGGCGGCCCCGACAGCCTGACAAACCTGCTGTGCCTGTGCGCCAACCACCACCGTGAACTCGACCTTCACGGCATCTACGTCGGCAGCGACAACGTCGTGTATATAACCGACAGCTTCGAGATCGAGGGCGAACTCACCTTCCACTCCGAACACCGGATCAACGCCGACCACGCGCGCTACCACCGTGCCCGATGCCACGTCGACACCCACCCCGACGTGGAACCGCCGCCCGAGGCCGGATCGAATCCGGCGTCGGCCTGAGCACAACGGGACCGGGATCCTTGGGTCCGAGGTGACGGCTGGACGGCCGCGCCCGGGCCGGAACCCGCGAGCCCGAGGGATCACATCGAACAGGCGGTGGCCGCACGGCGAGCGACCGACTCGTTCGCCACGGCCGAGTTCAAGACGACCCGGCCGGCTCACTCACCGTCGCGAATTCGACCTTCCGCTCGACGTCGCCGCAGACCTCCTCCGGCAGGGCCTCGCGGATGTCGGCGATCGTCCCGGACACGGGTCTCCCGCCCTTGATCCGAGTCCTGAGTGCATATCGCGCCATGACGTCCCTCCTGCGCAACGCCTCCCTGTCGCCCACCGATCCGCTCCCCAACGGCCGACACCGGCAGTGGCCGCCACCGGCGCACGAAGCGAACACCCGACCCGACGTGTCGGCACACCCGCCACAAGGCGACACCGACATGTCGGCTGACACGCCCGCCGTACGAATCCCCCGACACACATGTCGGGTTCCCGGACACCGACACCACCCGACACGACGTGTCGGCCCCGGACACGAGGCGACACCGGCATGTCGGCCGACTTGCCACCCACACCGATCCACCCGACACACATGTCGGGTTCCCAGAGACTGACACCACCCGACACGACATGTCGGCTCACCCGCCACGAGACGACACCGGCGTGTCGGCATACACGCCCGCGCCGTACGGCCCCCGACACCCATGTCGGGTGTCGGACAGGCCAAACCGCGACATCGTCGAGGATCTCAACGTGGGCCGCCCATCGAGGATGAACTCGCCGCGCTTATGGTCACGTCCAGCCGCGAGCAGGCACCGAAGCCGTCATGGACTGCGTCTCGCCCCGGTGAGCACCGCCGGGAATCAGGACACCGTACGAATGCGTGCCGCACGCAGCGCGAGGCAGGACGACCGCGACGGCCACACCAACGTCGAATGCCCCGCCATACGCGCGCAACCGGTACCCCACCTGCGTGGGGACTTCCTGCTCGCTGCCTGGCCGGGGCAGTTCGACTACGGCTCACCCCCACCTGCGTGGGGACTTCTCGCTCACCTGCACGTCGTGCCCGCGCGGACACGGCTCACCCCCACCTGCGTGGGGACTTCGACGGAGTGAACGGCCACACCGACAAGGTCTCCCGGCTCACCCTCACCTGCGTGGGGACTTCCGGGACCGGATCGCCGCGTCCACCCGGAAGCTGGGCTCACGGGGAAAACAAGGCTCACCCTCACCTGCGTGGGGACTTCAGGACCGCGCTCGTGGACTTCGCGGTGCCCGGCGGCTCACCCTCACCTGCGTGGGGACTTCCCTTTCCGACCTGCGCATCTCTATGACATTGCCATTTCGTGATGAAAATCGAGCAATTAAGGCAGAAAGCCTTCCTGTATCCCGTCTGACCAGCCTTTTCTCATCAACACGACCCCTCCTCAAGCGGTGCTGGCCTCTCGTCAACACCTTCACCTGCAGAGCCAAGGCTTGTGGTCGTCCCTGTGATCAGCCGTAGTCGTGATCCTTACAGAAGCCAGCAGCGGTCTGGGGGTCTCGCGTATCGTGCGAGCTCCTGACGCGGGCCGTGGGTCGTCTTGAGATGCTCGGCGCGACTTTAGCGCCGGCTCACTCGGTCAGGTCGGTTGAACTGCCACAAGGCATCCGGTACTTGAGCCTTTGAGGATGAGTCAGGTCCGTGGGGCGGGTCGCCAGTCCGTGAGCAGGTCCGGGGGAGTGGAGGGGTTGTAGCGGCCTGCTCGGGCTTCGGTCAGGGCTAAGCGGACGCATTCCCGTGCGCCTTCCAGGGCCCGGGCACCGATGGGGAGTCCGGCTGGGCGTAGGGGCCGCCGGCGCGGTGGGGGACCGTGGTGACCCACAGGGCGTGCACCGGGCCGCCCTCGAGTGCGGTCGTCAAGCGGGTGCGCTCCAGGGTCCAGGCGCGGAGGGCGCGGGTGGTTCGGGGGTCCAGGGGTGCGGTGTGGGGTGGTTCGGGTGCGCCGGTACCCGGGGGTCTGGGGATGATGTGGGCTCGGGTGAGGTGGCCGTCGAGGTCGTGGACGGTCATGGCGGCGATTTCGCCGACGCGGGCTCCGGTGTCGTTGACGACGCGGACGAGGGCGCGGGGGCGTCCCCAGAGGGCGGGAGTGACGCGGTGAGGGCGTGGGCCTTCCAGGAGTGTCGTGCGGTGGTGCAGGTGGTCCGTGTCGAGGTGGGCGCGGGCGGGTTGGCGGGGGTGGGGCGTGGTCTCCAGCGGGACGTCGGCCCAGCCGGCGAGGGCGCGCAGGGAGGCCGCGGCGGCGCGAATGGTCGCGGTGGATCCGCGACGGTCACCGGCGGAGGTGGCTCGCCGGCGCCGGTGGCCTTGGGCGACGGCGTCGAGCCAGGCCTGGTACGTCGGGGGATCGAAGAGCGTCGCGGCGGGGGCGGGGGTGTTGGCTGCGTGCTCGTGCTCGACGTAGGCAAGGAGGTCTTCGAGGAAGGTGACGCGCTGCCGGAGCGTGGCGGTGCCGATCGTCCCGTCCCTGTGGCGCTCGCGCAGATCCGTGATGAATCCGTCGACGAGATCGCGGGCGCGAGGGGTCATGTCACAGCACTTTATGTGGCCCACTCGGCTCCTTGGGGTGCTGCCGCGCCGGTCGGACGGGACGTCCGATGGGGTGTTGAGGTTCGTCGCGGGGTGTACCACTCGCTCCATCGCAACCTTCTGTTATTACGACTCCGCTGCCCGGGCTGGGGTTTCAAATACGCCGATGCGATCGATGCCCATGGCTTTGACCTGCGACTTTACGTCCTTGCCTGGGGCCGGCCCAGACCTTGCCCACCCGTCATTACGGCGTAATGACGCCGGTCCCTGCCGGGCGAAAGTGGTTGATCCGGCCTTCATTACGCCGTAATGACGGGTGGGGATCCGAAGGCGCGGAGCGAGTCGGCGGCGATCGTGAGGGGGAGTCATTACGCCGTAATGACTCGGCGGACGACTCTCGTGGGGCCGCGGTCCGCTCCCCGGGGCCGCGTCTTCATTACGGCGTAATGAGCAACGAGGACGAGCCCCGGCGCGGTACTTCATTACGGCGTAATGAAGATCCGACGCGCGAAGGCCTGGCCGCCCGTTCGACGTCTCGACATGGCCGGGAGTCGAGTTGGCGGCGACGTCGGGAGAGCGGGCAGTGGGGACGCCTCCTCTCTGGCTGCAGCCCTCTCCCCCCACTCCCCCGATTGCCGGGATCCATTACGGCGTAATGAGCCGCGGTGACGGGGTCCGGGCCACACGAACCGGGGCTCTTCTCATTACGGCGTAATGAGAAGAGCCCCGGCGGGTCGGGCGGGCTGAGTGGGTTGTGCGGGTCAGCGCGCGACGCGGGTAAGCAGGAGCTCGACGAGCTTCTCCAAGTCCTCCGCCGACAAGTGCTGTTGCAGGGACGCCGCCAGGTCGGCGGGCGGGCCGAGTCGAATGACCCTGGAGTGGTCCGTCCGGGGCTGCGGCGCCGCCGGCGCGGCGTCGGTGCGTTCCGGTGGGGTCGCCTTCGGTTTCATTACGCCGTAATGATCCTGGGCGGTCCGGGCGGCGTCCGCTTGCTTGTCGGGCGCCATGCGTCCGATCTTGCGGGCGTCCTCGACCTTGAGTTCGCCGTTGCGGAGCAGGTTCTGCAACTCGGGGAGGAGGCCGAGGAGCGCGATGCGCTGCGAGACCCATCCCTGGGACTTGGAGAGCCGCTTGGCGACCTTGTCCTGGGAGCCGTGGATGTCCAGGAGTTCCTGGACGGCCTTGGCCTCCTCGAGGGGGGCGAAGGCCTTGCGGTGGATGTTCGCGACCAGTGCGGATTCGAGGATCTCGACCGCGCTGGTGGCCAGGGTGTCGTCGACCACACTGTTGAGCGTGGCGAGTCCGGCCCGTTCCGCCGCGAGGAGGCGTCGGTTGCCGTCGACGACGATGTAGCGCACGTCGGGTGCGAAGGCGTGGTCCAGGTCGGGGTTGGCCTCGCGGTAGGCGCCGAGAGTAACCACGGCGGCGGCCTGGAGTTGTCCTTTCTCCAGGATGCTGTCGGCCAGGTCCGCGACGTCGCCGAGTGTCTCGCGGGGGTTGGCGGGGTTGTAGGCGAGGTGGGTCAGCGGGATCGCGAACGGGGCGCCCTCGGGTGTGGGGGGCGTCGGGTCCGTGACGGGCGGGGCCGCGAGGGCCTCGGCGGCGGTGGCCGGTGTCGGTGGGAGGGGTGTGGCCCCCTCCCCCGTCTTGGGCGGCAGGAGTGTCGCCAGGGAGCGTTGGCGTTTGGACACGCTCATGCGCTCGCGGCGATCTCGTCGAGGCGTCGGGTGGCGCCGCCCAGGCCCAGTTCGAGGGCGAGGCGGTAGAAGTCCTCGCGGGCCTCGAGGGAGATCCTGTTGCGGGGGTACTGGGTGACGACGCGGCTCTCGGCGGCGGCCTTGGCGTGGATCTTGTAGTGGCGGACCACCGTCTGGGTGCGCCACCAGCCCTGGCTGTCGACGAACGTGCGGGTGTCCTCGAGGTCGGCGAGGCCGTCGCGGGGATCCCAGTTGTTGACGACGACGGTGTAGGGGAGTCCGCGGGGCTTGACGATGTTCTCGATCGTGTTGGCGGTCGGGAGGAAGGACATGCCTTCCGGCTCGATCGGCACGATGACGTCGTCGGCGGCCGACAGGACCGCGCGCAGGGCGGCTCCGGCGCGCCCGTCGCCGAGCGGGTCGCCGCCGGGCCCGGGCTCGTAGTCGGTGGAGTCGGGGCCCAGCCAGCCGGGGGTGTCGACGAAAATGTGCTGGTAGCCGCCGATTTCCTTCAGCCGCGCGAGTTGTTGTGGTTCGCGGTGGGCCTGGACGAAGTCGAACGGCAGCTCGTCGCCGACGCGTTCGGCCCACCAGGTGGTGGATCCCTGCGGGTCGATGCTGACGGCGAGGACCGGCGGGACGTCCATATTGGGCCGGCTCAGCACGTCGGCGGTGACGGCCGCGAGGTTGACGGTCAGGGTGGACTTGCCGACCCCGCCCTTTTGGTTCAGCAGAACATGAACTCTTGCCACGGGTACTGCCCTTTCGGTCTGATTCCCCGGTGCCCTGCACGCCTTGGGTGCGGGCGTGAGCGGGACGAACTATGCCATGTGGAAGGCCCACCATGGCGGAGGGGCTCGGCCTTTTGTCCGAGCCGCGTCATTACGCCGTAATAAAGCGCCCGATCAGCCGTGTCTCGGAGGCCGCCGAAGGAGTGATGCCATTACGCCGTAATGAGCCTGGCGTGGGTGCCTGTTCGGGGTGGTGCGGCCGGTACTCCCGGGGTGGCGCGGCTTATTACGCCGTAATGGGCATCGGGGCCGGTTTCGCAACTCGGGCCGCGCGGGCGCGGGCGACCGCTGCGGCGTGCACGGTGTCGCTTCTGGTCTCGCCCGGCGTCGTCGACTCGACGGGCAGGGCCGCGCGGAACGTCCGTTCGGGCTCTCGCCAGCGGGGTTCGGCCACGGTGTACTCGGAGCGTCCACCTCCTCGTCGGGCGGGGTTCGCCGATACGGTCCGACGTACTCCCCCGGCGCGAACCGCGGCAACCCACGCGGACGCGCGTGCTCTGATGGCGACACGTACGGGCGTGAAGTCCTCCCGTCGGTCCTCGGTCGCCACGGCGGCCTCCCGGTCGGCGGCCAGGCGCGCGCGGAGTTCGCGTTGTTGCCTCAGCCGCAGGTCGTCCCGCCGTTGGCTCGCTGTTGCCTGTGCGACGGACGGGGGTTCGGGCCACAGCGCGGTCGCGCCCTCGAGGCGGGCTCGGAGCCAGGCGACGGGGAACAGCACCAGCAGGGGCAGTGGGGAGACGATCAGCCAGGCGACGACGTCCTCGGCGGTCCAGCCCCGGTCCGCGACGTCGCGCAGTGCCGAGGCCAGCCGGCCGATCCGCTCGCGGGCGACGAGTACGACCCGGGAACGAACCTGGCGTGCGAGTTCCCAGCGCCTCCAGCGTCGGGTGCCCGGGCGAGGGGCGGGTCGTCGTCCTTCCCGGCGGGGGCGGGGAGTTGCGGCCGCTTCGCGCGTACGCCCGTGCGTGCCCGCGCGGTTGAGCCCATCGTCAACGCAGGTATCGGTACCAGGGTCGGGAGAGGGGTTTGGTGGGGTATCCGTGCAGGGCGCACCGATCGGTGTCGCGGACGCCGGGACGTCGCCCGCGGGTGGCGGGGGAGAGGTTGCTTCGTCGGTGGGGGAGGAGGCGGCTTCGAGGGCGTACAGCGCCTCCAGGCGGGCGAGTTCCCGTTCGTCCCAGGCGGCGGGGATGGTGGCCGCGTACTCGGCCGCGAGGCGCACGCCGCCCGGGCAGCGGGTCCCCCGGGCGACGTGTTCGAGCAGGTCCGCCTCGCGCAGCCAGCGCAGGTGTCGGCGGACGCTGGGCAGGGACAGGCCCGTTGCGGTCATCAGGCGTGCGTGACCGGGGCGGATGTCGCGGCCGTCGTCGTGGTCCGCGTATTCGCACAACGCGCGGGCCAGGATCAGGCTCGTGGCGTTCAGGCGCGGGTGCAGCCGGACACGAACGGCCCACTCGACGACGGGCATCCACCCGCGCGCACCCCCCGAAGAAGCCCGGAATTGTGGGGTATGCGGCTTTTTATAGTGCGCGACACGCGAACGAAGTCGAACCAGAGCGTGCGCGGCGCCACGAGTATGCATAGACTCGGGCACGCAGGACCTCCTCGTGAGGGCATGCAGAAGCCCCGTATGTGCTCTGGGTAGAGCGGGACTTCGCAAAAATGGGTTCACGCCCGACACGTGACCGGTGTGGTAGCCGGGCAGCGACGGGCGTCGGTCCTCTCGGGTGGAACTGAGAGAGGCCGTACGAAGGCGACCCGCGACCCTGGCAGGTTGCGGATAGCAGAAAGAGCGGACCGTCTCCGTGCTGGGAGACTCCGCTCGAAAGAGTTAGATCACGACCGCCCCCTCTGACGAGAGGGAGCAGACGCGAACCTGCAACAGCACGGCCCGCCGGACATCAAGCGCTGAGGAAGCGCGGCGTGTCACTGGCGGGCTCTTGTGCATCGGGGGGTGTCTGCCGGTACTCTCATTCATGTCGACGTTCTCTCTTAGGTGTAGTCGGCCGCGCCCCCGGGGAGTTGCACCTCCTGGCAGGGGGCTTCTTCATGTCGTGGTGAGCCTTCCGTTACTCACGGGAGTTTCATGGGAACCCTAGTCCCTTCGGGGGGCTCGGTGCGCGAACACGGGACAACTCGCCGGTCGGCGTGTCGCCCGGCCGGGTGGTCCGGTGTCAAGACATCGTGTGTGCGGACTCCCGCGCCTCAGGGCCAGGTTGCGGATTCCTGTGTGTGCATATCCGCAGGAGGTGTCCGGGAGCGCCGGCGTGTGACATCGCGTGTGTGGTCTTCGCCGAAACCGTGCCGTCGCATCTCGGGACGCGCCCCGATTCGGGCTCGGTAGGGCGGGGTTGGTCGATCCGACGCGTCACGTTGGTTCTCGTGTCCGGACGCGATCGCGATGGTCGCCGTGTCGGGAGGGTCGGTTCGGGCGACGTGTATCGGGCGACATGGCGGGTGTCGGGGGTGTCCTGTCGGCCGACACGTGGCGGGTGTTGGGGTGTCGGGGGTGTCGTGTCGCCCGACAGATGGCGGGTGTCGTGTCCGGGGATGCCGACAGGTGTGTCGGTGCCTGTCGTGTCGCGCGGGGTCGTGTCGGGTATCTGCGTCGAACCGTGTCGGGTGGCGCCGAATCGGGTCGTGGTCCGCTGTCCGCGTCGCGTGCGCGTTGTCGCAGGACCGGCTGGGTGACGGGGTTCCGGGTGAAGTTCATGTGATGTGGCGTGTGTTCGCGACGGCCGGACCCGTGTCGTGTCGGCGGGCGGGGTGCGGTGCGACACGACACCGGGGTGTCGGCCGAGGGCCCGAACGGTTGCGGGGGTGCTGTCGCCGGCGTTGTCCGCTCGGAGCATGTCGGGGGTAACCCGCCGGCAGGCGACACGTTCTCGGGTGTGTCGCCTGCCGGCGCATGTACGCGCCTGCGTGAATTGGCCCGTCGCTCGTGACGTGTCAGGGTCGACGACCCGCCACGGACGATCGTCGCTGCGGAACCGTGGTCCGAGGCCCGGGGGTTCGTCGTCGCGACCGCCCCGGGCCACCCGTGGCCGGGCGATGGTCGGTCCGGGGCCGCAGCGCCGCGGCGGGCACATAGCCGGGCGCGCTGTCGGCACACGACGAGAGGCCTGTCGCGGGCCGTCGGTATGGTGGCTGCATCTCCCGGGTCGAGCTATCGAACGCTGAGGATCTC
Source organism: Embleya sp. NPDC127516 (assembly GCF_044765325.1). NCBI lineage: Bacteria > Bacillati > Actinomycetota > Actinomycetes > Kitasatosporales > Streptomycetaceae > Embleya > Embleya sp. NPDC127516. The sequence goes on along the minus strand of NZ_JBIWJT010000045.1, from coordinate 27,553 downwards.
GGCCACGAGGTCGGGTTCGGCGTCAGGAGCCTCGGAGAGGGCTCCCGGGCCGAGGTTGCTCATGAAGGTGGGGCAGCGACCGTCCACTTGCCGGCAATGGGGAGCACCGCATGGTCGGTCCCGCCGGTGTCCTCGATTACGGCTGCTGCGGATGCGGCGGGCGAGCCCGGTGGGTCGGTTGCTTGGGTGCGCCGGGGCGACGCGGGTTCGGGCGGCTGACCGGGGGGTGGGTGATTCGGTGCCGGGCGTCGGCTGCCGGTGCGGCCGGCGAGCGTGGATGGTGGGTTCAGGCCTGGACGGTGAGGGATCCGGGGTTGCCGGGGATCAGGCGGGCGGTGGCGTGCCAGGGGCCGCCGCCTTCGGTGATGCCGCCCCAGGGGACGGCGAAGGCGCGGGTGGCGTGTTTGGTGTGGGTGAAGACGAACAGGGCTCCGGCGCCGGAGTAGTAGTCGGAGCCGCTGGCGCTGATGCCGTCGGGGAGGTCGATCCGGTCGCCGGTGGCGGGTTCGATGTCCTTCTTGGAGGCGCCTTCGAAGAAGACGTAGACGTTGGTCCCAGGCGAAGGTGGTCAGGTCGCGGAGGGCGCCCTCGCGGCCGTGTTCGCCCAGGTCCTTGATGCCGTTGGCGAGTCGGTCGTAGGCCTTGCCGTCGATTTCGACGCCGACGCGGGCCGAGGCGTCGCCGCATCCGGTGAGCAGGGCCAGGAGGAGGCTCGTCAGGAGGGCGAGGGCGGTGGGGATGGCGCGGTGTCGCGTCGTGTGCTGGGGTGTCAACTGACCGTCGATCCGTTGTCGACTCCGCTGCCGGGGTCGTAGCCGTCCTTTTGGGGCTGGTCGCGCGGCGGGCCGGAGGGTGGGGCTCCGTGGGCGGGCAGCGGTGGGTCGTTCCTGGGGATGGTGGTGTTGCGGCCGATCTCTTCCTGGTCGCTGTAGACGAGTTCGTGGTTGCGGTCCAGAACCACGGCGCGTCCTTCCCGGTTGGCACGCTCTATGTGGTCGGCGAGTTCGACGGGGGCGTTCGTGGTCCGGGGCGGGCGTGGGCGCGTGGTGGTGGGCGGTGTTGAGGGGTGGCGGGTGCATCGCCGCGTGGGCGGGCGCGATCTCGGGGCGGTGAGGGTGAGCGGGTTCCCTCGGTGTGGTTGTAGTTCGTCGTCCTGCTTTCGGGCACCGCGCGCTTTGTCGGTGGTGGACATGTGGCGGGGTGGGGGGCGGTGGGCCGTCTCCGGTGTGGGGAGCCGGAGGCCTTTCGGCAGCGACCGAAGCGACCGAGGTTTCCATATCGGGTGACGAAGATGGAGCGATGAAGCCGCCGGATGGTGGATCGATGCGCGTGTTCGTGGTGTCCTCGGTCGCCGCAGCGATCAACGACGAGCGACCGAAGCGACTGAAGCGACCGAACTTCCCGAGTCCGGCGACCGTGTCGGCGGCGAAAATCGCGGATCGGTACGCGTCCGGCGGCTCAGCGACCGAGCGATCCGGGGTGTGAAGCGACCGGCGAGCTTCGGTCGCTGCTTCGGTCGCTGTGCGAAACCGCAGGTCAGAGGGCTCGTCGTGGGCGATCAGCGACTGAAGCGACTCAACTTTTGCATTATGACGACATTGGCGCGTGTGCGTGTGCGCGTCATAGATACGGACCTTCAGTCGCTTCAGTCGCTGTTTTTGTGGTTGTACATGTTCTGACCTGCGGTTTTTCGTCAGCGACCAAAGCAGCGACCGAAGCGGCTCAGTCGCTGCCCCTTCGGTCGCTCGGTCGCTGACACGCGGGGGAACCGAGGTGGGGTCTCGGGGGAAGCGGTCCGCTAGCCTGTCGTGTCGCAGCAATATCGGGATGTGAGTCGCTTCAGTCGCTTTCGATCCCGTTCACTGCTCTGACCTGCACTTTCGTTCAGCGACTGAAGGATGGATCTCGATCGACAGGCGCAGCCCGCGGCGGGGAACGGGTGGATGCCCGACACCCTCCGGCCGAATGTCCGGGACCGCCGGCGTGGTGTCGGCGGGTCCGTTCGGGCGCTGCGCGGGTCGTCGGGCGAGGGCTTCGGTCGCTGCGCCGGTTCCCTCGGAGGGTGGTGGGAGTGTGACGGCCGAGCGGGGTGCCGACGGGTCGGCTGCGCCGGACGGGTTGAGCGTGGCGCGCTGGTGTGCGCGTTCGGGTTGGCCGGTGCATCCCCTTGCGCCGCGGCGCAAGACTCCGCCGGCCAACTGCGCGGCCTGTCACGCGCCGGGTCACAGCCACGTGGACTGTCCGTGCGTTCCGGCGGGTCGGTGGTGTCACGGCTTCCACGCGGCCACGCTCGATCCCGAGCGGATCCGCTCCTGGTGGGGAAGCGACCCGCGGCTGGGGGTGGCGGTGGCGTGCGGGCCGGCGAACCTGGTTGTGATCGACGTCGACGCCCACGGCCCGTCGGTGCCGACGCGCGATCGACTCCTGCCCGGTATCGCGATCGGCGACGACGTGGACCTGACGGGGCTGGCCACGGGTTTCCACACCCTGGCGTTGCTCGCGGCGCTGCGTGGCGCTCCGGATCCGGCGGCCGATGAGGACACGCTGCGCGTGCGGACGCCGTCCGGGGGTTTGCACGTCTGGTATCGCACGCCACCGTCGCGGCGCTGGCTGTGTTCGACCGGGTCGAGCACAGGGCGCGCGCTCGCGTGGCAGGTCGACGTCCGTGCGGGCGGCGGGTACATCGTCGCGCCCGGGACGGTTACCCACGCGGGTACGTACACGCCGGTGGGGTCGTGTCGTGTCCCGGCGTTGCTCCCGACGTGGCTGGCCCTCGAGTTGGAGCGGACCGGGCACGCCGACCGCCCCGCCGCGACACCGGTGCCCGCGGCTGTGCCCTCGCGGGCACGGGAGGCGGTCGCCGCTGCGGGGGGTCATCGCGAGGCCGCGGCGCGGGTGTTGGCGAAGGCGGTGCAGGAGGTGGCGGACTGCGCCGCGACCGCGTTCGGCGCCGGGTTCAACGAGAAGCTCAATCGGGCGGCGTTCACCGTCGGTGGTCTGGTCGCGGCCGGTCACCTCGCGTCGGGCGAGGGCGAGCGGCTGTTGCTGGACGCCGCGCGGTACGCCCGTCCCGGGCACGAGCAGCGGTCCCTGGCCACGATCCGCGCCGGCATGGCCGCCGGCGTCGTACGGCCGTTGCGCCTGGGGGGTCGCCCGTGAACGGCGCTCCGCAGGGCGGTTTCGACGCGGCGGCGGTCGCCGCGCAGATCCTGGCCCAGCAGTCGGCGTCGGTCCCCGCTCAGGGAGGCGCCACGCAGGGGGTGTTGCCCGGCACGGTGACGGCGCGCGGCCTGGTGCCCGACTCGCTCAGCGACCGGGGGAACGCTAAGTCGTTCGTCGCGTTGTACGGGCGGGACTTCCGGCACGTCCCAGGCCTGGGTTGGTATCGGTGGGACAGCCACCGCTGGCAACTGGACGAGGACGACGGGGTGTTGTGGGCGGCCGGCGACATGGCCGAGACACTGGCCGTCACGGACGCCGAGGGCAGATACACGGACGCGGATCTGCGCCGGCATCGGCGTCGGTCGTTGTCCACGTCCGGTCTCAAGGCGATGCTGATGCAGGCGCAGGCGGCGCCGGGCATGGTGCTCAAGGCCGAGCATCTGGACTCGGAGCCGTACGCGTTGTGCACGCCCGGCGGCATCGTCGACCTGCACACCGGGGCCGTGGTGGCGCCGGACCCGGAGAAGCACCGTCATTCGCGCTCGTGCACGGTGGCGCCGCGGGTGATGGCCACGCCGCGCTGGAACCGGTTCCTTACCGATACCTTCGGCGACGACGCCGAGGGCGCGGAGATGATCGACTTCCTGCACCTGTTGCTGGGATATTCGGTCACCGGGGATGTCGGCGGGCAGATCATGCCGTTCCTGTACGGGCTGGGCAAGAACGGCAAGAGCGTTCTGCTCGACGTCCTGGTCACGTTGTTGGGCGACTACGCGGACGCGGCGCCGCCGGGTTTCCTGATGGCGAAGCCGTTCGAGGGGCATCCCACCGACCTGGCCGAGCTGCACGGGCGGCGGGTGATCGTGTGTTCCGAGCTCAAGCCCGGCGATCGGTTCGACGAGGCGCGGTTCAAGCTCCTGACCGGTGGTGATCGGCTCAAGGCGCGCCGGATGCGGCAGGACTTCTTCAGCTTCGAACCCACCCACAAGCTCTGGCTGTTGGGCAACCACCGGCCGGAGGTGGGCACCGGCGGGTTCGCGTTCTGGCGGCGGATGCGGTTGATCCCGTTCGAGCGGGTGGTTGCGGACGAGCAGCGGGTCGACAACCTCGCGCAGGTGCTGGTGTCCGAGGAAGGGCCGGGGATCCTGGCCTGGTTGGTGGACGGGGCGCGTCGGTATCTGGGGAGCGACCGGGACCTGACCGGGCCGCCGCGGGTGCGGGTGGCCACGCACGCGTACGCGGAGACCGAGGACCACATCGGTCGTTTCGTCGCGGAGCGGTGCCGGATGGGGACCACGATGCGGGCGGAGCAGACCGGTTTGTACGCGGCGTACAAGACGTGGTGCGGCTTCGAGGACGCGACGCCGGTTTCCGCGAGGGTGTTCGCGGTGAGGATCCGGGAAGCGGTCGGTCTCTCGTCGCCGAGGCAGATGATGACGTCCAATCAGCGCAAGTACTACCCGGGCATCGGCTTGCTCGGCGAGCACGAGGAGACGTCGTGAGTGCTCTGATCACGGCCAAGCAGATCGCCCACGAGATCGACATCGTGTGGCTCGAGGACCCGACGGGGCTGGACTACGTGCGCCAGGTGCTGGACCGCCTGCCGCGCCGCACCGGGGTCCCGGCGTTCCATCGGGACGGGCGGATGGTGGGGTACGCGTTGTTGGGGCCGGGGGCGAGGAGCTCGCCGGCGTCGGGGACGTATCGGCGGCGGGTCTTTTGGCTGGCGCCGCACGATCGTGATCGGGTGCCGGACGGGGCATACGTGTCGGGGGCGCCGTCGGAGGCGGTGGATCCGCGCACGCTCGAGCCGCGGGTGCCCGGGTACAAGACGGAGCGGTCGGAGGGTGGTCCGCCGTCGGAGGCGATGCGGGAGCTGGGGATAACGCTGCCGAAGGGGTAGGCGGCGTCGGATCGGCGGGGTGGTCGGACTTGCGCCGCCTGCGTGGGGACTTCCGCTCGGGTCCCGGACGCGACGTCGGCTTACGTCCATCTGCGTGGGGACTTCGAGAACCGCCCGTGATGGCGTACGGCTCCCAGCGGCTCACCCCCACTCGCGTGGGGACTTCCGCCATTCCCTCGAACCCGGCTCCTGCCGGGGCGGCTCACCCCCACTCGCGTGGGGACTTCGGCACGACCCGCGGGCATCGTCGGCAGGTGATCGGCTCACCCCCACTCGCGTGGGGACTTCCGCCGTGCGGGAGCCCGCAGCCATGGCGGCGGACGGCTCACCCCCACTCGCGTGGGGACTTCCTGGAGGACCCGGTGGTCGACGGCCCGGCCGACGGCTCACCCCCACTCGCGTGGGGACTTCAGCACGCCGGCCGGGATGGACAGGGACCCCGGCGGCTCACCCCCACTCGCGTGGGGACTTCAAGGGCAAGGAACCCTCCTCCCTGGACGACCTCGGCTCACCCCCACTCGCGTGGGGACTTCCCACGAGCCCTTTCTCCTTGTTTTCCAGGTTGCGGCTCACCCCCACTCGCGTGGGGACTTCCCTTCCTGACCTGCAGGTTTGGTCGGGCGTTACCGTTTCGTGTCCTCGGAAGGGCGATTGCGGCAAGGAGTTTGCCTGTATCGCGCATGGTGCCTCGCGGTCGGCGTGGTTTTGGTTGTTTCTGGCTGTGGGCGGGTTCGTCGGCGGTGGTTGTGGTGCGGTGTGGTGTGGTGTTCAGCAGGTGAGTGTTTGCATTTCGCCGGTGCGGATGTTGTTGATGGTGGTGGTGAGGGTGCCGGTTTGTCCGCCGCCGGTCCAGGTGATGGTCCAGTGGGTGGTTTTCGACTACGGGGTCATTCTCCTCTTTCTGGACCAGACGGCTCGCATCGGGCAAGCGCGGTGGGGTTCTTGTGGGGATCCCGTCCCCGTGGGGTACTGGCTCTCGAAGCTCCGGCCCGTGTCACGTTTGCGAGGGTGCCGGCAGTGAGATCGTTTTCGGATCACCCACACAGGCGTGTCGCAATTGTCTTCCTGCAGCGGATGTATTCATCGCTCGGACGCTGGTCCCGTCATTCGATCGACAATGCGGCCGATTACGTGCTCTCGGCCCGGATTCGCTCGGTGTGGCCCCGTTTGTTGATCACGGAGGATCGCGGTGTGTTGGCCGTGTGCGTCGTGGGGAAGCGGACTGCCCTGCCTGCGACGGGAGTTCGGAGCGCGAGGGATTCGGTGGCCTGGTACGGTTTCGGGGCTTCGGGGTAAATGTGGGTGGTGGAGGGCTTTTCTTCCCGCGTGTCACAAGCCGGTCGTCGGGCGCACCTACCGGGGGTGGGGATTGCGTCACAGAACGATCGCGCCCTGTTGGCTGGAACAGTATGTTGGCTTGTCCGACGGGGGAATTCTTTATGCCCCCGTTCGGTCGCCGATGGTGTGTATCGGGATATAGGGGGAGTGTGCGTGAAATCCGCGACGGCGCGTCGGTCTCGTGATGCCGGGGACGGGGCGGCGCCGGAGGCCTCGTTGGTGACGCCGCCCAAGGGGCTGGGGCAACGGCGGCGTCGGCCGGGGGTGATGGCCCTGGCGGTGGCGTTGGTCGCGGTCGGCGGGGTCGGCGGGGCCGCGTTGTTCACCGCGAAGGACAAGCGGGTCGAGGCGTTGGCCGTGGCGCGGGCCGTGCCCTACGGGGCGGTGGTCACGGACGCGGACGTGCGTACCGTGATGGTGTCGGTCGGCGGCGGCGTGCAGACGGTTTCCGTGAAGGACAAGCGTTCGGTGGTGGGCAAGCGCGCCGCGGTGGAACTGCGTCCGGACACGTTGTTGTCGCGCGGGCAGGTCACCGACGCGCCGTTGCTGCAACCGGACGAGATCCTGGTGGGAATGGCCCTGACGCCGGGGCAGTTGCCGACCACGCCGTTGCAGCCGGGCCGCAAGGTCTGGGTGGTGTCCACGCCCGGTAAGTCCGACGCGAGCAAGGGCCAGGCGCTGACGCCGCCCGCCACCGTTGCCGCGACCGTGTTCGCGGTCGGCAGCCCCGACCAGTCCGGGCGTGTGGTGGTCGACGTCGCCGTGCCCAAGGGCGACGCCGCGACGGTCGCCGCGCGCGCCTCGACCGAACTCGTCGCGCTGGTGGTCCTGCAACCGGGAGCCAAGCCGTGACGGTGGTGGCGGTGGTCGGGGGAGTGGGCGCGCCCGGCGCCACCACGACCGCGCTGGGCCTGACCCTGTCGTGGCCGCTGCGCGCGGGCCTGCGGGTGGTGCTGATCGAGGCCGACCCGGACGGCGGCGCCGTCCTGGCCGGCGCGCTGCGCGGACGGGTGTCGGCGCAGTACGGCCTGCACCAGCTCGGACTGGCCCACCGGCAGGGCAAGTTGGACGAGTTCTTCTTCCAGCAGCTGATCGACCTCACCGGCGGCGAACGCAACCGGCTGCTCCTGCCGGGTCTCGCCGACTTCGCCCAGGCGGCCTCGCTCGCGCACACCTGGGAGCCCCTCGCGCGCCTGCTCGCCTGGCTCGAGGGCCCGGACATGCCGCACGACGTGGTCGTGGACCTGGGCCGCTCGGGCACGTTGGGCTCCTCCGCCGTCCTGGCCCGCAAGGCCGACGTGGTCCTGGTCGTCGCGCGCGGGACGCTGCGTTCGGCCACCGCGGCCCGGGTGCGCGTCGAGGCGCTGCGTCGGGATCTGGACGCGAACGGCACCGGCGCGGACGCGCTGGGATTGGCCGTCGTGGAGGGCCCGGACTACCCGGCGGGCGAGGTCGCCAAGCTGTTGGGCCTGCCGTTGCTGATGTCCCTGCCGTACGAAACGCGTACCGCGGAGGCGCTGTCGGACGGTCGAGGCGAGGTGGACAAGCGGGCCATGCGTTCGCGGCTGATGCGCCAGATCGCCTCCGGGGCGGACGAGATCCTCTCGCACGCCCGGGCCCGCCAGGTGCGTCTGTGGGTACCCGGGAGCGGGCCCGGACCGGGACTGGGATCGGGATCGGGGGAGCAATATCGTGTTGGGTAACGCCTCTCCCCTGCATCACCGGCCCACCCCCGAAGACACGCCGCAGCCGCCCGCACCCGCAGGTGCGCCCGCAGCACCCGCAGCGCCGGCGCCGCAGACCCAAACGCCCGCTTCGCCGCCGGCCCGGATCACCGCCGCCGCGTGGACGATGCAACTCCCCACCGGCCCCGTCGCGACCCCTCGCGCCGCCACCGCGAACAGCAACGCCGCTGGCGGCACCGCCACCGGCCCCGCCCTCGGCGCCGCCGCCCCCCAAGTGGTCCTGGACCTGGCCGCCGTCCGCGTCCTGCGCGAACGCGCCGCCGAACGCCTGCACGAACAGGACCGCGCCCGCCCCGGCCTGCCCGAGGCGGACCGCGAACAACGCGGACGCGCGCTGATCGCCCAGGTCGTCGCCGAATGGGCGGACGTGACCGCGCGCGAACGCGGCACCGCCACCACCCCCGTCGAGGACCGCGCCTACACCCGCGCCGTCTTCGACTGGCTCTTCCGCGCTGGCCCCCTGGAGCCCTACCTCAACGACGACGCGGTCGAGAACATCCTGATCAACGGCTACGACACCGTGTGGGTGGACTACGCCGACCGTCCCCGCCGCAGGGTCGCCCCGCTGACCGCCTCCGACGACGAACTCCGCGAACTGCTGCGCAACCTCGCCCGCCGCAGCGGTGCGGGCGAGCGCACCCTGTCCACCTCCTCGCCGTTCCTGGCGCTGCGCCTGCCCGACGGTTCGCGCCTGCAGGCCGTCATCGAGGTCACCCAGCACACCTGCGTGACCATCCGCCGCCACCGGGTCAAGACAGTCACCCTGGACGACCTGGTCGCCTGGGGCACCCTCGAACCCGTCCTGGCCCGCTTCCTCGGCGCCCTGATCCGGGCCAAGAAGAACGTCATCATCTGCGGCACCCAGGGCGTCGGCAAGACCTCCCTCCTGCGTGCCCTGGCCCGCGAGATCCCCGCGTCCGAACGCGTGGGCACGCTGGAGAGCGAGTACGAGCTCTTCCTGCACGAACTCGGCCACCTCGAACAGGTGGTCGCCTTCGAGGCCCGGGAGGGCAACGGCGAACGCGGCACCGACGGCCGATCGTCCGGCGAGATCACCATCGGCGACATGATCCCCCCGGCCCTGCGGATGACCCTCTCCCGGATGATCGTCGGCGAGGTCCGCTCCAGCGAGATCGTCCCGATGCTGCGCGTGATGACCAACGGCGAGGGCGGCTCCATGTGCACCCTCCACGTCCGCGAACCACACATGATCTTCGACCGGATCGCCGAACTCTGCCTGGAATATGGCCAACACATGAGCGACCGCCTCGCCTACCGACTCGCCGCGAACGCCGTCGACTACCTCGTGTTCGTCCGCATGATCGACGAGAGCGGCATCGGCGGCCGCCGGCACCGTTTCGTCTCGCACGTCCTGCAGATGGCCGGCATGGGGGAGAACGGCCGCCCGGCCACCAACACGGTGTTCGGCCCGCGTGGCGAGGACCCGCGCGCGGTACCGCTCACCGCGCCCACCGACGCCGCGGCCCTGCGCCGGGCGGGCTTCGACCCGCTGTGGCTCAACGCCGCCCCGCAGTGGGCGCCGATGCACCTCGTGGGGGGTTGACCGACATGGACGCACAGGCCCTGTGGGCGGGGGTGTGCACGGCGGTGGTCGTCGCCGGACTCGTCCTGCTGTGGTGGGGATGGCGTGGCACCACCGAGGGCTTACGCCTGCCCCGACCCGGGCGGACCCGCCGTGTACGCACGCCGCTGTCGCCGGCCGCCGTGCGCGCACGCAACGTTCGCCGGGTCGTGGCCGGGGTTGCCGGTGTTGCGGCGTGGTTGGTGACCGGGTGGCTGGTCGCGGTGGTCCTGGTGCCGGTCGCGGTGCTCGGCTGGCCATGGTTGATGGCGCCGACCCGGGCCGACTACTCCGGGATCGACCGGCTCGACGCCCTCGCCGAGTGGACCCGGCGCCTGGCCGACCTGGTCGAACTGGGCGCAGGTCTGGAGAACGCCATCCTCACCTCCCGGGGCACCTGTCCGGCTCCGATCGAGTCGGAGGTCGGCGACCTGGTCTCGCGCCTGCAGGCCCAATGGCGGCCCGCCGACGCCCTGTACCGCTTCGCCGACGCGTTCCAGGACGCCACCGCCGACAAGATCGCCGCCGCGCTGATCCTGCGCGCCGACGACCGCGGCCCCGGACTGGCCCTGGCGCTACGGGACTTCGCCACGACCGTGCGCGAGGAGGTACGCCAGCGCCGCTCGATCGAGGCCGACCGCGCCAGCGCCCGCGCCACGGTCCGCTGGATCACCTACCTGACCGTGGCGATGGGTGGGCTGATGGCGTTCAACCGCGACTACGCCAAGCCGTACGCGAGCGCGGTCGGGCAGACCTCGCTGGTCGTGTTGATGGTCTGCTTCACCGGTGTCCTGTTGTGGATGCGGTCGGTGACCGCGTACAAGCCGGCGCCGCGGATCCTGGTGCACGACGACCGCAGCGTCGTCACCGTCGCCCCTGCGGTGGCCGAACCGGAGGCCGCCCGATGATCTCCACCTGGTACCTGATCCCGGGCGCCCTGGTCGGCGCGGGCATTGCCCTGCTGATCCGCGAACTGCGCCCAGCTCCACCGGACTTGACCGCAGCCGCCGAGCGCCTGACGGGCCGGCCCACCGCCGCCGCCCTCGCCGCGCGCGACACCGGGACCGGCAGCGCGTTCGGCGACGCCCTGGCCCGGCTGGCCCAGCGCGTACCGGGTGTCTCCGTCCCGCACACCCGCCTGGCCCTGGTCGGCCAGAGCGCCGGCGACCACCTGCGCACGAAGGCCGCGATGGGTCTGCTCGGCCTGCTCCTTCCGGTCCTGTTCTCCACCGCGGTGAGCATGCTCGGGATCACGCTGCCGTTCGTCGTGCCCGTCGGGGCATGCCTGGTCCTGTGCGTGGTCATGTGGCAGACGCCCGACCGCGAACTGGCGGTCAAGGCCAAGGCCGCCCGGGTGGAGTTCCAGCACGCCGCCGCCACCTACCTCGACCTGGTCGCCCTGCAACGCGCCGGCGACGCCGGCCCCGCCGAGGCCCTCGAACACGCCGCGCAGGTCGGGAACGGGTGGGCGTTCCTGCGGATCCAGGACGCCCTCGCCCGCGCCCGCGCGCACGGCGCCGACCCCTGGCAGGCCCTGCGCGACCTCGCCGGCGACCTCGACCTGCCCGAACTCGCCGACGTCGCCGACATCATCGAACTCGCCGGCGTCGAGGGCGCCGCCGTCTACGGCACCCTCCGAGCCCGCGCCGCCGCGCTGCGCACCGAACTGCTGTCCGCGGAGCACGAACGCGCCAACACCGACTCGGAGCGCCTGGTGGTACCGGGCACCGTCCTGGTGATCCTGCTGACGATCTTCCTGGGCCTGCCGGCCATCCTCCAGATCGTCGCGATCTGAGCCCACGATCCGAGCCCCCGGCCACCGAACAACTCACGGAGGGAACCCATGTACAACGCCGCGCTCCACTTCGCCCTGACCTTCGCCCTGACCGTGCGCGACCGCTACCGGCGCAAGGTCGAGGAGGAGGGCTCCGACGCCGGGCTCACGAGCCTGGAGGTCGCCTTGATCGCCGCCGGGGTGGGTGTACTGGCGGTGGGGCTGATCGCGGTCATCACGAAGGTCGTGAACGGGAAGATCAGCATCATCAATGGCTTCTGACATGCTCCACCCGCTCCGCCGCGTCCGTCGCCGATATCGGGACCTGGAGCCGGACGGCGGGACCACCTCGCTACAACTGGCCATCCTGATGCCGGTGGTGCTGACCCTGATCCTGGTGACCCTGCAGGGCTGCCTGTGGTGGTTCGCCCGCGAGGCGGCGCTGGCCGCCGCCCGCGAGGGCGTCGAATCCGGCCGCGCCTATCGGATCGGCAGCCCGCAGAGCGCGGCGGAACGCGCCCGGCAGGCCGCGGACAACCTGGGCCTGCGCAACCCGAGCGTGTCCACGTCGGGGAGTACTGCCGACACGGTGCGGGTGCGGGTCACCGCCAAGTGCCTGTCGATCGTGCCGCTGCTGCCGGACATCACGATCATGCAGGACGCGCAGGCGCCGGTGGAGCGGTGGAACCCGTTTGTTCCGTGACACACCCTGATCACCCCGAGATACCCGATCACCCCGTGGTATCCGACCACCCCGTGACACGCCGCCGTTCCCGGAACCCGGAGAGGAGGACGACACCCGTGTTGGCACACTGCTTTCGCCCGCGCCGCGACCGTGCCCGAGGTGGGGCGGCTTCCGTGACCGTCTCCGTGTCCGCGGTTGCCCCCACCCCTGCGACCGCCCCCCGATCCGCGGTTGCGACCGCCTCCGCGACTGCCGTCGCGACCGCTCGCGTGTCGGGGTTGGCGCGGCGCGCTCGCGTGGACGGTCGCGACACCGGCTCGGTCGCTCTCGAAGTGGCCATCCTCGTCCCGGCGTTGCTCGCCCTGCTGTTGCTGGGCGTGCTGGCCGGCCGGGTCACTTTGGCGGGATCGGCCGTGGACGCCGCCGCGAAGGCCGCCGCCCGCGCCGCGACCTCGGCCCGTACGGCCGGCGACGCCCAGAGCCGTGCCGTCAGCGCGGCCGGTGCCACGTTGTCCCAGCAGGGGCTGCACTGCGCGAGCACCACGGTCACCGTGGACACCTCCGGCTTCAACGCGCCCGTGGGAACCGTCGCCTCCGTCACCGCGACCGTCACCTGCCGCCTTCCGCTCGGCGATCTCGCCGCGCCCGGCCTGCCCAACCTGGGGACCAAGTCGATGACTTCCACGTTCGTGTCCCCACTGGACACCTATCGGGCGCGGGGATGAGCGGCGCCATGCTCGCGGGTCGGCGCGGGCACAACGAGGATCTCGGCCGGGTGGGTGGGAGCGACGCGGCTTTCGTCGGGGTGGGCAGGGTCGACGCCGTTTCCGGTCGAGTGGGTGGGATCGACACCGCTTGTGCCGGAGTGGGCGGGGTCGACACCGCTCCCGCGTACTCGTGTGGGCGGCACCGCGATCGCGCCACTGCGGGCTGCGTCGACGTTGCTTCCGCGTACACGGGCGCGCCCGACGAACCGGCCGGCCGCCCCGGACCCGGGACGCGGCCGGGGTCGCGGGCACGTCGCGCGGTGCCCGAGCCGCAGTCGCCGCTGCCGGGACGGCGAAGGGCCCAAGGGGCGCGGGACGAGGGCAGTATCAGTCTGCTCTTCGCGGGCGTCGCCATCGCGGTCCTGTTGCTGATCGGGCTGGTCGTCGACGGCGGCGGCCGACTGCGCGCCGTCCAGCGCGCGGACAGCCTCGCCGCCGAGGCCGCGCGCGCCGCCGCGCAGGCCATCGACCCGGCCGCCGCCATCCAGGACGGCGCGGTCCACATGAGCCCCGACCCCGGCGTCCCGGCCGCGACCGCCCGTGCCTACCTGGCCCGCGCGGGCGCGAGTGGCACCGTGTCGGTCGGTGCCGACCGGGTCACGCTCACCGTCACCGTCACCGTCCCCTTCAAACCCGTCTTCAGCGGGATGCTCACCGACGGATCCGTCTCCGCCACCGCGCGGGTCACCCTCGTCCACGGCGTCATCGCACCGGAGGGCAAAACATCATGACCGCCACCCGTCCCACCCCCGACCGCCGGCGCCGCGCCCCCATCGCGCCCCTGCGGGCCCTGGCAAGTCTGGTGGCGCTGGCCGCGGTTGTGGCCGCGATGCCCACCGTCCTGTTCCTGGCCACCCGCACCCTGGCGCCCCGCTTCCCCGACCGCGACGACCTCACCTTCGAGGCGCTCCTGGAGCGGCCCGCCGACGCCGGCATCGCCTACGTCGCCGCGCTCGCGGTGGGCTGGCTCGCGTGGGCGATCCTGGCCGGCTCCGTGCTCTGGGAGATCCCGGCGGCGCTGCGCGGCCGGACCCGCCGGGCGGTACGCGGGTTCCGCTGGAGTCAACGCCTGGCCGCGTTCCTCCTCGGCGGCCTGGCGCTGACCATGTCCGGCGGGCCCGCCCTGGCCGCGCACGCCGCCCCGGTGGCCGCCGCGTCCGCGCCCGCCGGCGTCGAATCGACCGCGCAGGCCGCGCCCGCCGCGCCGGCCACCGCGCGAGGCAGCGCCGCCCCGGCCGGGGCGACGTACACCGTCCAACGCGGCGACACCCTGTGGGACATCGCCGAACGCACCCTGGGCGACGGCGCCCGCTGGCACGAGATCGCCGAACTCAACGACGGCCGCGTGATGACCGACGGGCACACCTTTCGCGCCGCCGACGACATCGACGTCGGCTGGATCCTGCGGATGCCGGCCGGCGCCCGCGCCACCACACCGCCCGCCACCACGCCGCCCGCCGCGACCGCGCCCGAGAGCGCCGACCCCGTCGCCCCAGCGCGGGCACCCGCCGGCGACACGCCCCGCACCGTGACCGTGCGCTCGGGCGACACCCTCTCCGACATCGCGCAGCGCGAACTGGGCGACCCCGACTGGACGTCGCTGTTCGCGGCCAACAAGGACCGTCCGCAGCCCGACGGGGGTGCGCTCACCGATCCCGACGTCATCGAGACCGGGTGGGTGCTGAACTTGCCGGCGGCTTCGGAGACGCAGGCTGTTCCCGCCGCACCGGCTGCTCCGGCCGCGCCAGCCGCTCCGGATACGCAAGCCCCTCCTGCGGCGGTCGCTCCGGATACGCAAGCCCCTCCTGCGGCGGTCGCTCCGGATACGCAAGCCCCTCCTGCGGCGGTCGCTCCGGACACCGTGCCCGGTGCGCCCTCGACACGTGCGGCGGATCCTGGCGCGGCGCCTGGTGCGGGGGGCGCCACCGCGGCACCGTCTGAGCAGGCGCCGCCCGCTGAGGTTCCACCCGCCGAGGTTCCACCCGCCGAGGTGCCGCCGGCCCAGATTCCGCCTGCTCAGGTTCCGCCCGCTCAGCCGCCCGGTGAAAAGCCTCCGGTTGCCGATGTGCCGGCGCCGCCCGCGCAGGACCCCGGTGCCCGACAGCCCGCACCGGTCGAAACGGCTCAGGCGCCGGCACCGCCGTCCACGGGGGCGCCCGCGACGCAACCACCCGCAGTGGCCGACACCCCCGCGCCCCCGGCACAGCCCGTTGCACCTGCTGCGCCCGCTGCGCCCGCTGCACCCGCTGCCGTCGACGGCGACGATGGCGACGACGGTGACGAGGCTTCGTCCCTGGTCCCGATCGGCATCGGCGTCGGCGCGCTCGCCGGCGCCGGACTGATCGCCGCCGTGGGGGTGCGCCGACGACTCCAGCAGCGTCAACGCCGCGCCCACCGGCGCATCGCCATGCCCGCCCCCGGCCCGGCAGCGTACGAACAGCGTCTTCGCGCGGCGGAACGACCCGAAGGCGCCGAGTTCCTCGACCTGGCCCTGAGCACCCTGGGCATCGAACTCGCCGACGCGGGCCGCCCGATGCCCGCCTTCACCACCGGCCACCTCACCGTCGCCGGCCTCGAACTGCGCCTGCGTACCGCCGAACCGCCCATCGCGCCCTTCAACGCCGTCGACGGCGACACCACCCGCTGGTTCTGCCCGGTCGACGCGCCCCTGGTCGGCCCCGAGCGCGCCCGGGTCTTGCCCGCCCCTTGCCCGGCACTGGCCCCGATCGCCCGTACGGCCATCGGCGAGGTCCTCCTGGACCTGGAGTCCTGCCCCGTCACCCTCCTCGACGGCACCCCCGAGCAGCAGCGGCAGATCCTGCGCACCCTGGCCGTCGCCCTGCTGACCGGGCCTCGCGGGGAGGACGTTTCGGTAACCGTCGTGGGCCTCGACGACGACCTCGGCGCCCTCGACCCCCTTCCGGGACAGAAGGTCTTCCGGGCGGCATCGCCCGCCGAGGCGCTGTCCCGCCTGGCCGGATGGCACGACGCGTGCGCCGAGGTCCTCACCCGCGAGTACACGCCCTCCGCCCGCGCGGCCCGCACCATCGGCGCCGCCCCCGACACCTGGCCCCCGGAGATCGTGCTGTCCCGGGAGCCCCTCGACGCCGACGCGATCACCGCGCTGCGGCGCCTGGAAGGCCACGCAACCCGCACCGCCTGGGCCGTCGTTGCCCCCGCGCCCACCGGCTCCGAGACCCCCGAGCACTGGTACACCCTGCCCACCGGGCCCGACCCGACCGCGCTGGCCGGCCTCGACGCCGAGGCCACCCTCCACCGCCTGCCCGACGAGGAACTCGCGGACCTGGTGGGCATCTTCACCGCCGCCGGCGACACGAAGGGCCACCCCGCGCCGGAGACCGACGAGGCGACCGGGGACGCTGTCGCGGAGGCTTCCGTGGTGGCGCCGCCGAACGACTCGGCCGCGTCGACGGCGGCCGACACGGCTGTGGCGGCCGCGCCCGAAAGCGGTGTCATCCGCGTGACGGCTTACGCCGAGCCGCCCTTCGACAGCGGAACGCTGGTCGCTCGCGGAGTACCCACCGCGGTACCCGCGTTCCCGCTCCCGGGCAGCCCCACGTCGCCGAACCCGCCCGCGAAGCCGCTGCACAACCCGACGATCGGCGTCGTACCGCCGATCGAGAACAGCGGCGCGGATTCTGCGGGCGACAGCGCGGCCGACGACGCCGTCGGCGATCCGGATCCGGTGGCGGACGGCCTTGAGCGGAAGCCGGAGCCGGAGGTCGGCCCCGAGCCTCAGTCGGAGCCGACCGAGGGCGTGGCTGTGGTCGAGGACGCGCCCGCCCCACCTGCGGAACCGGAACGCGACACCTACACGGCCGACACCGCAGACACCTCCACGTCCACTGCCGGGCCCATCTCCGCTGCCTCCACCGCCCCGCCCGTCGCCCCGTTCAGGTCCTTCCTCGGGTCTGTCGAGCCCGAACCCGGTGACGACGACCGAGCGGCGGACGTCGATCCGACATCGACCCCGGCACCATCCACCGAGGACGACCACGCCGACGTCAGTGCCTGGTTGGACTCATTGCCCACCCCGGACGACGAGGACGCCGCCTGGGCCCAGGCATGGGAGGAGACCATGGCCGAGACTTCCTCGAGGATTCTGCCTACGACCTCCCCCTTCGCAGAGCCCGCTGCATCCACATCCGCTGAGGCCGAACCGGCGCTGACCGGCGTGCCCACCACACGCCACACCGGACCGGAGATCCGCGTCCTGGGGCCGGTCGAGATCGTCGGCGTGGGCGAACCCGCCGAGGCCAGCAAACGCGCCCGCCTCACCGAACTCGCCGCCTACCTCGTACTCAACCCCGGCCTCGGCCACAGCGACGTCGACGCCGCGATCTGGCCCGACAGCGGCTCCGCCACCAACCGCCACACCGCGATGAGCAAACTCCGCCGCTGGCTGGGCACCAACCCCGACGGCGACCCCTACCTGCCCATGATCGGCGACGCCGGCTACCGCTTCGCCCCGGGCGTCACCTGCGACTGGACCCGCTTCCAGCGGCTGGCGCGGAAGGGCATGCGCCTGGGCCCGCTGGGCGGCCCCGACCTGACCACCGCACTGTCCCTGGTACGCGGACGCCCATTCGGCGGCACCAGCCCGCGCCGCTACATCTGGGCCGAGTACCTGCGCCAGGACATGACCTCGTCGATCGTCGACGTCGCCGCCCGCCTGGGCGAACTCCGCCTACGCGACGGAGACATCCGCGGCGCGAAACTCGCCCTCGGCAAGGGCCTCGAGGTCTGCCCCGAATCCGAGATGCTCTACCGCCTGATGTTCCGCGCCGCCTACCTCTCCGGCGACATCAACGAACTCGAGGCCTACGCCGCCCGCCTCAACCGCCTCCTCGACGACCTCGGCTGCGACATGGAAGACGACACCATCCACCTCCTCCGCTCCCTCCTCGAAGCCCGCCGCCGAACCACCAACTCCCGCGCCGCGGGGTAGGGGAGTCGCCACCCGACCCGCGCACGCACGGTCAATGGCCCCGTGCGCGCCACCGACGATCCACCGAGTTCGACCCGGCTAGGCTTTCCGAGAAGGGCAGAGGGGCAGGTGCCCGAACACTCGATCGCGGAAGGCAAATCAGGCAAGCCATTGCCTGATTACCCAGATATCCGATCACGTATCGGTTACGTCCCCAAGAAGCCGCAGGTCAACAAGGGAAGTCCCCACGCAGGTGGGGGTGAGCCGCAGTGGCAAGAGCCCAGCGACCCGCCCTCCGCGAAGTCCCCACGCAGGTGGGGGTGAGCCGCCGATCGACGACCCGCTAACCGCGCTCCTCGAGAAGTCCCCACGCAGGTGGGGGTGAGCCGCTCTTCCCCCGGATGCGGATCGACGTTTCGCAGAAGTCCCCACGCGAGTGGGGGCGAACCGGGCGGGCTTCCGGACGCGCTCAAGAAAGCCTAGAAGTCCCCGCGCGAGTGGGGTGAGCCGGACTACACCTACTACGCGCGGGTGGGGGCCAGGAAGTCCCACGCGAGTGCAACGAAAATCCTAGATCCGGAACCTCGATTCCGAAGTCCCCAAAAACGTGCCGGAATTCGATCGCTTCTCTGTCTCCGCGACGCGTCGGAAGGGCTCCGGTCGGCCATCGCTTGCGGCCAAAAGGCGACAGCGTGCTGCGTTCCGAACGGACGCTCGGCACGCTGCGTGCGGGATCTTACGGTGCGTGTCGGAGCGGATCGCTATTGTGGTCGAGGTCCAGGGGAGGACCGTCTCGGGGGAGGCTGCGCATGGTCCGCAGTACGTTCGGTGCCGGGGCGTCCGCCGCCCGTCAATCCCGCTCCATACGCAGCGCCCACCGCCGGGCGCGACATCGCGTCGCCCTGCGCCGTGCCCCGTTGGTTGCGGGCATAGCCTCCGTCGCCGGGTGGGTGATGGCTGCGGTCACCGCCTCCGCGAGTTTCGGGGCGGGAGCGGGGATCGTGGTGGGCGCCACCCTCACCGGCGGCTCGTACACGCGCTCGCTCACGGCGGATCGCTGGGCCAAGGGCGCCAAGGGGGAGCGGCGTACCGCCCGGTCGCTGGCCCTGGCCCGCGGCTGGGTCGCGTTGCACGATCGAGCGATACCCGGGTCCCGGGCGAACCTGGACCACGTCCTCTGCGGCGGCGGAGGGGTCGTGTATCTCGACACGAAGACCTGGACGTCCGCCAAGTCCCGCGCGCGCTTCGACGCCGACGGCCGCCTGTGGTACGGCAGATATCCCCAGGACAAGGCCCTGCGCACGGTCCGGTGGGAAGCCGCGCAGGCCGAAGAGGCACTGGGTGTGAGCGTGCAGGCGGTGGTCAGTATCCACGGCCAACCACACCTACCCCGGCTCGGAGCCGTGGTGGACGGGGTCACCGTCCTGCCCGCCGAGGCGCTGCGCGACTGGCTCGGCACCCGACCGCGGCTGTTCGACGAGAGCAGCGTTGCCGCGCTTGTGGCCCGCGCCGAGATTGCCCTCCCCCCGTACGTCCACTGACTCAGGAGGCATCGTGTCCGACGTTCCACCCGGCTACACACGCGTACGCTCACACCTGCGTCGCAAGCCCGGCACCCGTCCTCCCCGCGCAAGCGGCGGTGGCGGTGACGGTTTCTCGTTCGGCGGGATGGCGCTCTACGGCGGCATCGCGCTCGTCCTGGTTGTCGGAGGATGCAGCGTCCTGGACCTGGGCGACGACAAACCCGACACCGAGTCCGCCGCCAAGAGCACCCCCACGACGTCGGCCGCCCCGAAATCCGTCGCCGCCTCCCCGTCCGGCACGGAGGCGGGCAAGGCTCCCGCCGCCCTCGCCGCCGAACCACCCGCCTCCCGGACGACCGTGACGGCGCTTCAGAAGATCGGACTCACCGTTCGGGCCCGCCCCGGAGCCGGGGCAAGCGTCACCACCGTGCCCGTCGGTACCGACCTCACCGCCACCTGCGCCAGCACCGGGCCCACCACGTGGGGTTGGCACGGAGTCCGCAGCAACCTGTGGGCACGCGTGACCACCGACAACGGCATCACCGGTTACGCGCCCGTGGCGTGGCTCCAAGCACCGGCCACGCTCCCCACCTGCTGACCCGGGCCGGCGTAAGGAGGCGTCCTGCTCAGTCGGCCGGCGGCCGTGCGCAGAGCGTGGCAGCGAGGACGGCTCCGGCGCATGAAGCAACATGCGCGGTGCTCCGTCATCCGTGCCAACTGCGTCTGGGTACACGCCTCGAACGTCGCCAGATACAGCCCGAACAGGCCGCCGATGTCAAGATTCGCCAGGCGTGCCTGGACATCATCACGACTCCACCACGACGCAGGAACACTCTCCGGATCGAACGTCTTGCGACGCGACATGAGGCCCCCCGAAAGCCCGACACATGGCCGCCTCGACCACGCCGGGCTCGGCAAACACTAGCGTGATTGACCCGTGACGATAGGTACAGACATCGCTCGACCTGGGGTCGGAACGGTCAAAGGGCAGGCCCTGCACGACACTTGGGTCGATGTGCTGCGCTGGCGGCGACATGATCCGCATGCGCACCGACGTACCCGTCACCGCCCAGCCTGCGGGCGTGCCCCCAGCCCCGAGCTGCCCAAGGCCGCGCACGTCATCGAGAAACTGGGCCTGTGGTGACGCCCGGACGTGCCCTCGCGGTGGCCGGCGCTCGACCACGTGACCGCGCTCCCGGATAGGTCCGGAGTTCTGTTGCCCCAGCGCGTGGGGACTTCCACGGGATCGTCGGCCGGTCCATGGCCCGCCACGGCTACATCGCACCAGCGTGGGGCTTCCGGCGCCGATGCTCGGCAACTGTACGGCCGATCGGCCTGCCCTCGTTCGCGTGGGCATCTGATGCTGGACGAGGTTGTCAGAGTCGACCGGCTTCGACTTCGAGTGTTCGTTCGGTGGTCACGGTTGTGGTCGTGGTGGTACTTCCTCGGTACGGTGTGTGATCGACGACCGAGGGGGACGCGTGCGGCGGAGCACAGCCACGGGGGCGATAGCCGTACTGCTGTTGACCGTTGCCGGGTGCGGCGGTGACGACGACGGCACGACTGCGGCACGGACCACCCCGCCACCGGCACCGCCGTCCAGCCCGGCCGTCACGGCGCCGAGCCTTGAGGAAACCGCGCGGACCCAGGCGCTCGAGGTGTACCGGCAGTGGCGAGCGTTCCAGCTGACGATCGACGCCGGCACCCCACTCGACGCAGCGACGGTCGATCGCCTCGCGACCGGACCGGCGGCCGATCTGGCACGCAGTGCGGCGGACCAGATCGCGCGGCACGGGATCACGACACACGGTCCGGATGGTGCCCTGGTCCCCACAGTGACCGTGTCCCTCGACGCCGGCATGCCCACTGTCACGGTCGTCGACTGCATGGACACCAGCGCACGCTACGCGACCAATCGGGACGGGAGCCCATACGCGCTCCCGTCCCAATCACCGCGGTATGTCAAAACGTTCACCCTGACCCGCAACGCGTCCGGTGTGTGGCAGGTGGCGGGGATGCGCTCGGAACGGGACCGCACGTGCTGATCACCGCGTGGCTGAGCGTCAGCCTGACCGTAGGCACCGTTCCCACCGGCTCCACGCCGCCGACGCCCCCCGCCGCGACCGCCGGACGTGAGCGTCGACATCGACTGGTCCGGCGCGACGCTCGGTGTGAACACCCCAGGGCGTCCCGGCGGCACCGGCGGGACGAGCGGCAGCACCACCCCGGCCGGGACGAACTCGTCCCCCGCCCCGGTGGATCCGAAGGATCCCGACGACACCGAGTGCCCCGGTGCGGCGGTGGTCCTGAACGCGGCGTCCTGCATGGGGACGATGGACCCCAACCCTCCTGGTGGTGGCGGGGCTGCGCCGCCGACGCCCGTCGACCTCGGTGCCCAGGCGGCCGCACGGATCCCGCTCGACGCGCCTGCGGTGCACCTCACTCCCGGTCCCGGGAAGACCGGCTTGGTCGGCCTGCCCACCTGGCTGTGCATGGACGCCACTCCGGCCGCGTGGGGTCCGGCGACGGCGACCGCGGCGGTTCCCGGGTTGTCGGTGACCACGACGGCCCGGGTCGACCACATCACCTGGACGATGGGCGACGGCGCCGTCGTCGCCTGCACCACCCCCGGCACTCCGTACACCCCGGTCCGCGGTGCGCAACCGAGCCCGGACTGCGGACACACGTACGTTCGGCCCGGTGTTCACACCGTCACGGCGACCACGCACTGGACCATCACCTGGGCCGGCGGTGGGCAGACCCGCACCCTGGCCGCCACTCGTACCACCACCGTCGGCGACATCCGCGCGGGCGAGATGCAGGCACTGACCTCCTGACTCGCACTCAGGCCACGTCCCCGGCGGTGCGGGCTATTTGTCCGCCGGTGCCGTGCCCGTACCTCGAACCGACATACCCATCCACGCGACCAACGACGTGAACAGGATGAACCATTCGATAATGCTGCCCTCTACGCGGAGTCGCTCGCCCGGAGCGAATTCAGGCAGAGATCTTGCCGCAATGTCCCGATCGAGATCACGAATCGGCAAAGCCTTCAAGAACCCGCAGGTCAGGAAGAGAAGTCCCCACGCAGGTGGGGGTGAGCCGCGCCGAATGACGCGTTCTGCCCGCGCCAACCCGAAGTCCCCACGCAGGTGGGGGTGAGCCGCTCGTCGTCCAGGCCCTCCGCAATGTCGTCCTCGAAGTCCCCACGCAGGTGGGGGTGAGCCGGCCCAGTTTCGAGCAGACCCGAGCGCATGCACGAAGTCCCCACGCAGGTGGGGGCGAGCCGAGTTCACCGCCCCGTACCTCGAACTCGCGGAGAAGCTCACCCCGCTCGAGGCCGCCGCCACCGCGCTGAACGCGTTCTTAGGCAGCCTCCAGGAGCACTTGGGCAACGCCACCGCAGCTCGCCCCGCCGCGGCCGCCCCACCTGGGCGCCCTACGGCCCACCCCCACCGGCGCCGATGACCCACCACCCCGCGCCGAACGGAACCCGCCGTGCCCGACAACGAACCCGCCCCGCTGCTCCTCCCGGCTCGTCCCTGCGCTTGGCCCTGCTGGACGAGCACCGCAACCCCGACATGAGCCGAGCCCTCATGTTCCAGCCCAGCGACGACCTCACGCCGGTAGCCCGCGCCCCAGGCTGACCCTGCACATCGTGCCGCTGCGCCCCGACGGCGAACACTTCATCGACGGCCTCCCACCGGCCCTGCCCTGCCCGGGAACGCCCAGGAGACCGAGAGTCGCATCGCGCTCGCCCGGGACGCCGGTGATCGGATCGACGCGCTGCACGAGTCGGTGTTCGATCGCCATTCGCTGACCTTCTCGACCGGACCGCGTTCCCAGCCGAGATCCCGGCCGCAGCTTGACCCGCAAACACCGTGAGGTGTCTCATCACGGCGGAAGGCAGCGTATCGAAGTGGTGTGAGTGCGGCACGAAACCAGGACGGCCGAGGCGACGGCGGCCCCCGGAGTCGAATGCGAGCGTCCCGGAACCTTGACGGCCGGCTGGGCAGCCGTCCGGAGAAGACGAAGCATGCGTCATCCCGGACATAACGGGGTGGCGCAAAGCTCACCGGACGCGGATGTGCGTTGACTGGGAGGCGGGGTTGGCCCGGACTTCGAACCCGTGCCCTCAGGCGGGAGTTACGACCCGGCAACCACCGATCAAAGTCGGCCGGCGGGCGCAATCAGTACGTGCGCCATCGGAAGTTCCCAAGCGGGAGGGGGCGACGATCCGAAGCCCGGCCTGGTGGTGGCTCGTTACGAGGCGCCGCCGTGGAGTCGGCTGCGTTGCGCGTTCGTAGCTCAACGGTTGAGTGTCGGCGGCGGTGGTGAGAGGCGCTGGCGAAGCCCACGCACCAGATCGCAACGTCCCTCCGCACAGGCAGGCTCCATGCGCTTCCCGCGTTCACATTTCACAGTGCGTAAAGCTAGATAAAGTGCCATTTTGCATGTGCGTGATCCTCCTGGAAGAGACTTGAAGTCGTCACAGGTCTGGGACCAGCGACACCTCCTCGATACGTTGTGTGATCGGATCGTCGGGGAGGGCGTGTGAGTCGGAGTAGGGGAACAGCCGCGATAGCCATGCTGCTGTCGGTGGTGGCCGTGGCAGGGTGCGGTGGGGCGGACGAGTCCAAGCCGAAGCCCCGTCCTTCATCGGCTCCGCCATTGAGCCCAGTCCCACACACGGCGAGTGCCGAGGACGCGGCACGAACCCAGGTTCTCGAGGTATACGACCGCTTCAGGACTCTTCAGGCGGCATTGGAGGGCGGCGACCCGCTTGACGAAGGAGCTTTGGCCAAGGTCGCAACGGGCCGTGCCGCCGCACTCCTGCGTGGCGTGGTGACCCAGGTCGACAACGACGGGGTGGTGGTGCGCGGGCCGCAGGGGGTGAAGGCTCCGAAGGTGGTGATGACAGTACTCACCGGTACGCCGCCTTCGGTCACGGTGGAGGACTGTATCGACACCAGTCAACGCGTCCCGGTCTACCGAGACACTGGTAAGCCGTTCTCCGCACCCACGCAGTCGCCCAGGTACGTCAAGACCTTCATCGCCCAACAGCCGAGCGCCGGAGGCTCTTGGGTGATCGCGGACATGCGCTCGGAAAGGGATCGCACATGCTGACCAACCGAGTCATAACGGCTACGGCGCTCATCTTGGTGGCCGGCACCGCTCACGCGTGGGCCGTTACCCCGACACCCCCGCCGCTGCCGCCTGGTGTGGACATCGAACTGGGCGGTGACGGCAGTGAGTTGAGCTTGGGAGCCGCTACCTCCGGAAAACCACCTGGGAAGCCTTCGGGCGGGGGTTCGACGGTGTCGGCGGGGACGGGTGCCGGGACGGCTCCGGTGGCGGTGGATCCTAAGGACCCGGACGACACGCAGTGTCCGGGGGCGGCGCGCGTATTGAACGTGACCCAGTGCATGGGCAGCATCGATCCCAATCCCGGCGGTGGCGGTAACGTCGTCCCGCCGCCCACTCCGGCCGAACTCGGAGCCCAGGCCTCCGCCCAGATCCCCCTGGACGCGCCTGCGGTGCACCTCACCCCCGGCCCCGGAAAGACCGGTTTGGTCGGACTGCCCACGTGGTTGTGGGTCGACGCCACCCCGGCGGCGTGGGGTCCGGCGACGGCGACCGCCGCTGTTCCCGGGTTGTCGGTGACCGCGACGGCTCGGGTCGACCGCATCACCTGGACGATGGGTGACGGCGCCGTCGTCACCTGCACCACCCCGGGCACGCCGTACAGTCCGGCGCGGGGTGCGCATCCCAGCCCTGATTGCGGACATACGTACACGCGACCCGGTGTTCATGTCGTCACCGCCACCACCCATTGGAGCATCACGTGGGCCGGTGGCGGACAGACCGGCACCCTGGCCGCCACTCGCACCACCACGGTCGGCGACATCCGTGCGGGCGAGATGCAGGCGCTGACGTCCTGACGTGCCCTCGAGCCAGGGCCCTGGCCAAGCGCGGGCATCCGTCGGTGCCGTGCCCATACTTTGAACCTATACGTTCACCTCTCCGGGCCAACGTCATTAACGGGATGATTCGCTTGATAACGTCGCCTTCACCAGGGGTCGTTGGCCCAAGCGTTGGCTCAAAAGCGAATTCAGGCAGGGGCCTTGCCTCAATAGCCCGATTCGCATCACGAATCGGCAAAGCCTCCAAGAACCTGCAGGTCAGCAAGTGAAGTCCCCACGCAGGTGGGGGTGAGCCGACGACTACGAGTACAGGCCCTACGGTCCGTGCGAAGTCCCCACGCAGGTGGGGGTGAGCCGTGATCTCGTGTCCGATCGCATCACGATCCGCAGAAGTCCCCACGCAGGTGGGGGTGAGCCGCGTGGCCGGGTCGTGGCCTCGCCGGTGGGGCTGAAGTCCCCACGCAGGTGGGGGTGAGCCGCCGACACTCCAAGACGTCTCGGACGACGAAATGAAGTCCCCACGCAGGTGGGGGTGAGCCGTCGGCCAAGAAGTAGGGAGTGGGTCATGCCTCGAAGTCCCCACGCAGGTGGGGGTG
This sequence comes from Embleya sp. NPDC127516, assembly GCF_044765325.1. NCBI lineage: Bacteria > Bacillati > Actinomycetota > Actinomycetes > Kitasatosporales > Streptomycetaceae > Embleya > Embleya sp. NPDC127516. The sequence continues at coordinate 1,606 of NZ_JBIWJT010000045.1, read as the reverse complement.
AGCCGTCTCTTTCTCATCTCGTTGGGGGCTGAGCCACGAAGTCCCCACGCAGGTGGGGGTGAGCCGAATCTGCCGACCGGCAATCAACGGTCGTGGCGGAAGTCCCACGCAGGTGGGGGTGAGCCGCAGAGGCAATCCCTACCACCCCCGTCCCCACGCAGGTGGGGGTGAGCCGCGCACGGCCGCGCTGCAGGCCGCCCACGACGCGAAGTCCCCACGCAGGTGGGGGTGAGCCGCCCGTACCGTCGGTCGTCGCTGAGTCCCTTCGGAAGTCCCCACGCGAGTGGGGTGAGCCATCCTGGCGACCACCGGACCGTTGTGGGACACCGAAGTCCCCACGCAGGTGGGGCGAGCCGCGATGGGTCATGGACCGGCCGACGATCGGTAGCGGCACAGCGCCGTGCCGACTTCGTGACGGTTGCGGCCGGTCGCCTGACGCAGCAGAGCTCAGGTTCGAGGTTCGCCTCCACCTGCGTGGGGGTTTCCGGTGCCGATGCTCGGTAACCGTCCGGCCCCTCGGCATGTTCTCGTTCGCCGTGGACTCACGCTGGGCGAGGTCTCAAGTCGGCCGGCTTCGGCTTCGAGTGTTCGTTCGGTGGTCACGGCTGTGGTCATGGTGGTACTTCCTCGGTACGGTGCGTGATCGACGACCGAGGGGGACACGTGGGGCGGAGCACGGGCACGGCTGCGATAACCGTGGTGCTGTTGGCGGTTGCCGGGTGTGGTGGCGATGACGGCGGCACGACTGCGGCACGCAGCACTCCGCCGCCGGCTCCACCGTCCAGCCAGTCCACGCCGGTCCCGAGCCCCGAGGAGACTGCCCGGACAGCTGCGCTCGAGGTGTACGGGCGGTACGGGGACCTCCAGATCCGGGTCACCGGTGGGGCCGCGCTGGACACTGCGGAGCTGGATCGCATCGCAACCGGTCGGGCAGCCGCCGTAATTCGGGGGCTGGCCTCGGCTACCTCAGACGATGGGATCACGGTCCGAGGGCCCATCGTCCACTCCCCGCGCAGCGTGAGCGTCTCGCTGGCCGCGACGGTACCCACCGTGACGCTGGAGGACTGTATCGACGTCAGCGGTCGACGGGCCACGAACCGGGACGGCACGCCCGCAGAAGTCGTGACGACAGCGTCCAGAAGCGTCCAGGGCGTCGTCGTCACGCGTGACTCGGCCGCCGCTGGCTGGCGGGTGACCGATGTCAACGCCCAACGGGAGCGCACATGCTGATACCAAGCGCGAGCGATCGTTGTCCTACGAAGCGAATTCAGGCAGAATGCCTGCCGCAAATGCCCGATTCAGATCACAGTCGGTAAACCCTCCAGAACCTATCTCTGCCTGGACGACTCCTCCGTCCTGGTCTACGTGTGCTCCGAACCGCACGTGGAGGGCCGAGGCCGCAGGATTCACCCGCTGGACCGGGACCTCGGCATCCCTTGGCCCGCGCATGGCCGCAACGGCACAGGCATCAGTGCCGTCATCGGCACAAGAGACAGCGCGGCACCCCTCTTAGAAGCCGTTGTCATACCGAACTTGGCGTCGGGTTATAGGACTTGGGTTCTCGTTGGAGTGGTCTCGGCGCTGAGAGCGCATGAAAGCAGGGCCT
>NZ_JBIWJT010000044.1:0-78957 GCF_044765325.1 Embleya sp. NPDC127516 | reverse complement strand
CTTCCGCCGTTGCCGTTGTGCCCGTTGCGACCGAGCCAGTCGCGGAGCATGTTCCATTCCTTCTGCGCGCCCCACATGGCGTCGACGCAGCCGGTCTCTTTACTGGTGGCCTGGCCGTTGCCCCAGGAGTCGGTGGACTTGGTGAAGACCTGGCCGGTGCTGTAGTCCGCGCAGGACAGACCGGGGCGGGTGGTGTCGCGTAGGGAGAAGGAACTGCCCGAGCCACTGGTCTGGATGGTGAGCGGGTTCGGCCCGTTCCACTGGCTGTTGCCGCTGCCGGCGCGGACGTCGTCGTAGCTGTCGAGCACCGCTCCGGTGCTCGCGTCGACGAATACGTGCAGCCTGCTGGGCGCGGTGGCGGTACGACCGACCAGCACGGTCTCCCAGGCGAGCGCGCTCTTGTCGTCCTTGACCCGGACCACCAGGCGGTGCGAGTCGACCTTGTCCACGACCGGGAGTTGCGCCTTGGACGTGCTCTCGGCGGCGCCGGCCGTCACGGTCGGCTGGGTGGTGACCGCGACCCGTGTTCCGGTGGCGGACTGGGTCGAGCGGACCCGGCCCTGGCCGTCGGCCAGCACGACCGCGTCCCCGCCGACGACCGGGAGGCCGCGGTAGGTGCGCTGGTACGCGACGGAGTACAGGTCGTTGACCCACGGCGTGACGAATTGGCGTTCGTACTGCTCGTCCGGGCCCTTGGCGAGGGCGTCCAGGCCGCCGGCGGCCGCCCGGTCGGCGGCGGATACCGCGAGTGCCTGGGAGCCGGCGGGGGGAGGGGAGGGGTCGGCTCCGGCCGAGGACGGGCCGGCGGTGCCGATGGCCAGGCCGGCGAGCATGGCCAGGACGGTCCCGGCCGTGGTCGTTCTGCGGTTCATCGAGACTCCTTGGGTGGGGGAGACTCGACCACGTCGCCGGTCCGCGCCGCGTCCGCCTTGTGAGTGACGCGGGTGACCGTGCAGGCAGGCTGCGTGCCCGAGCGAGCGAAACACTCACACGGGCAAGGGGAGGCGGTGAAGCCGTCGGCGATATCCGGCTAGTTCTGTCAAATCGGCGCCGGCTCCGGCGCCCCACGCGGAACCCGCGCGCGGCGCGCGGGATTTCGGGCATCGTCGGCGTGGAATCAGCCGGCCTTTGACGGGCACGAGTGCGCCTCGGCTCCGGAATCCCAGGGTGCCAACGAACAGGCCATCGCATGGGCGCGCGACGCGGCAACCGGTACGGCGCACCCGGAGCACGCGTCGAAGGGGCGACGCGCGCTGCGTCGCCCCTTCGCGTGTGATGACCGGAGCAGCTCGGACGGCGCTTGCGTGGACAGCACGTTGATCGCCGCACGGTACGCGGTGCCCGCGTCGTCGGTCAGATGAATCTGGTAGTGCGGCGTGTCGGTGGCGCCTTCGCGTACGCGCGCCACCGCCCGCGCGGCCGGCACTCCGTAGTTCCGCAGTGGCATGGGCATCCCTTCCCCCGGGCCCGGACCGCGCCGGGCGGACCCGGCCATCGTGGCGGTGGGGCACACCGGAACCGGGCGCGACACACCGGGCGACGGCGACCCGCACCCGATCGTGCACCCCTCCGCGCGGCGCCGATCGGTCGAGCCGCACGGCACATCGAGGCCGGTGGTCGCCGCGCCCGTCGAGGAGGTCGGGTCACGGTTGGTGGGTCAACGCGGGCAGGGCCACGGTGGGATCGCCCAACAGCACCAGGCTCTGGCGGTCCAGGGCCGAGACGCGCAGCCTGGTCAACGTCTCGCGGACCGACGTGTCGCCGCCCGCCAACGCCTCCCGCAGTCGGGCCCAGCGGGTGTGCAACTCGCCGACGTCGGCCCGGTATTCGGCCAGCGCCAAGCCCAGCGGCTCGCCCGCGTACAGGTGCGTGGACAGCGCGGAGACCAAGCGCCCGCCGAGCCCCTGGCCGGTGTCCTCGACCTGCAGCGTCCAACTGAAGGTCGGTTCGACATGCCCGAGCACGGCCCGCACCGGGTCCTGCCGACCGAGCAGTCGCAAAGCCGCGGGTGCCACCATCGTGCCCAGGCCCGCGACGGCCTCGACCGTGCCGAAGGCGGAACTGCCGACCGGAAGCAGGCCGGCGTAGAAGCTCTCGCCCGCCGCGCCGGCCGAACAGCACGCCTGGGCGTACCAGACGCAGCCACCGGGCACGGCGTCGCACAGCGTGTCCAGCGGCACCGTGGTGTGCGTGCCGTCGACCGGCAGCCCGAGCGTGGCGCGCATCTCGGCGGGGTTGCCCAGCGGTCCGGTCCGACCGTGGCTGGAGGTCGCGAGCAGTCCGGGGCGGATCTCGGCCAGGGCGGCCGGCAGCGCCGCGCCGGTGGCCTCGGCCGCCGTGAGATTGCGGAACTGCGCGAGCGGGGGCGGCGTGAGCCGATCGGCCAGCGGCGACGCGATCACCGCGCGCATCAACGCCGTGATGTCGGTGGGACCGTGGTCGACCGTCCAGGCCAGCGCCCGATCCGTGCGGGCCGGTGCCTCGTTCCAGTCCGTGAGCAGGGCGTGCGCGTAGTGGGCCAACGGCTCCCCGGACAGGGGGATGCGCCCGACCAGGTGCCGGGTGCCCAGGGTGTACTGCACGGACCAGGGGATCACCTCGGGGCCGCCGACGATCGCCACGTACCTCGGGAGCCGGCCCCGGCCGGTGCCGAACTCGGACAACCCGATGGCCGGTTCCTGCGGCCGGTCGTGCGCGAAGTAGCGGCGCAGGAGGTGGCCGGGCAGGTCCGGGCTCCAGCGCAACACCACGGTGTCCGGCCGGGCCGCCAGCAGTTCGCGGATCGGTGCCGCGGCGTCCTCGCCGGCCGCTTTCGCGGCATCGGACAGATTCGGATCGGTGCTGTCCGGGAGCAGGATCCCGTAGCCGACGTCGGCCGAGCGCCAGTCGCGCGGATCGACCGGCGGGCCGAACGGGAGCACGGCCTGCGAACGCGGGATGCCGCGCGTTTTGGCACCCCAGCTTGCCGCGTCCTCACCCGTTGTGGCTCGCGCCACCTCGTCCCCGGTCCAGGCGTTGAGCTGGATGTCGGATGGCAGAGTCACGGATCACCACCGGCCAATCGGGCCCGCAGTCCGGCGATCAGCGCGTCGACCCGCTCGACCAGGCCCGGGTCGGCGGTGGTCGGGTCGAGCGTCGCGCGGAACCGCTCGAACGTGTCGAGCTGCCCCTGCAGGTTCGCCGTGTCGGACACACCGAGCGCGGAACTCGAGACGATCCGCAGCGGATTGTCCTGCACGTAGAGCACCGGATCCGACCACGAGTCGGTCAGGGTCGGATCGGCCTGCGCCATCGCCTGGCGCGGCGCGGTCAAGGTCGCGGCCCAGTCGATCTCGTGCTCCCCGGCATCCTTCACAGCGGTCCGGACAGTGGCGATCACCTCCGGGTACAGCGCGGCGCAGAACCGGTCGGTGTCGTTGAGGTCGATCAGCCTGCGCATGCCCGCGACGGCGGGCAATCCGTGCGAGACCAGCTCGTGGGCGAGGGAGAGCGTGTCCGAGGTCTGTGCCGTCTGGCAGGCCCCGAGTACGACCAGCCACGGCGAGCACGGCAACAACGCGACCACCAGGTCCGGCAGCTTCAACTGCACGGAGCCGACCGGTTCGCCGGCGTCGACGTCGGCGGTGTGCGCGAAGGCCAGCGTGCGCACACCGGCGGAGGCCCCGCCGTGACACAACAGGTGCACGATGTGCGGCCGGGCCGCGGTGATCCGCCTGGCCAGCTCCGGGGCGGATCCGGGCATCGCCTCGGCGGTGACCTCGGGTAGTCCGGTCGCCATGACGGCATCCAGCACGGCCTTTTCGGCGCTGATCACGTGCAGGTGGGTGTCGAGCGCCCGGGCGTCGGGCAGCGCGGTGGCGGCCAGCAGTGCCTGGAGCTGGGGCACGCCACTGCGCAGCGCCGCGGACAACACGGCGACGATGGTCAGCGGTGGAGCGAACGTGCGGCGATCGACGGGGCTGCGGATGGCGGCGATGCGGGCGATCGGCCAGCGGGCGTCGAGGGCGATGAAACCCTGTGGCGCGGACAGCAGTTGCTCCCAGGGCAGTTGATCGGCCTGGTTGGAGACCAGATGCAGGTACAGCGGCCCCGGTCCGGCGGCCGGCTTCTGCGCCAGGGCGACGTCCAGCCCTCGACTCACCACCGGATGGCGCAGGAGCCGCTCCAGCAGGGCCGCGCCGCGCGAGGCGATCGGGCCGCCCGGGTCGGTGACGTCGGTGAGTTCATTGGTGCCCAGCCCCGGGATGTCCGCGGGCGCCTCCCGCAACTTGAGCACGGTGCTGTCGCCGAACGGTTCGAAGCCCAGGACGGTACGCATCACGACTCCCGCATCCGCCGGTCGACGAGGGCGCGCAGTTCGGCGATGGCCTGCCCGACCCCGAGGTCGTAGGCCTGCTTCGCGGCCGGCGTCTCACCCGGCACGCCCGCCGTACGGACCAGCGCGGCCACCTGGTTCTCGATGTAACGCGTGGACGCGGCAACCCACATCGGCACCGAATCGGCGTCCGCGTAGCGCGCGGTGATCGCGTCGCCCCCGGCCACGCCGAGCGCGTTCGGCAGGATCGCCCCGCTGGTCGCCGAATCCCCGATGGGTGCCCGCCCGCTGAGCCAGGTCTGGCCGGGCCGGTCCGGATCGGGCCAGGGGTCCTGGAGCGCGGCCTGGACGAACTCCGGCTGGAGGTACGCGAACAGCGAGGGGTCGCGCGGTATCGGCACCGATCCCGGGGCGCCGGCGACGAACGCGTGTGCCTGGGCCAAGGCGTATCCGGCCGGATCCAGCGGCAACGCGCTGTAGAGAGTCGGCCCCGCACGCCGCAGACCGACGTGGTCGGCGATGATCCGGGTGGCCGCGTCGCAGGGATTGCCCGGGGGAGAGCCGAAGGACAACACGGACGCGCCGACGCGGTCGGCGAGGCGCCGCACGCGGTCCGCGCTCACGTACGCGCGACCGGATCGCGCGGTGGGCACGGCGGGATCGGCGCTCACCGACAGCACGGGGCGATCACCGTCGAAGGCGCCGTCCGTGACGATGTGCAGCGCCCGCACCGCGCGGCCGTCGAGCCCCGCGGTGATCCAGTCCCCCCACAACACCCGCCCCGGCGCGGGGAGTACGTCGCCGCCGGCGTGTGGGTCGTGTTGCCCCGAGCGATCGAGCCACACGGCGTTCCGGGAGTCGTGCAGATGGACCCGCGGTTCGTCCGGACCCTCGTGCAGCAGCCTACGCAACGCCTGTTCGGCGCCCGGGTCGGTGAACACGTGCACATCCACGTCACTCGCGACGGCGGAGCGCAGGGACGAGACGAACGACGAGAGATAGCCGGCGACCCAGGGCGCGTTTGGTGCCACGGACACGGCGACGGCCACGGTCCACACCCGACCAGGGTCGGATCCCGGCGGCAGTTGATCGGGAACGCGCACGAGCGGACGACCGGTGGCCGGTACGAGGGCGGCCTCCCACGGTACGGCGCCCAGGTGGCCGTACGGGGGCACCAGCCGCAACCACAGTGCGGTATCCGCCCCGAGGTCCGCGTCCAGGCAGTGTGTGACGGCCTCGACCAGGTCGGGGGGCACCACCAGGCGCGTCGGCGGCCCGGTGCCCTCGGAGAGCCCGAATGCGCCGTAGTCGAAGTCGGCGCGCCAATAGGTCGTGGCGCCGTCGGCGGGATATCCGACCAGCTCGGCCGCCGCGATCGGCGAGGACCGCGCCAGGTCGAGCCGTACCCGCAGCACCGCCAGACGCCATCGCTCGATGAGAGCCTCGGCCATCATCGCTCCCTTCGACGCGGGCCGCGTGTGTTCCCGGCCGTCGTGCCGTCGCCCGGCCACGGTCGGGGTCGTGGGCGCGTCGGGGCACGGCGTGCCCGTACCGCACTTCAGTCGGGTCGCACGAGCGCGTGCATGGCCCACCACGTGGCCGGGTTGCTCACCTCGCCGTGCCCGGTGATGGCCGGCTTCCCGTCGATCTCGACCCCGCCGTCCACGGCGATCACGCGCAACCCGCCGCCGAGGTCGTAGCGTTCCGCACCGGGGACGGCCGCCGGGCGACGGGCGGAGATCCCCTCCACCCCGCCCGGGCCGAACCCGCCCAGCGCACCGTACAGTTCGGGATCGCCGATTGCTGCGACGCCCGGTTCGCCCAGTTGACTTCCGCGCATCGCGAGATGGAAGAACTTGGTCAGCGGGTCGTCGAACGCGGAGAACGTGGTGAGCAACGGCCTTTCCACCGATTCCGGGACCGCGTGGTAGCCGCCGGGGCGTCCGGTGCCGGCGACGTCCGCCGCGAAGCACCAGCGGTTGACGGCGGCCTGCAACAACAACATCGACCGGGCGGGACGGTTCGGGGCGGCGGACGCGAGCGCGGACAACAACACCTTCGCGCCGAAGGAGTGGCCGACCAGATGCAGCTGGACCCCGCTCTCGCGCAGGATGTGCGCCACGAGCGGACCCACCCCGTTGTTCCCCACCTCACCCGCGCGAGCCTTCATCTTCCACACGGTGGCCGTGCGCAACAGACTGCGGGGATCGAAACCCCCGCCACCGGCGACGAGCAGACCCGGCGACGTACCGCCCGCGACGCCGAAGTCGTCCGGATCGACGGGCGGTGCCGCGGACTCGGCGCCGTCCAACGCCGCCCAGACGGTGAGCAATTCCTTCGCCGTGGGCGGTGGCCAACCATCGTCCGGATCGGGGCCGGCCCGCAGCGCGTCGAGCACGATCTCCGCCGCACGCAGCGCGGCATCGGAGTCGATCGTCGAGCGCCCGTCCACCAACTCGACGAACTCCGGGTCCGCCGCGGCGTCCAGGGACTCGGTGACCAGACCGAGCATCTCCTCCACCTGGCGCGCCTGTGCCCCGTCGGGATCCGGATCGGCCGCGATGTTCGGGCCCGCCTCCCACGGCATGACGAAACTCGTCGAGGGCCAGATGACGCCGATCAGCAACGGCCTGTAGTCCGGTGGAACCGGAACCCCGAACTGTTGCCGCTGGGCGATGAACCCGCTGATGAAACTGCGATAACGATCGAGGGCCTGCGCGAAGATGTTGTTCCACCCGTGGGAGAACAGGAAGACGTCGCCGACCCCGGCGAGCCGATCCTTGATCTCCTGCTCGGCGACCGGGCTGCGCAGTCCGCCGTCCTTGTCGTAGCGGAGCAGATACAGATCCGCGGTCGAGCCCCCGTCGAGCGGAAACTGTTGAAAAGGACCCGACATCGTCCGCCTCCAAGTGCGTGCGATGGTCGCATGGCGATCCCTCTCCATGGTTCACCTTCCCGAGGAGCGGGGCAAACGGGGCAGGATCGGCACGACGGGAGGGACGAGACGCCGCTCGGGGCATGGAACGGCCGGTCAGCGGGGAGGCTCCGGCAGGCCCAACGCGTCGTGCAGGTGCGAGCCGAGTTGCGTGCGCGAACGCACGGCGAACTTGCGGTAGATGCGGGTCAGTGACGCCTCGACCGTCTTCACGCTGAGGAACAGGGCCGCCGCCGCCTCTCGATTGCTCGCCCCCTGCGCGACCAGCCGCGCCACCCGCTCCTCGGTCGCGGTCAGCGTCGCGAACGCCGCGGCGGCATCGGAGCGCGGCGGGCCGGTCGGCGGCCCACCCGCTGCCGGCGGCCCGGCGAGCGTACGACGTGCCTGCTCCATCCACGGCCGTGCGTCGTACCGGGTGAACAGCGCCAACGCCTGCGCCCCGGCGGTGCGCGCGGCGGCGTGCCGGCGGCGGCTGCGCTCGATCCGGCCCCGGACCAACAGGCAGTGGCCCGCCTCCAGCGGCTGGTGCAGGACCTCGAAGACCTGCGTGGCGTGGTCGAGCAACTCCACGGCGCGCCCCACGTCGCCCCGAGCGGCGCACAGCACCGCCTCCGCCCGGTCGAGGTGCGCACTCGTGCCCCGCCCGCGGTCGGCGGGGTCCAGTGCCTGTCGGGCCGACCGGATCACCTGCTCCGATTCGTCGAGCCGGCCCCCGAGTGCCAGCGCGGAGGCCAGATCCCCGTGCCAGCGCAACATCGACGGCGGGGACACCCGCCGGTCCCGCGTCGGGTCGGCGATCCGCCGCAGCGCCGCGATGCCGCCGCACAGGTCGCCGGCGCGCAACCGCGCCTGTCCCAGGACGTGCAGATGGCGCTCCAGGAAGATCGAGTCGCCCTCCTGCTCCGAGGCACGCACACCGCGTTGCGCGTACGCCCCGGCCCGCGCCACGCTGCCACCGGCGAGTTCGGCGATCGCGCCGTTGTACCAACCCGGTCCCGGGCTCAGACCGGAATCCTCGGCGATCCGTATCGCCCGGTCCGCGAAGTGCAGCGCGTCCGCGCACCGGCCCAGGCGCGCGGACACGTCGGACAATGAGCGCAGGACGGCGACGATCTCCTCGCCGGTGCCGCCCTCGGTCCGGGCGAGCATGGCGAGCAGGTCGTGCCGGGCGTCGTCGAGCCGGTCGTCGAAGACCGCGAATCGCGCGGCCACGAAGCGCGGCGTCATGTGCAACCGGCCGTCGAGTTCGGGTTCCGGCAGCGCCAGCGCGCGGTCCATGTGCAGCCGGTGGTCGGCGCGTCCGGTGGCCCGCGCGGTCATCGCCGTCACGGCCAACGCCATCGACTCGGTGGCCCGGTCGCCGGCCGTACGGGCCAAGGCGATCGCCGAGTCGGCGTGGTGGGCGCTGCGTTCGTGATCGCCCGCCACCATCGCCGCCCACGAGCGGCGCAGCCGCAACGGCCCGGTCAGGGCCGGATCCTCGCCCGCGTCGAGCAGGGCCGCGGCGAACAACTCGTCCATGTCCGACAGCCCTTGGCCGGCGAGATCGATCAACGCCATGCGCACGCGCACGCGCTGCGCGGCCGGCGCGTCGGCGGCCAGCACCGCGTCCGCCGCCCGGTGCACGACCTCCGACAACCCGGCGGTGGCACCCACCTCCGCCGCGGCGACCAGCCGATCCAGTCGCCGGCCGTCCAACTCGGCGGGGGTGCGCTCCGCAGCCAGCAGATACAGCTCGGCGGCGAGCCGGCGGGACCCGCGCCGGCGGGCCTGGGCGGCGGTGCTCTCCAACTCCCGGGCGAGCTCCGCGTTCGGGTCCGCGCAGACGAGTGCCCGATGCCGGACGCGCGCGGCGGCGTCGGTGACCACCGTGGCCAGGGCCGAGTGCAGCCTCGCGCGATGGTCGGCACGCGCGGACTCGGCGAGCACGCCGGCCACGGCCGGCGGCGTGAACCTGATCTGCCCTCCCTCGCCGACCACGAGCCCGGTGGCGGCGGCGACCCGGATGTCGTACTCGGCGTCCGCGCGGCCCGCGCGCAGCAGCAGTTCGAGGGTCGGGCGGGTGGTCAGCGCCGCGACGAGCAACGTCTCGCGGGTCTGTGCGGACAGGCGCGCGACGCGCTCGCCGATCAACGCGCGCACCCGATGCGGCAACGGCGCGGGTCGGCCGTGGCGTGGGGCCCGATCCGCGGGTCCGCCCGCCAGGGCCAGGGCCAGGTACGGGTTGCCGCCGGAATCCGCGTGCAACTTGTTCGCGACACGTGCGGGTACGCCGTGCCGGTCGAAGAGTTCGACCAGGTCTTCCGCCGGCAGCGGCGGTACGGCCACCTCGACCGCGATCGGCGCGGTCAGCCAGGGCAGGTCCTCGCCGTCCGCGGCCGTACCCCGCTCGGGCCACCCGCCGGCGACCAGCGCCCGCACGTCGGTGCCGGCCAGGTGGTGCAGTGCGTGTGTGAGGACGTCGGCCGAGGCCGCGTCGAGCCAGTGCGCGTCGTCGACCACCACCAGGGTCGGGAAGAGCGCGGAGGAACGTTCGAGCAGCTCCTGCCAGGCCTGCCCGCACAGGTCGTGGAATCGGGCTCCGGACAACCGGCCCTCCCACGGCGGGCGGACCCGGGGGAACGCCTCGGGGCACATCCGGGTGTGTTCGCCCGCGAGCAGGTCGCCCACGACGGAGCGTTGCGCCGGTGCCAGCGCGGCCGGCAGTTCGGGCGGAACACGATGCAGCAGAGCGGCCAGCCCGGAATAGGGGACCCGCCGACCGATCTCGGTGCCACTCGTGCGCAGGACGTTCTCGCCGCGGGCCGTGGCCGATCCGCACACGGCGCCGATCACGGTGGTCTTGCCGATGCCGCTCGATCCGGTCAGCACCACGCTGCCACCGGCGGCGATCCGCGACTCGACGGAGGCGAGCAGTGCGGCCCGACCCACCAAGGGAGCCGACGGCGGGTCGAGGGTTTCGGCGGAGCCGGCGACCTGGTCGGCCATCGTCTCTCCCGGCAGAGGGGGAATTCCGGACTGAACCCTAGCCATCGGGCATGTCCGGCATCAACCCCGTGGATGGGTGTGGGCCGTTCGGGCCGTGCGTGCCGCGCCGGGTCGGTGGGAGATCGCCGCCCCGCACGCGGTCCGGCCCGACCCGATGGGGAATCGGGCCGGGCCGAGGCCGTGCGAACGGGAAACCGCCGAGGCACCCGCTCAGAAGGTGACCTTCCAGGAGTCGATCTTGCCGGTGTCGGCGGAGGCGACGTCCTGCACCTTCAACCGCCAGGTGCCGTTGGCGACTTCGCCGGAGACGTCGACGGTGTAGGTGGTGATGACGTTGTCCGCCGAGTCGTTGGCACTGGAGTTCTTGAGTCGGTAGACGGAGTTGTCCGGTGCGACGAGGTCGATGGTCAGATCACCGCGCCAGGTGTGCTTGATGTCGACGCCGACCTTGAGTCCGGCGGGCGCGTTGCCCGGTACACCGGTGACGGCGATGTCGCTGAAGATGGCCGCGCCGTTGTCGGGGATGGCCACGTCGTTGGTGTTCTCGAACGTGGTGCCGGGCGGCTCCCCGCCGCAGGTCTTGCCGATGGCGCGTGGGGGACAGTCCGCGTAGTCGAGCAGATGCAGGACGGCGGCCTTGTTCCGGGACGTCTCGCGATCGATGACCTCGTCGGGCGGATAGAAGCCACCGTTGCCCGACGCGGGATACATCTCGAACGTGTAGGCGTAGATGCGTTGATCGCCCCACAGCCAGTCGTCGATCGAGCCGTCCGTGATGTAGAGGTCGGACGACTGCTCGGGGGTGTAGCGGTTGGTCGCCGCCATGGCCCGGCCGATGGTGGCGAACGTGTTGTACTCGTCGGCGGTCATGCCGGGCACGACCTCGTCGTACGTCCAACCGAAGGGCCACAACACCAGTTCGCTGTAGGTGTGGAAGTCGATCGCCGCGGTCACCTGCTGCTTTCCGCCGACGACGCGGCTCTTCACCCAGTCGGTCACGGCCTTGACCTCGGGCGCGGATTCGGCCCTGGGTCCGCGATAGGTCTCACTGCCCGTGCTGCCCGAGGATCCGCCGCAACAGCCCCACTTGTAGTTCCAGTTGCGGTTGAGGTCGGTACCGACGTTGCTGGAACCGGAGTTGGGCTGCCGGTTCTTGCGCCAGCTTCGGTACGAACCGGTGGCGATGTCGAACTCGCCTCCGTCCGGGTTGACATCGGGCATGATCCAGATCTCGCGGCTGTCCACCAGCGCCTTGATCCGCGGGTCGCCGGCATAGCCGTCACCGAGCAACTTGACCAGGTAGAGAGCCATTTCGACGGTCAGGTGCTCCCGGGCGTGTTGGTGGTGGGTGAACAACACCTCCGGTTCCGCCTCGTCGACCGTCACGTTGTCCGAGATCTTCAGCACGTACAGGTCGCGACCCTCGTAGGAGCGCCCGATGACCTGCTTCGTGATCAGCGTCGGGTGGTTGGCGACCGCCTTGTCGATCTCGGTGACCATCTCCGCGTAGTTGTGGTAGCCGGAGTCCGCGGGCGGGAAGTCCCGGTTGATCCGGCCGCCGGGGGCGGGCGGGGCCTCCGCGTTCACGGTGAAGCCGAGCGCCCTGATCCGCCGGACCTCCTCCGGGGTCGCGGTGATCGACAGGCGGCTGTCCTCGACACCGTTGACGGCGGCGCCCGTCGCCGCGATGGCGCTGCGCTGTTGGGTGGTTCGCACGCCGACGACGCTGTACTCGGCCGACGTCGTGGCATCCGCGGACGACGGTGCCTTCTCGCCGACGGCGGGGTCGGGGTTGACCGCGACCATCGCGAGAGCGACGGTGAAGGCAGCCGTCAGGACGGACAGGCGTTTGCGTTTCACACGTGTACCTCCTCGTGGCGGCATCGGAGCGCTCCGATGCCGGAGGGATTGCGTCGTGTGTCGACGGACGCCGTCGGTGGGAGGCCGACGACAGGCCGCTCGGGCGGATCGCACGGCGCGCGATGGCGCGCGCCGGAGGCGATTCGGTACGGGGGACGTGCTCGGCACCGCGGCACCGGAGGTCGAGGGGACCGCTATCAAAGGGTAATCATCCGACCCCGGAGCGCGAATCAGGGAAAACCCTTGTCGCCCCGCCGGTTCGGGGGAGGGTTTCCGCGGGGGGTGCGCGGGTGGGGGATGCGCCGGACCGTTGCCGCCGGGCCGAGGCAAACCTTCGTTCGGGCGCGTGCGATCGGGTGACGCCAGCGCTTCGACGAGCCGTTGACCGTGCTGCACGTCGACCGCCGGACGGGGGAGATACTCCCGGCCGACGCGCCTACCCCCCCTGGTGCCGGGCGTCCGCGCCGGCTCGCACACCGTGCACTCCACCGACGGCACCCCCTGCAACTGTGGGCATGCCGACCCCCGGACGCCGACGGGCCGCTTCCGCTGGTGCTCAACCTGCACGGCGGCCCGAACCTGGTCTCCGTCGACTCCTACAAGGGCTCGCTCGGCGCGGCGGAGGTGGTCCGGCATCTCGCGGCCGGACTGCGCCGTGCCCGCCCCGGCCTGTCGGTGAGCGGCCTGCCCGTCGCCGACGGTGGCGAGGGCACCGTGCGCCCTGGTCCATTGCGGCTTCCGGCGCCGCGTGGTCACCGTCGGCGGCCCCACCGGCCGGGCCGTACGCGCCTGCTATGCGCAGCGTGGCAGCACGGCCGTGGTGGAACTCGCCCAGAGTTCCGGACTGGGGCTGCTGCCCGGCCACGTCCCCGCGCCGCTCACCGCGAGCAGCAGGGGCGCCGGCGAGGTCGTGCGCAAGGCGCTGGACACCGGTGCGCGCACCGTCGTGCTGGGGCTGGGCGGCAGTGCCTGCACCGACGGGGGAGCGGGACTGCTCGGCGCGCTGGGGGCCCGGTTCACCGATGCCGGCGGGCGAGTGATCCCCGACGGCGGCGCGGCCCTGCGCGACCTCGCCGACGTCGACCTGTCCGGCCTCGATCCGCGGCTGGCGGCCACCGAATTCGTCCTCGCCACCGATGTCGACGCGCGTTTGTCGGGACCCGGCGGGGCCGCGGCGATGTACGGACCGCAGAAGGGCGCCGGGCCCGAGGACGTCGGCGTCCTGGAGGCCGGACTCGGGCGCTTGCTCGAGGTCCTGACGCGGACCGTGGGTCCGGGGGTCGCACGCCTGGCGGTCCTGCCGGGCGCCGGGGCCGCCGGCGGCAGCGGCTTCGGCGCGCTGGTCGGCCTGGGCGCGCGGTGCCGACCCGGCGTCGACGTCGTCCTCGACGCGGTGGGGATCGACCGGGAGTTGCGCGCGGCCACCCTGGTGGTGACCGGGGAGGGCTCCTTGGACCGGCAAACCCTCCAGGGCAAGGCCCCGTTGGGCGTTGCCCGCCGCGCCGGCCTCCACGGCGTCCCCGTGATCGCCGTATGCGGACGCCTGAGCCTGACCCGCGATCAGCTCGCCGCGGCCGGATTCCGGGCCGGCTACACCCTGGCCGGCCTCGAACCCGACGCGGAACGCTCCATCGCCGCCGCCGCCCCGCTGCTGCGGGCCATGGGGCGGCTGATCGCCCACGAGCATCTCCCCGACCCCGCGTCGCCCACGGCACGCGCGAGGTAGCGGCCGTAGCGCGGACCGGGATCCGTGGACGGCTCGGAGAACGGCCACGGATCCCGGTCGCGTTCGTCGGCGTGTGGCGTCGGGCGCGGCGCCTGCGTCCGATGTGGAGCGCTGCGGATGCGCGGGGCGAGGGCGGTCTTCAGCGGGGCGGGACGACCGGGCGGCCCAGGAGAGCGGCGAGTCGATCGAGAATCGGGGCGTTGTCCGGGGCCGGTTGGGGTGGTGCGAACGGGGTCCGGTCCGGTGCGACGTCGACGAGTCTGTCGCGGGTGAAAGCGAGCTCCCGCTGGACGACGTCCTCGGGGAAGCGGAGTTGCCGCCCGGTTGCCCGGGCGAGGTCCCATCCGTGGACGAGCTCTTCGACGGTGCGCAGGTGTACCGCGGCGATGCCCGGGACGACGCCGGCGGGGAGGTGGAAGACCCGTGTTCGCACGCCCGGCTGCGCGAACGCGGAGAGGAGGTTCTCGGCGGCGTTCCGGTAGGCGGCCGCAGGACGGTCGCCGAGCATGTCCCGGACCGTGGGGTCCAAGGCGTCGGGCGCGGCGCGCGTCCCGTCGCGTAGAACGGCGGTGAACAGGTGGCTGCCGAGGACCAGATGATTGACGAGTGTGCGTACGTCCCACTCCGGGCAGGGGGTGGGCGCGCGCCATTGGCTTTCCGGGACGTCGGCGACCAGGTTGCCGACGGCTCGAAGGACCACGGCCAGATCGGTGAGGTTGGTGAACTTGGTGGGATCGGTGAGCTCGGTATCGGTGTCGGTGTTCGCTACGTTTCCGAGGTGATGGGATTCGGGTTCGTGGGTCACTGCTCTGCTCCCCGTGTACTCGGAGTTTCGGGTCGTCGGTCGTCGAGGCCGGCCACGAAGGTCCGCGCCTCTATCAGGTAGGCGGTGCAGGCATCCGCGTCGGCGGGCGTTACGCGAACCCACTGCCTCATCGGCCGCCCACGGCGGGGTTCGCAGGCTCGGCCCACGCCCATGGCGATGAGTTCGGACACGCGTGTGGCAGCCAACTTGACGGTGAGGCCGTCGCCGGCGACGAACGCGTAGAACCTGCCGGCGATCTTCAGCCCCGGCGAGTGCAACATGAGGCCACGCTCGTCGTCGGGATGTTCTTCGAGCACTGTCCGACTCGCGCGCTCGAATACGTCCATGTCCATGGCCGGTCGCCGTCCTTTCGTGTGTGTTGTGGTCCTTCTCTTGTCGAGACACCACCGGCGCCGCAAACGGAACGGTCTCGATCGGATGAATCCGGGTGGGGCGGCTGCCGTGGGAGGATGACGCGGTGAGTCGGGACGACACGTTGGACCGCGCGCGGTCCGGGGACGAGCAGGCGTTTCGCGAGCTCACCGAGCCGCATCGGCACGAGCTTCTGGTGCATTGCTACCGGATCCTGGGGTCGCTTACCGATGCCGAGGACATGCTCCAGGAGACCCTGATCGCGGCGTGGCGCGGCCTGGACGGTTTCGCCGGCCGGGCATCGCTGCGGACGTGGCTGTATCGCATCGCCACCAACCGCAGCCTCAACGCGGTCCGTGATGCCGGTCGGCGCCGACCGCCCGAGCCGACGCCGCCGTTCGTTCCGCCCGAGCCCACCCGCCGCAGCGACACGACCTGGTTGCAGCCCTGTCCGGACACGCTCCTGGAGCACATCAGCGACCGGGCACCGGGACCCGAGGCCCGCTACGACTCCAGGGAAGCGATCGAACTGGCCTTCGTCGCAGGGCTGCAGCACCTTCCGCCACGCCAAGCCGCCACCCTCGTCCTGCGTGACGTGCTGGGGTATCCCGCCGACGAGGTCGCGGACATGCTGGGGACGAGTACGACTGCCATCAAGGGCGCCTTGCAGCGTGCTCGTGCGCAGCTGCGCCGGCACAGCATCGACCGCGATCGAATGGCACTTCCGGACTCGCCGGGAGAGCGCGAGCTGTCCCGGCGCTTCGCCGACGCGTTCACGGCCGGCGACATCGACGGCCTCGTGACGTTGTTGACCGACGACGCGTGGCTGGCCATGCCACCGGCACCACATGAGTACCACGGCCCGGCGGCGATCGCGGCCTTCTTCACCACGTTCCACGCCTGGCGCGGACGCCGTCGCCTGCGGGTGATCCCCACCCGCGCCAATACCCAGCCGGCCCTGGGCTGCCATCTCACCGAGCCCGACGAGTCGACCGCGCGTGCGGCCGGGCTGATCGTTCTCACCGTGGGCGACCACGGAATCCACGCCGTCACGTGGTTCCTCGGTGACTACCTGCCGCATCGGTTCCAACTCCCGGAAACCGTGGGCTGATCCGCCCGCGCCACCGCGGCGTGTTGTTCGGGGTCCGGTGCTCCGATGAGCTGCCCCTGGCGCGGACGCCCCATCCGCACCCTGCGAGCCGAGCTGCGCCGACCCTGACCCCGGACCATCGCCGAATCCGCGCGCACCGCCGAGGTGGTCCATCATCGTCGGCTTGCCCTCGGTGCCCTGGAGCCCGAGCGTGCCCGCGCCGGGCACGGCCAGGGAGGTGGCCGAGCCCCAGCCCTGTTCGGTTTACGGGCGTTTGGTCGGGGGTGGCACGGCCGGGGCGAAGTTGGCGAACGGCTCGGCGGCCGTGATCAGGGCTGCCAGGGCCGGGGACGTGGCGGCGTCGGGATGGGCGGCCAAGGCCTCCCGGGCGCTTGTGATCGCGGCGCGCAGGTCCTCGTGGCGCGAGGTGGGCATCGGGTTCCCTCCGGGACCGAAACGATGATCTTCCGGAGTCGTTTCCGGCCTCGAACAGCGATGATATCCGAGGCCGGACGGCGAACCGGACGGCACACCGCAGCCGTTCGGGGCAGCGAACCGGATTGCGCGATACGGGCAGCCCGATGGGTTCGCCCGGGCCGTGGAGCACACCGGCCGCACGGCTTCCGGCGACTGCGCATCCGTTATCCGTTGTCCCTCGTCCGTGGGGAGCGGCGCGAGGACACGCGCCGTCGAACGCCGCTTGCACGGCTGATACCCCACTTGTATACATGTTGCTCATGAGTGGTGTACGAGCTGCGGGCCCGCAACGCGGCTCCGCGCAGGACCTGACCTACCGCTGGCTGAAGCGGCACATCGCACAGATGCCGCGGCACGACGGCACGTTCCTGACCGAGTCGGAGGTCGCGCAGGCGGCGGGGACCTCGCGTACCCCCGTGCGGGAGGCACTGCTCCGGCTCGAGGCGGAGGGTTTCATCCGGATCGTGCCGAAGAAGGGCGCCTACGTGCCGCCGATCTCGGATGCCGAGGTCCGCGCCGTGATGCAGGCCCGGGAGATGGTCGAGGACTGGACCATCCGGCGGGTCGCCGCTCAGGGGGCGGAGTTCGCCGTCGAGCTGGAGCGCCTGGTGGCGGAGCAGGCCGGCCTGCTCGCCGATCCGGTCGCCTTCATCGACTGCGACCGGGTGTTCCATCGCACGATCGTGCGGGCGGCCGGCAACCCCGTACTGGCCGAGTTCTACGAATCGTTGCGGGACCGGCAGATCCGGATGGGGCTGCGCGCGGTGGTCCGTGCCGAGAGCCGGGCCCGGGCCGTGCTCGACGAACACGGAGCGATCGTTGCCGCGGTGCGCGACGGCGACGCGGAGCGGGCGGGGCAGGCCGTCGCGGCCCACCTGTCGAGCACGCTGGCTGCCCTGAGCGTGCCGGACATGGCGGACTGGACGGGGCTCGCCGCTCGGGAGGAGGGCTCATGAGAATCGCTCTGCTGCAGATTGCCAGTCCGCCGGAGGAGTCCCCGCAGCAGCGGCGGGAGCGGGTCGACGGGATGCTCACCCGGGCGCGGGGAGCGGACCTGGTCGTGCTGCCGGAGTTGTGGGCGGCCGGATACTTCGCCTTCGACGCCTACACCGAGCGGGCCGAGACCCTGGCCGGTCCCACCGTGACGGCGGCCCGCGGCTGGGCCCGGCGGCTCGGCGCCCACGTGCACCTCGGCAGCATCGTCGAGCGCGACGACCGGGGACGCCTGTTCAATACCGCCGTGTTGATCGACCCGGGCGGGGAGATCGCCCACACGTACCGCAAGGTGCACGTCTTCGGCTACGCCTGCCGCGAGGCCGAACTCCTCACCCCGGGCGACACGTTGGAGGTCGCCGACACCGGGCTCGGCCCGATCGGCGCGACCACCTGCTACGACCTGCGATTCCCCGAACTGTGGCGGGGGTTGATCGATCGTGGCGCGAAGTCGGTGATCGTACCGGCCGCATGGCCGGCCGCCCGACGCGAGCACTGGCGGCTGTTCACCACCTGCCGCGCCGTGGAGGAGCAGGTACTCGTGATCGCGTGCAACGCGGTCGGCACGCAGGACGGCGGCGTCGAACTCGGCGGCCACAGCCGGGTCGTCGACCCCTGGGGCAAGGTGCTCGCGGAGGCCGGCACCGCGGAGGGCGTGACCTTCTGCGACGTCGACCCCGCAGTGGTCGACACGGTGCGGGCGGAGTTCCCGGTGCTCGCCGATCGCCGTTGGCCGCTGTGACGGTCGTGGGCACCGGCGCGAAGTACCGACGACCGGAGCGCGGACCGCCGAGGGGCCCGCTGATCCCGCGGGGGCCTCGATCGAGCCGGTTGCACGAGGCATGCGTACATCCGGCTCGGCGAGGTGCGTGACCGGATCGAACCGGGTATCGGCCACCGACTCGGAAGCAACTCGGATCGGCACATCGACGACCAAGCCGGTGGTGCCGAGGTCGTGGTGGCCCCGGGTATGACCGTGGCGAACCGGACCGTTCTCGAGGAGGCGGAGTCCTGGCGCCGGAGCGTGCGGATGTTCATCCGTTCGGTGTCTCGGATCACGGTCCCGGCACGAACACATCCGGACCGGTCGGCGGTTCGATGCCCATGGAAGGAGCGGATATGGAAGCGGAGCCAGGCGCCGTGTGGCGTACGCGGATCCGCGGACGGTCGACCGATCTGCCCGCGACGCTCGACGATATTCGCGCTGCCCTGCCCGAGGCTCGGCGGGCGGGCTTCGACCGTTGCGTCGGGTCGGCGCTCCTGGTCGATGTGCCCCTGGTGGCGGCACGGTGGAGTCTGCCCCCGGAGGCGATCGCCGAGGACGACACACTGATCGCAGCCCTGCGAGCCGGCGACGACTCGGGCTTCGTCGGATTGCACGACCCCGACGAGGAGGCCCGGCGATGAGTTTCCGAGTGCGATACGCGAAGGACGCCCAGGCCGACGTCCACGATCTCGCGTCCGAACCCCGCCGGCGCTTCGACACCGAACTCGCTCGCCTCGCCGGCGATCCGTTCGGCAGGGAATCGATCGCACTCGGGGAGCGCGACTACCGTCAGGTGCGCCTGGGCGGTTGTATCGCCACCTATCACGCGGACGAGGACGCGCGAATCGTGTCCGTCGTGCGTGTCATGGGTCCGCAATGATCCGTATGCGCCTGCCCGGAGCCCGCCCGACCCGGCCTCGCCGAACGGATCGAACTTCGGCGGCGCCGAGCCCCGTCGCCGCCCGGTGCGTCGGCGCTCTCGGCGTCCTGTCCGGCAGCCACGCCGCCCGGGACGACGAGGCGGCACCCGGCGACGAAGGGGTGTGGGTCCAGCCGTCGGGACCTGCGGCGGACCGGCACCCACCCCCGCCGTCGACGCGGGTCCCCCCGAGCGGCACCCGGCACCACACCGTGCCGAAGACCGTGGAGCGACCACTTCGTCACCCGCCCGGCGGCTCGGCCCTTGCCGCTCTCGTGTGACAGAGCGTGCAGATGGGCGTGAGGGGTAGCGGTGTGGGATGAGTATCGACAAGATCAGCGCCGATACGCGCGGTCTCCGGGAGCGGGATCTCGAGGTCGGGGCGTCGGCGGAGACTATCGCTCGGCTCCACCGGGAGGACGTGCGGGATTGGTTCGTCGACTTCGCCCGCCGGTATCCGACCGGCCTCGACGCGCCCGGGGGAGGGGCGACCCGAAAGCGGTGGGAGACGCTCACCGCCACGGCCGAACGGGACCTCGCCCTGGGGCGGCTGGCGGAGGGTCATGCCGATGCTCTCGCGATCATCGCCGAGGTCGGCGACGGCGTCGCGGTCGCGGCCCCGGGGGCACGCTGGGGGGTGTGGGCGGCCGAGCCGCCCGGCAGCAAACTCACCGCCGAACGGCTCGACCGGGGCCGGTGGCGGGTGCACGGGACCCGACGCTGGTGTTCGGGCGCCCTGATGTGCACGCACGCGCTCGTGACCGCCGACGCCCCGGACGGCCCGCGCCTGTTCACCATCGACGTCGGCGCCCCCGGATATCGCGTTCTGCCCGACTCGTGGCCGGCGATCGGCATGGCCGCGAGCGAGACCCTGGACGTCGAACTGGACGCGGTCCCGGCCGAACCCGTGGGCGACGTGGGCGCCTACCTCGACCGTCCGGGCTTTCATCACGGCGGAGTCGGCGTGGCGGCGTGCTGGCTCGGCGGCGCCCGCGCGGTGAGCCGACCACTCGTCGAGGCGGCGGGCAGGGGTCGGCTCGACGAGCACGGGCTGGCCCACCTCGGCGGCGTCGACCTCGCCCTGACCGTCGGCCGGACGCTGCTGGCGCAGGCCGCCGCGGACATCGACGCCGATCCCCTGGACCGGTCGGGCGCCGCACAGGTCCGGGCGTTGCGGGTCCGCGCCGTCGTCGAGCGCACCTGTGCGGAGGTCCTGGAGCGGGTCGGGCGGGCACTGGGCGCCGGGCCGCTGGGTCACGACGCCCGACACGCTCGCGCGGTCGCCGACCTGACGGTGTACATCCGCCAACACCACGCCGAACGAGACCTGGCACGCCTGGGGGCCCTGCGGGCCGCCGCGGTGTCGACCGAGGCGGACGGCCGGCTCCCGGGGGCGACCTCGTGACCGGCGAGCGCGCGCCCGCAGATCCCATCCAGGCCCCCGGCACGCCCGAGCGGGTGTGGCGTGCCTGGCGCGCATTGACCGACCTGCCCCGCGTGGACCCCTCGGAGGTGGCCGGTCCGTTCCGCGCCGGTGGCCTCGTGGTCGTCGCCGCGCACCCCGACGACGAGATCCTGGGCGCCGGCGGCCTGATCGCCGCCCATCTCGACACGGGTTCGCGCGTACGCGTGGTGCTGCTCACCGACGGCGAGAAGTCCCACCCGGGCGGGCCGATCCCGCCGCCGCTCCTGCGCGCGCGCCGAATCCGGGAGACGGAACGAGCCCTGGGCCTGCTCGGGCCGGCGGGGACCTCGACCGCCGAGATCGTGCGCCTGCGGCTGCCGGACACCGGGGTCGCCGAGCACGAGGCGAAGGCCGCGGACACCCTCGTCGCGCTCGTGGCCGGCTTCGGAATCTGCGCCGCCCCGTGGTCGGGAGACGTCCACGGCGATCACGAGGCGGCGGGGCGGGCCGCGGCGCTCGCGTGCGCGTCCGCCGACGTGGCCCATGTCCAGTACCCGGTGTGGATGTGGCACTGGGCCCGCCCCGACGACCCGCGGGTCCCCTGGGATCGCGCGGTCCGGGTGGACCTGACCCC
This sequence comes from Embleya sp. NPDC127516, assembly GCF_044765325.1. Lineage (NCBI taxonomy): Bacteria > Bacillati > Actinomycetota > Actinomycetes > Kitasatosporales > Streptomycetaceae > Embleya > Embleya sp. NPDC127516. Next base: position 57,672 of record NZ_JBIWJT010000044.1, on the reverse strand, counting down.
CGAACGGCGACGGCGCAAACGTGATGCCGTCGGGTGCTTCGAGACGCAACTGCGCCCCCACGCCCCGGGCCGTGACGATCGGGTGATCCTGCCGCCCGAGGAGATCGAGCACTTCGTCCGCCCCTACGAGGTGGTGTTCCGATGAGCGAGGCATTGCCGAGGAAGGCGTTCGACGCGATGTACGCCGCCGCCGCGGACCCGTGGAGCCTCGCGGACCGCGCCTACGACCGGCGCAAGTACGCGCTCACGGTTGCGTCGCTGCCGAGAACGCGATACCGCGACGCGTTCGAACCGGCGTGCTCGGTCGGTGTGCTCACCCGGCTGCTCGCCGACCGTTGTGATCGGCTGCTGGCCTGCGATCTCTCCGAGGTCGCCGTCACGCAGGCCCGCACGCGCACGGCCGACCTCCCGCACGTCCGGGTGGAATGCCTCGTCCTGCCCCGGGAATGGCCGGACCGCCCCGGCGGATTCGATCTGATCGTGCTGTCCGAGTTCCTGTACTACTTCGAACCTTCGGAACGGGACCTGGTCCTGGCCCGGGCCCGCGCGTCCCTGGCCCCGGGCGGAACCGTGGTCGCGGTGCACTGGCGCCCGCCCGCGCCCGGACACGTGGACTCGGCCGAGCACGTGCATGCCGCCGTGCGGGCGCTGCCCGACCTGGTACGCGTGGTCGAACATCGTGAGCCCGACTTCCTTCTCGATGTGCTGATCGACACCCGGGACCGGCCCGGTACGGTCTCCGCCGCGCACGTGTCCCCGGCCGCGGTCGAGGGACTGCGTTGAGGGTCCACGGCAGTCGCCCGCCTCGGGTGCGGCGCGTGCTCGTGGTGGTGCCCGCACGCGACGAGGAGGACGAACTCCCGGGCTGCCTGCGGGCGCTCGCTCGCGCCAACGCGCGCGCCGCCGCCTCGGGCGTACCCGTCACCACGGTGGTCACCGCGGACCGTTGCCGTGATCGTACGGCGGACGTCGCCCGCGCGTTCGGTGCGCACGTGGTGGAAACCGACGCCGGGGCGGCCGGGGTCGCGCGCGCCGCGGGATTCGCGGCGATGTTGGGCGACAGGTGCGACGTACGGGACATGTGGCTGGCGACCACCGACGCCGACAGCCGGGTGCCCGCCCGGTGGTTGACCCGACAGATCGCGTGGGCCGGCGACGGCTGGGACGCCGTCGCCGGAACCGTTCGCGTGCGCGACTGGTCCGGGCACCCACCGGGCGTGCGGGAGGCATTCGAGGCCCGGTACGACCGCCGTGCCGACAGGAAGCGGCACGTGCACGGGGCGAACCTGGGGTTCTCCGGCGCCGCGTACCTGGAAGTCGGCGGATTCGCGGCGATGGCGGTGGGCGAGGACGGCGCGCTGGTCGAAGCACTGAAGGCGGCGGGCCGTCGTGTACTGCACACCGACGCCCTGCGCGTCCTCACCTCGGCGCGCACCGACCCACGCGCGCCGCGCGGTTTCGGCCACGACCTGCTCGATCTCGACGGCGCCCGCCCGGTGCCCCGGTGACCCTTGCGACGGGCGTGCCACCGCCGTCGGCGACCATCGCCGCCCAACCCCACGCCTCGAGTGGCGCCCGTCCACACCCGAACGCGAACGGCGGACCGGATCGTCGGCCGAAACCCATCGGAGCTTCGGCGCCGGTGACTTACCCGGGAAGCGGTTCGATGTCGTCGTCCGCCACCACGCGGATGCTGTGCTGGGCCGTTCGGGTGGTTGGGGGGCGGCGGGGGCGTCCGGACCCGTCGGCGGGTGCCCGGGGCGGTCAGGATGGCGGGGCCGGTTCCCGGATTTCCCCGGCGGGAGGTCCACTCGCTGTGTCGGTCCCGCCTTCGCGGCGTGGTGCCGCGGACTGTGTCGGTCGCCGTCGTGGGAGCCGTGCGTTCGATCCCGCCTCCGCCCCCGTCCCGGTGACCGGACCGGTGCGGAAACCCGACAAAGGAGGAAGAGAACATGACCGCGAACCGTGCCCATGTGATCGTCGGAGCGGGTCTGGGCGGGGCGAAGGCCGCGCAGACTCTGCGGGAACAGGGCTTCGACGGCCCGCTGGTGCTGATCGGCGACGAGCGGGAGCGCCCGTACGAGCGCCCGCCCCTGTCCAAGGGCTACCTGCTCGGGAAGGAGGAGCGCGAGAAGGCGTACGTCCATCCGGAGCGGTGGTACGCCGACCACGGGGTGGACCTGCGTCTGGACACGACGGCGACCGCGCTCGATCCCGCCGCGCACCGGCTGACCCTCGGCGACGGCAGCCGGCTCGACTACGCCGCGCTGCTCCTGGCCACCGGTGCCTCGCCGCGCCGGCTGCGGGTTCCCGGCGCGGACCTGGACGGGGTGTCGTACCTGCGCAGGTTGTCGGACAGCGACCGGCTCAAGGCCGTGTTCCGGCCCGGGGCCGCGATCGTCGTCATCGGTGCCGGCTGGATCGGCCTGGAGGCGGCTGCGGCCGCGCGCGCCGCGGGCGCCGACGTGACGGTGCTCGAAAGCGCGGCCTTGCCGCTGCTGCGGGCACTCGGCCCGGAGGCGGCCCGGGTCTTCGCCGAGCTGCACCGCGATCACCGAGTCGACCTTCGCCTCGGCGTCGAGGTCGCCGAGATCAGCGGCGACGCCGGCGCGGTGGACGGTGTCCTGCTCACGGACGGCACCCGGATCGAGGCGGACGCGGTGGTGGTCGGGATCGGCGTCACCCCCAACACCGGCCTGGCCGAAGCAGCGGGGCTCGCGGTCGACAACGGCATCGTCACCGACGAGCACCTGCGTACGTCCGCCCCCGACGTCTACGCCGCGGGCGACGTCGCCAACGCCCGCCATCCGCTGCTGGGGCGGCACATCCGAGTCGAACACTGGGCCAACGCGCTGAACCAGCCGCAGACCGCGGCCCGGGCGATGCTCGGCCAGGACGCGGTCTACGACCGGCTGCCGTACTTCTTCACCGACCAGTACGACCTGGGCATGGAGTACACCGGCTACGTCGAACCCGACGGCTACGACCGGGTCGTCTTCCGCGGCGACCTTGCCGCCCGCGAGTTCGTCGCCTTCTGGCTGTCCGGTGGCCGGGTCCTGGCCGGCATGAACGTCAACGTCTGGGACGTGGTCGAACCCGTCCAGGCCCTCATCCGCTCCGGTGCGGCCGTCGACCCGGACCGCCTGACCGACCCCCGGGTCCCGCTGGAGTCCCTGCTCCCGAACTGACCGCCGGGCAGCCCTCGCCGACTCCGTCCCCACGGGCGGCAGCACCGCCCCGGTGGCTCGGGCACTCGCGTGGCAGAGGATCCCGTCGCCTAATCCCGCCGGGGTCGCATCGGTCGATCCGAATTCCCTTGGCACACCCTCGAACGTGGGTCCAGGCCCACCCTCGACTCTGGTGGTGCCCGGTTGCCGCGTGACCGCATGGGGGCACGATCGTGGTCACGTTCGCGGACGACGCGAGATCGCGGGTGCGGATCGGCCGGGCGCCGAGTTCCGCTTCGGCGCCGAACTCCGTTCCGGTGCACCTCCGTTCCGGATTCGATGGGCACGCCCCGCGCTCCATGAAAGGGAACGGAATGACCAGATTTCGCAGTGCGTGTTCGGCGGTCGCGGCGGCCTCCTCGGTGCTGGTGTCGACCGCAGGCGCTACCGCGTCCGCCGGCACCGGCGCGGCTCGACCGCCCGCCTTGGACGGCGTGTGGCGCGTCGACGGATGCGGCATGCTCGTGACGATCCAGGACGGCACACTGCGCCAGTACCAGACCACTCCGGTCGGTTGCCCGCCCGGGCCGAGCGCACGGCGTTCCGGGCGCCCTGCCGCCCGTCCTGGTGGTCAACGCCACCCACGACCCGGCTCCCCCGCTGCCGGGTGCCCGCCGCATGGCCGCGCCTTCCCGAAGACGAACCTGGTCACGGTGGACACCGTGGGCCACTGGGTGTGTACCCGCGAGGAACCGAGGCAGGCGATCGACGCCTACCTCAGCGGTCGAAGGGCCTGAGTCCCGACGTCGATCCGTACGAGGGACCCGCCCGGCCGACCGGGCGGGTCCCTCGTACGGTGACGGTCGCAGTCGCAACCTGTCTCCGACCGCGAGCTCGTGGCGTCTCGAATGCCGACGACGGGGTGTTCCCGAGGCCGTTTCCGGGGGTTCCTACGGGGCTGTCTTCGATGTCACGCCTTCGACGGTTTCGGCTCGGCCGTGGTCGGCGCGGGTGTCGCGGGGGCCAACCCCCGCGGGGTGGCGTGCGGTTCCCAGGTGGCAGAGGAGCGTCACGGCGGTGACGCCCGCGGCCACCGGCCCCAGTTGGGCCGGGGTGAGGTCCAGCCACTCCTGGGCCAGCCCGCCGAGGCCGCCGCCGAGGGCGACGCCGAGATAGAGGGCGGAGGAGTTGAGGCCCAGCAGGATCGGGGCGGCGGCGGGGCCGAGGGCGATGAGTCGGTGCTGTTGTGGGACGACGACGACGCCGACGCTCGCGCCCCACAGGGCCGCCCAGAGCAGGGTGGGTGCGAGGGCGCGGGTGGCGAGCGGGGTCAACGCCAGGACGAGGGCGGCGAGAGCGAGGGCGGCGGTGAGGACACGGGCGGGGTCGTGGCGGTCGACCAGGCGTCCGGCGGTGATGTTCCCGGCGAGCGTACCGACGCCCCAGGCCAACAGAATCAGGGTCGGCAGCGATTCGTCGCCGTCGGTGGCGTCGCGCAGGGTGGGGCCGATGTAGGTGTAGAGCGTGTAAGTGGCGAGGAAGGCCAGTGTGGTGACCGCCAACAGGGCCAGGACGCGGCCCTGCGCGAGGGGGCGCACGCGGTCGGGCAGGGAGGCGGCGGGGAGCGTCACGTCGGGCAGACCGAGGGCGATGCCGACGGCGGCCAGCAGGCCGATCCCGGCGACGGCCCACAGGGTGAGGTGCCAGTCGGCGCGGCCGATCAGCGTGCCGAGCGGCAGTCCCAGCGCGGTTGCCGACGTCAGGCCGCCCAGTACGAGGGCCAGTGCCCGGCCCCGGTGTTCCGGTGGGGCGATGGCGGCCGCGGTGCTCGAGGCCGCGGCGGTGATGATGCCCGCGCCCACGGCGGTGACGACGCGGGCGGCCATCACCACCTCGTAGCTGGTCGCCAGCGCGGTGACGGCGTTGCCGACCACGAACACGCCCAGGGCGATCAGCAGCGCCGACCGCCGACTCAGGCCGCTGATGAGGGCGCCCATGACCGGTGCCGACAGGGCCAGTACCAGCGCGAACACCGTCACCAGTTGGCCGGCTGCCGGGGTGGACACGCCCAGATCGGCGGCGATGGAGGGGAGCAGGCCGGCGATGACGTAACCGTCGGTGCCGACGGCGAACGTCGCCAGGGCAAGGGGAAACAGTCGTCTCAGCATGGATCGTGCCGCCTTTCCGGAGCATCACGGAGGTGGGTGATCGGCACTGTATGCAATACATGGATGCTTGTCCATATATCAATGAGTGGGTAGGCTGAGAGCTCGCCACGGACGGAGTGAAGCGATGCGTGAGGTGTCCCAACCTGCGACCGGCGCGATCCGGATGGTGGAGGTGCTGCGAGCGCTGGCCGATCCGGTGCGGCTGGAGATCGTGCAACGGCTCGCCGTGACCGGCGAGGAGAGCTGCAATGCCATCGGCAGCGACCTGGATGTGCACCAGACGACGCTGTCCCACCACTACCGGGTGCTGCGCGAGGCGGGCGTCACCTGGACAACCGTCGTGGGCCGATCCCGGCTGGTGCGACTGCGCCGCGACGACCTCGACGCACTGTTCCCCGGCCTGCTCGACGCGGTTCTCGAAGGATCCTGCCGCACGCAGCCGGCCGGGGAGGGCTGACCGGCGCGATCGTGCCTACCCGGTCGTCGAGCCCGCAGGCGGGTCCGTGTCGGTGAGGACGTCGAAGGACGGGCCGCTGGAAGCCTCGGTGCGGCCGGGGCTGCGGCGGGTGGCGAGCCGGAGCGCGACCCGACCGTCCTGACAGTGCGTGCGGTTGTAGGCCACGGTGATCCCGGTGCCGGTCTGCGGCACCTCCTCCTCGTTGACGAAGTACGGCGGGGTGGCCTTGGGCGCGGTGGCGGCGGTCCTTGTGGCCGGGGCGTCCATCCGGGGCAGCGGGGCAGCGGGGCGGCCGGCGGCGATTGGCCGACGCCGAACGGCAGGGTGCGCATCAGTCGCGATCCCGCCGGGTGATGCGCCGCATGGCCGGCATTCCGCCGAACCTCGGCGAACTCCGCCCCTCCACGGGCGAACCCCCCGACGCGATTCCGGCACCGATGTCATCCGCCCGGACCAACCCGACCGCGGCGCGGGGTTGGGTGTGGCACCCCGCGCCGGGATTGGGGTGGGAGGTCATCCGTCGAGGAAGCGGAGCAGTTCCGTGGTGACGAACTGTGGGTTCTCCTCGACGAGTCAGTGGCCCGCGTTCGGTACGTCCACCGCTTGCACGATGTTGGTGATGCGTGGGGCCGCGGTGGCTCGGATCGGGTCGAGTTGACCCTGGGCGGTCATCAGCAGGGTCGGAATGTGTACCGGTGCCGCGGCCGTGGTGTCGCGGACGTCCTTGTCGAGGGCGCGGTAGAGCTCGAAGCCGCCGGACAGGGCCTCGGGCCGGCGGTAGGTCCGCGCGTACTCGTCGATTTCGGCGTCGGTGAACGGGGAGCGATCCGAGGTGCCGCCGAACGCCGTTCCGCCGAAGGAGACTTGGGGGTAGAACAGCGCGAGGTATGCGCGGACGTCGTCGCCGACCACGGTTTCGGGGACCCGGCGTTGGGAGTGGAAGGCGATGTGCCAGCTCAGTGAGCGGTATGTGGGCGCGTCGACCGCGGGGCCGGGGAGCGGTAGGTCGAGGTATCCGAGGCGTGCGGTGTCGGCGGGGAATTGGGCGGCGTACTGGAATGCCACCGCGGCGCCGAAGTCGTGTCCGACGACCCGGGCGTCGCGTACGCCGAGCCGATCGGTGACAAGGGTGTGGACGTAGCGCGCCAGGGTGGCTTTGTCGTAGCCGGTCGGGGAGCCGGTGCTGTCGCCCAGTCCCGGAAGGTCGACCGCGTAGACGGTGTGGTGCTCGGCGAGCGCCGGCATGACCGGCCACCAACCGAACCAGGTCTGTGGCCAGCCGTGTATCAGTACCACCGGCGGGCCACTTCCGCCGGTCACGTAGTGCATCCGGACGTTGTCGACGTCGGCGAACTTGTGTTGGAACCTGCTCGTGAACTTCGGGTCGTTTCGGGTGGCGGCGGCGTAGGACGGGATGTCGTCGTCGGTCTGTGCGCTGCAGGCGGCGGCACCGATCGTCAGGAGGAAGGCGAGGATGACGGTCGCCATCGTCCGCGCCGATCGGAGGGCGTGCTGCGCTGGTGATCGTGATGCGGGAATCATCTGTTCCTGTCCTGGAGGGGGCGGTGCAGTCGGCGTCCGGTCGCGTTGATCGATCCGTGGCGGATGTCCGGCCGGCCGGTGTGGGAGCCGGTCGGTTCGGGAACATCGCCTGGCAGTCGGTGACTTCGCCCCGATGAATGCCGAGCGCTCGACGAACGCCCGCGTCGCCGGGGGCGGATCGATACCCGCGGAGGACTTCCCGCGGGGTCGATCATCGGGGTCGGGATGCCGGTGCGGTTCACTGAGGTTCCTTGCGTCGGGACACGCTCAGTCTTGTCAGGACCATCGGATACGGCACGAGAACTTGCGGTTCTGGCAAGGTGATCTCGTGGGAAGCCAACCGGAGGACGCGCTCGACGCCGCCCTGAGTACAGGGATTTCAGCCAAGGGCTCGGGAGGGGTGAGTCCGCGGCCTTCGACCACCGGCCGGAGGGCGACCTCCAGGGTGGCCTGCCGCCTGGCCAAGTACGCGGGGACTCGGTGAGAGTGTCGGCCCCGTTCCCGTCCGGGGAGTCACGGCCACCAGGGCCGCTCGACTCCTAGAAACCGCCGTTGCCGGGGGTGCTCTCCCGCCCAAATATCACCGGGGCGATGTGCGCACGCTCCTGCTGGGGCCGCGCGTTGATGCCGTGCACGGCCGGATTGAGGTCCGGAAGCGGTTGCCCCGGAGTCCACGGTCGGCCGAAGCCCAGGGACGCCGCGATTCTGGTCTTGCGGAGCTCGGCCTCCTCCGGTTTCAATGCCAGACCGGTCGCGGGGTCCGTGTGGGCGTAGAGAGTATCGAGACTGCGCCGCAGATTAGCTGCCTGGCGGTCGATGTCGCCCCAGTTGTCGGCGTTCATCGCCACTCCTTGAGCCCATATCTCCTGAGCCACCCGAGGGGCCTGGGTGCCGTGGAACGCAACCATCGTCGAGCCCATTGCCCAGCGTTCCCCGTAGTTCCTTCCCGCATGGCTGCCCAAGCTGCCGATGATTTCGGGATCTCGCGTGAGACCCTTGAACAACCCGGCGAGAGCGCCCTTCTCGTTCTTGTCGTGAAGAAACGCCGCCTCGCGCGCGCCGGTATGTTGGCCCTCGTGGTAGACCACCATGGCGCCCCCGAACTCCCCGCCGCCGAGCACCACCCCTTTGGTGTGGGTCGTTTGCAACTGGTTCAGCAGCGTGTTCCGCTGCCCCGGCCCAAAGTATTTGGCGTTGAACTGCACGCCGCCATGGTCATCGGCGAAGGCATAGCCGTCGTTGGGGCCCATGTGCATCACGCCCATGCGCCGGAAGCCGTACTTCGGCAAGACCATTCGGGAGTGCAACATGACGATTGCGGCCTCCTTGGCGGTCAACAGGTCCATTTGCTTGAAGTTGGCCGTCGGCTTGCCGAGCGGCGTCCCCAACTCGCCCATGGATCTGGTGACGTCGAAGGACAGCCACTTGGTGTCGTAGGCATGCAGAACCTTCTGGAAGTGCACGCTCTCCGGAGTGATCCCGTCGGACCCGTGGTTGTAAGGGATGGGAGCGGCTCGGTCGCTGTACGAAACCGGTGGGCCGACAGGCGCACTCGACGCCTTCGTCGCTGCCGTGTCCCGGGTGATCCACGGGTTCCGGACGTTCGGCTGTGGAGCGGGAGACTGCGACTGCGGTTGCGACGTGCGCTCCGGCGACGGGCGGAATCTGCGTCGCAATCGCTTGCCCAAACCAGGCTCTTCCGTCATTTCTCCCCCCGGAGAGTAGCCTGCCTTCAATTATGAGTCGGACGATCATAGAAGATGATGATCTTTTGGCGTTTCGTGTGACCGCGGGCGAGCCGGCTTTCGATGGGTCGGCACTGGGTGCTACCGGGCAGGAGCGTCGCCGGCCGGCCGTGAGAAGCGGCGCCGGCAGTCGAGTGCACACCCCAGTCTCAGGAAGACACCGGACGAAGTGTTGCCGACGGGTCGCTGCGGCCGGCGGCGAAGTCGGCTGTACCGTCCACGTCGGCGACCTGATCGTCTCGCGCGACGCCAAGTCGCACTACCCCGCTCAGGTGCCCGACGCCGGTGGCGGGGTTGTGCCGCAGCCGATCGTGATCATTTTGCCCGGGTCTCGGGCGATGGGTCGGCCGGGTCGGGTGGACGGGAGCGCAAAAGGTGGATCCACTCGGTGATCCGACCGGGACTCCCCGTGATCGACGAGCCGCATGGCACGCTGCCCGCGCCGACCGGGGTCGGTGGTCGCACATGTGTGGTCAGAAGGGCGGGACGCCGGTGCCGGTGATGTGGGCGTGGTGGTCCAGGACGCGGTCGACGGTGAAACTCGCCGCGCGTTGGTCCACACGCAGGAGGCGGATGCGGGCCGAGGTGATCCGGTCGAGGTCGACGGAGGGGTCGTCGGTCCACACCCGTCCGTGCCAGGCACCGTCCGCGCCCAGGCGCAGGTGGGCCTCGACCGGGATGCTCGCGCCGTCGGCGGCGACGATGGCGGGCCCGTCGTAGTGGTCCTGGGCTCGTGAACTCCCGGTCACGATGCCCCGTGTCCGATGATCTGCGAGACGTGGTCCCCGCCGGCGGCGACGACGAAGGGGTGGCCGAGGGTGGTGGGTTCGGTGTCCAGGTGCAGGACGCCGTGGGTACCGGCGTCCATGATCGGGCCGTCGTCGATGATCGCGCTCCAGGTGCGGGGGAGGGTATCGCCGTCGACCGGCCAGTCGAACAGGTCGAGCGTCACCTCGGCGTCCCCGCGACCGGGGATCGTGACGTATCCGTGGGCCTGGTGGATCTCCATCCTTCGAGTCTGCGTCGGCCCGCCGAATACCGCCGGCGAACCGGGCGGGCTTCAGGGAAGGCCATTTACAACCATACGGTTGTCCCGTGATGTCGCGGGCTGGACGTGGCGGCGTGTCGTCGGAATTCGCGTGTGCAGATCGTCCATCTTGATCTGCGCTGCTTTCGCCCGAGTTGGGACGGTCGGCGCGTGACGAGCGTCCCCGCGCCGCGAGGTTCTCGAAGAAGATGCGGCAGAGGATGTCGAGAAAGGGCCGGCGGCCCCGTCTCAGGGTGGAGGGCCAATCCGGCCCCCACCACGCCAAGGAGACTCGGCATGACGATCAAGCGGATGGACAACGTTCTCATCGTTGTCGAGGACCTCGACGCTGTCATTGCGTTCTTCGTCGAACTCGGCATGGAACTGGAGGGCAGGGCGCCACACGAGGGAAGTTGGGTGGACCGCATCATCGGGCTCGAGGGCGCCCGACAGGAGATCGCGATGTTGCGGACACCGGACGGCCATGGCCGCGTGGAGTTGGCGATGTTCCACACGCCGAAGGCGATCGGCGCCGAGCCGAAGCAGCCGCCGGTGAACACGCTGGGCATTCGTCGCATCATGTTCGCCGTCGACGACATCGAGGACGTCGTCGCCCGACTGCGCACTCACGGTGCCGAACTCGTCGGCGAGGTGTCGCGGTTCGAGGACAGCTATCTGCTCTGCTACGTCCGCGGTCCCGAGGGCATCATCGTCGGACTGGCCGAGGAACTCGGCTGAAGGGTGCCGGAGGGACCTTGCGCCCAAAAGACCGTCCCGGCACCCGCGCCGCGTCGGGCCCTGCGGGTGCGACTCGGCACTGGGAATGATCCCGGGGTGGTGTCGGTTGTGGTGGAGGTCGGTGAGGGTGTGCCCCCGGGCCCAACCATTGCCTCCGTGGACTACCGTTCGGCTGGAGCCACGGTGTGCCTTCCGCCGTGAGGCGGCCACCCTCACCGACCTTCGACGTTTCGTGGCGCCGTTCCCGCATCGGGAGGGGCGCCCTTCTTCGTTTTCGGGTACCGCTGCGGACGCGGCGAGGTCGAGGACGACGCTGTCGCCGCGGGGGCTTGCGCAGCCCCCGCGCGGCGACGGTCGGGTCGGTCGTGGTGGGTGCTTGTCACAGGCTGCGCGCGGTGATGTTGCCGTAGGCGGTGGTGGCGTGGATGTCGAGGCCGGCGGTGGCGCCGTCGGGGTTCTTGAGGGTGTTGTGGATGCGACCGTGAGTGGTGCCGGCGTCCAGGGTGGCGGAGACTCCGCGGGCGGCGCCGACGGAGACCTCGCCGTACTCGGTGCGCAGCGCGAGTGCGCCGTGGACGGCCTCGGTGATGTGGATGTCGCCCTTGCGGGTGTCGATCTCGGCGGGGCCGCCGAGACGGCCGACCGAGACGTCGCCGGCCTGGAGGGTGAGGCGGGCGGTCGCGGTTTCGTCGAGTTTGACGGTGCCCTGAGCGCCCTCGAAGGTGACGTCCCCGAGGCGACCGACGCCGCGGAGGTCGGCGGCGGCGGCCTTCGCGTCGATGCGGGAGCCGGTGGGCAGCCGGACGGTGACCTCGACGGAGCCGGAGGCGCCGAGGATCCGGTTCGTCGCCGATGCGGCCTCGATCCGCAGGACGCCGCCGTCGTATTCGACGGTGGTCTGCTCGACCGCCTTCAGGTCGCGGGCCTTCGAGGCGTCCGCGGGCAGGATCTCGACCGTGGTGTCGGTCCGGTCGGCGGCGATGAAGCGGATGCGTCCCGCGGGGATGTCCAGGACGGCGGTGACGGGGGTGGGGGTGTCGAACTTCTGCATCGTGCTCTCCTTCCGGTGCAGCGTGGCCCCTTGCGGCCCGCTGTTTCCGATGAGGGAAAAGCTACGTTGCGTTCATTGGATCGGCAATCCGGTCGTTGCATAAAATCGACATATATGCAGGTCAAGGCGGGCTAATCGTTGCAATGGTTGTGTGGATAATGCAACGACCTCTGCTTTGCTCGTTGCAATAAATTGAGAGTGAACGCTAGCGTGAGGCCCCACCGAGCATGAAGGAGACCGCGATGCCGGGAGGCAGGCTCACCCAGCAGGAACGTCGGCAGATCGCGCTGGGCCTGGCCGACGGCCTCGCCTATGCCGAGATCGCCAGGGGGCTGGACCGTCCGACCTCGACGATCACCCGCGAGGTGATGCGCAACGGCGGCCCCACCGCCTATCGCGCCGACGTGGCCCACCGCGCCACCGAACGGCGCGCCCGCCGGCGCGGGCAGGCCGCTCATCCGGGGTCGGAGGCGCCCCCGCAGGCGCACGGGCGCGATGCCGAGGCCGTGCGCGAGTACGAGGAGGTGTTCACCACCGTGCTCGTGCAGTCGGGCCTGGCCAGGATGATGTCCCGGGTCCTGGTGTGTCTCTACACCACCGACGCGGGCAGCCTCACCGCGTCCGACCTCGTCCGGCGCCTCCAGGTCAGTCCGGCGTCCGTGTCCAAGGCGATCGCGTTCCTGGAGAGCCAGGGCCTCGTCCGCCGCGAGCGCGACGAACGCCGGCGCGAGCGCTACTTCGTCGACGACGACGTCTGGTACCAGTCGATGATGGCCAGTGCCCGCTCCACCGCCCACCTCGGCGACGTCGCACGCCAGGGTGTCGACGTTCTCGGTGCCGGAACCCCCGCCGCCACGCGCCTCGAAAACATCGGCCGCTTCGTCGACTTCGTCTCCGAGAGCATCGCCCGCGCCGCGGAGCAGGCCCGCGAGGTCCTCCACACGAAACCCGAATCGGCCCCGGACGGCACTGCCTGAGCCACGTTCCGATCGCGGAAGGACACTGGTCTCGACGCTCGCGACCGGCGGCGTCCGTTCAGGTCACCGGGCGGGAAGCCGTTTCGTCGAGGCGCTTGCGCTGGGACTCGGTCAAGCGGAAGTCCGCCGCGGCGAGATTCTCGTCGAGATGGGCGGTCGAACTCGTTCCGGGGATCGGCAGAACGACGGGGGAGCGGGCGAGCAGCCAGGCGAGCAGGACCTGGGGCGTGGTGGCGTCGAGTTCGGCGGCGACGGCATCGAGCGCGGCTGCCGGCCCGGGCGTCGCTGCGGCCACGGGGCGCCAGGGGAGAAAGGCGATCCCGGCGGCTTCGCAGGCGTCCAGAACGGGTTCGTACTCCCGCTCGAGGAGGTTGTAGCGGTTCTGCACGCTTGCGATCTCGGTGGTCTGTCGGGCCTCGGCGAGTTGTGCGGCGGTGACCTCGGACAGGCCGATATGGCCGATCTTGCCCTCTTGGCGGAGCTCGTGGAGCGCACCGATCTGCTCGGCCAAGGGAACATCCGGGTCGATCCGGTGTAGTTGGAGCAGGCCGACGCGTTCGATCCGGAGTCGGCGCAGGCCCTGCTCGACCTGCTCGCGCAGGCTCTCGGGCCGTGCGTCGTACGCCCACCCCTCGGGGCCGGTCCGGGTGACGCCGACCTTGGTGGTGATCAGCAGGTCGTCCGGGTACGGATGGAGGGCCTCGGCGAGGAGTTCCTCGTTGGCTCCCCAGCCGTAGAGGTGGGCGGTGTCGATCAGAGTGACACCCGCCTCCACGGCATGTCGGGCCACCGCGATGGCGGCGTCGCGTTCGGGGCCGGGGTCGGTCGACAGGCGCATGGCGCCGAACCCGACCCGGGATACCGGGAATTCGCCTCCGACGGAGAAGGTGGTGGTTGCCGTGCCGGCCGTGCCGGGCGGATGGGAGGTCATTGGCCACAGCCTTCCCGATGGGGCACCGGGGGACAACCCCATTCGAGGGGCGTACGACAGTCATCGGAAAGTGAGACGCCGCCGGCTTCCGCGACGCACGGTGGGCACGGCGGAGGCGTCGCCGCCCGTCGGCGTTCCCGCCGGTGTTCCCTTAGCGCGGCAGCGGGCGGGCGTCGACGACGTTCTTCGACGTTCTTCGACCTTCTTCATGACGATGGTGGAGGTCAGCGCTGGACCCCCGGCAACTTGGCGAGTTGCCGGTCGTAGAGCCGCTGGAAGGCGCCCGGGTCGGTGGTCGCCACGCGCAGGAGGTAAGCGGGTTCACCGAACGGGCGCTGGGTTTGGATGACGTGCGGGACGGCGACCAGGGCCTGCTCGAAGCCGCGCCGTCGGCTGCGTCCCCGGACGTGTGCATCCGAGGGTGGAGGCCGATGCGCACTCGTGCTTCGTTTCGGCGTCGACGTCGGGACGGATCGCCGTACCGGGGCATCGGGGTCGCAGAGACGCCTCGCGCTCGTCGATTTGCGGACGCCGATCGGGGCAAACTGTAACAAGCGGGATGCCGCGCGCGACGGTGCGTGCTTTCTGTGGGGAGGGAGTTGAGCGGGGCCCTCTGGAGGTGATTTGGTCATGCGACCCGGCCCGGACTTTGATCCGACGCGCAATCCGTATCTGTCGGGACGATTCGCACCGGTGATCGAGGAGATCGACGCGCCGGACCTGGAGATCCGGGGTGAACTTCCGAGCGGTCTGGACGGAATGTTCCTGCGCAACGGGCCCAATCCCCGGTTCACCCCCATCGGCTCGTACCTGTATCCCATCGACGGCGACGGCATGCTGCACGGCGTGTGGCTGTCGGGCGGAAAGGCCCGCTACCGCAATCGGTTCGTGCGTACGCTGGCGCTCCTGGCGGAGGAACGCGCGGGCCGCGCCCTGTGGGGTGGTATCGAATCGATGATCCTGCCCCGGGAGCCCGACGTCCCGGCACCGCTCGTGGGTACTTTCCGCGACCTGCCGGACATCAATGTCGTCCGCCATGCGGGACGCCTGCTCGCGCTCGCCGAGTCCGCGTGCCCGTTCCGGATGACGCCGGACCTGGAGACCATCGGTCGGGAGACGTTCGAGGGGGCGTTGCCGGCCGGGATCACCGCGCATCCCAAGATCGACCCGACGACGGGGGAGATGGCGGTTTTCTGCTACGCGCTGGAGCCGCCGTTCCTGACCTGGTCCATCGTGGCCCGCGACGGAACCGTCGCTCGCGGCCCGACTCCCGTCCCGGGGGTCGACGAACCGGTGATGATCCACGACATGGCGCTGACCGCAAGATTTTTGGTACTCGTGCTCGCCCCGGTGTTCTTCGACATGGACGCCGCCATGAGCGGCGGCTCGATGATCGCCTGGCGTCCGGAGCGGGGCACCCGGGTCGCCCTGATCCCGCGCGACGGCGGACCGGTGCGATGGGCCGAGGACGACGCGTTCTGGGTGTGGCACACCGTCAACGCCCACGACGTCGACCCGCACGGGGACGTCGTGCTCGACTACGTGCAATGGGATCGCCTATCGCTGATCGAGGACCCGAACGCCCCACGCACGCCCAACCATGGAGGGCTGACCCGCGCGATACTGAATCCCGCCGCAGGCACCATGCGGCGCACCCGACTCGACGACGTCTCCGTCGAATTCCCCCGAGTGGACGACCGTCTCATCGGCCGTCGCCACCGCCGGGTCGCACTCGCCTCGAGGAGTGGCCGCATCGATCTGCCCCACGGCGAGCACGACGCGTTGCGCTGGTACGACACCGACCGATCCGATGGCCCCATCACCGCCACGACGTGGTCGGACAGCGACCTTTCGGTCGGCGAACCGGTCTACGCGCCTGCCGGGCGCGACAACGGAATGGACGACAACGGCTCCGAGACGGCTGCGTACGGCCACTGGCTGACCTTTGCCATCGACCTTACCCAAGACACGAGTTGGCTCCTGGTCATTCCGGATGAGGACCCCGGATCCGGGCCGGTGGCGCGCATTCGAATCCCGACGCGTGTTCCTCTCGGACTCCACGGGAACTGGACACCGGCCGGACCGCCGGAGACGTGACGCACGAAGGCGCACGCTTGCGTACCGGCCGAGGTTCCGGCCCGCGCGGGAGGTGCTCCGGCGGCCGATGCCTTCCGCCGAGATCGGCGCCCTGAACGCGATCGGGGCGCGCCACGTCGAGGCCGGCGACACCGACCTCTTGCTGGACGCTCTCACGCGCACGGACTCGGACGTGGTGCGCGGCAAGGCCGCCCGGACGGTCTACGGCGTGCTCGACGAAGCTTCGCACGCTGCTCGAAAGCGACGACCGGGCGGCCGTGGGTATCGCCCTCGACCACTGGTGCAGTCCCGACGGGGCCGTGAAGCGGGGCGGCGAGGAAGCACGTGAGCCGGCGAGGGCACTCGTGCTGGATCGCATCCGGGAGGTGCAAGCCGCTGCGGCGTGGGGGTTGATGCGGGAGGCGGTCATCGAGGACCATCGCGCCATGCTTCGGAAACCGAGCGCGAACCGGCCCGTGGAGGACGCGCCGTGGGAGGTTGCGCGAGTGCGGGACATGCTCGACGGAGCCGAGCGGTGAGGCGGCTGCGGGCGTGTAGGCATCCATGGTGGCCACCGGCGTGGAAACACGAGAAGAACGCCTTCGGACTCGCCCGTGGCGCTCCGATAACATGATCGATCTCACGACGATCACCCCAAGCGCCGTCCTTCACCAAAGAACCACGCAATCCGGCACGAAGGGTGATCTATTTACTGGAATCCAACAAAATTGGCCGAGTAATTGATATTCATAATATTGCGAAAGTTTTCGCGAATAAGTCGCGAAGGCATGGTCGCCGTGCAGCGTCGGTCGCGGGCGATTCTGTGGGCCGCGGTGAGTGTGGCAGCCCTCGGATTTCTCATAACCTTGGAGATCATCGCACGGCACTACGGCTCCGGGGGGCCGATTACCGCTCAGGCGCGGGAGGTGATATTCCCTCCCGACTCGGGGCCGCTGCTGTACGCGGGCCTGGCGCTGACGATGGTGGTGCTCACCTGGCGGGAGCGGTTTATCGCGGCCGGTGCGGCAATCGGTATCGACCTCGCCTTCTGGTTGGTGCGGTGGGTGGTCGACGCCAGGATGAACTTCGGCAACGGCGCGCTGTGGGTGATTCTGGGCTGCGCGGTCATTGCCCTCACGCGCCGTACCGGCCGGGAACGTGTCCTGCTGCTGAAGGGCGCGGGGCTGGGACTGCTGTTGGTGGCGGGCCACAAGACCGGCGATACCTGGCTGCTCATCACGTCGGTGACGCGCCCGAACGTGCTCGACGAGTACGTGGCAACCGCCGATCACGCACTGGGTGACCCGTCGTGGCTGGTAGGCCGGATGCTCGAGGCCACCGACCCGATCGGCTCCCATGTTCTCGGCGGCGTCTATGGGCAGCTGCCACTGGCAGCGGCCATCGTCGCGCTGTACCAACTGCGTCATGTGGCGGTCGAGCGCCGCTTCCCGGGCCACCACCTGGTGCGGACCTTTCTGGTCATCGGTTTGCTCGGGCCCGGCATCTACATGATCTTCCCGGTGGTCGGACCGGTCTTCGCCTACAGCGCCGAAGGCGGGCAGTGGGCGGTGGCCAACCTATGGCCGGATACGCCGCCGTCGATCGGTACCCCGCACCCGTTCCGGTTCGACGAGATCACCCCTCGCAACTGCATGCCCAGCCTGCACACGGCGTGGGCCACCACGATCTTCATTCATTCCCGCAAGGGATCGCGGTTCATCCGATTCGCCGGATCGTTCTGGTTGATCGGCACGCTCGCGGCCACGCTGGGATTCGGCTACCACTACGGCGCGGACCTCGTGGCCGGCGTGGTGTTCGTGCTCACGATAGAGGGGGCGCTGCGCTCGCTCGACCATGGCTGGAACCGGTCCGGAATTCGGTTGGTCAGCTACGGCGCGACGGTTTTCGCGGTGCTCTTGGTGTCATATCGCTATCTGCCGATGGAGATGGCCAGACATCCGTGGGTGTTCGGACCACTGCTCATTCTGGCGATGACCTCGGTCATCTACTGCTACGTGCGGACAACCAGGCTGTGGGAGCCGAAGGCTGCGCCGGCGGAGCAATTGGAACCGCAACTCCTGCCGGCGTGATCGTCGCACGCCCGCAGTCGTTCGAACGCGTCCGACCCCGGTCCCACGACGCTCTTCCCGCCGGATGAGCCCACCCACGTCACTGCCGGTCGTCGCACGAGCCCGCCAGGTGCACCGTTCGAGCGGCAGGTATGGCCCCTCACCACAGGTATGGCCCCCAGGCAGGGGGCCATACCTGTTTGTGATGTTGCGGGAGCGTGCCGTGGGCCGGCGGCCGCGCAGGCTGCCGCAGGTCGGCAGCAGAGCCTGCGGTGGCTCATCCGCGCGCGACGCGCCCTCGCCTCGGCTTGGACGCGGACGAAAACGGTCTGTGGCACCAGGAGGCGGGCCCCACCGTCTTCGCGCCGTTCGAGATCGGGACGGACTACTTCGGCTCCCGTACCCAGCAGACCATGCTGAACTTCCGGGTCCGCGACCTGGACGCCATGCTCGCGCAACTCCGCGCCAAGGGCGCGGATGTAGCCGACGAGACCCAGGATATGGAGGGCGTCGGACGCTTCGGCTGGGTCACCGACCCCGAGGGCAACCGCATCGAACTATGGCAGTCCGCCTAGTCGGCGCGCCGAACACGGACGTCGACCGGGATGTACGCCCGGCAAACGCCGCGTCGAAACCGGGACGGGAAAGAGGCGCGGACGGGGGCACGCCGTACGGTACTTCGAAGGCGAGCACGATCGGCACGCCCACGGGTGGCACCGGTGACCTGCGTGCGCCGGGAGCGGCGGTGGCGTCATCGACAGAGCGGAAGGCCGGACGGGCACGGGCGGCTCATCGGGTCGGTGGTTCCGTTACCTGGATGTTCCGCTGTGACATGAAAGTGCCTTCTTCCGTCGCTGTCCGGGGGCGCAGAGGATGGGTCCGTAACACGAAGTGCCCCAAGGGGCGCGCGGGTCGGATGCACAGAACCGGGAGCACCCCATGTCCACGACGCTCGACGAGTCGACGCGCAAGCTGCTCGACGGCAGGAACTTCGCCACCGTGTCGACGCTCAACGCCGACGGAGGGCCCCAGGCCTCGGTGGTCTGGTATCAGCGGGACGGCGACACCGTGGTGTTCTCCGCGACCGAGGGTCGGGCGAAGGTACGCAACCTCCGTCGTGACCCCCGGGTCAGCGTCACGGTCTTCGACCTGGACAACCCCTACCACTCGGTCGAGCTGCGAGGCACCGCCGAGATCGTGCCGGACCCGGCTAAGGAGCTTCCACTCGCGCTCTCGCTCAGGT
Source organism: Embleya sp. NPDC127516 (assembly GCF_044765325.1). Lineage (NCBI taxonomy): Bacteria > Bacillati > Actinomycetota > Actinomycetes > Kitasatosporales > Streptomycetaceae > Embleya > Embleya sp. NPDC127516. The sequence goes on along the minus strand of NZ_JBIWJT010000044.1, from coordinate 38,481 downwards.
ACCTCGGCGAGGCCCCGCCGCCGGAGCCCGACGAGATCGCCCGGGTGATCGTCCGCGTGACACCGACCAGGGTGAACAGCTTCTCGGTCTAGTGAGGTGCCCGGATCGCTCTGCCCTGTCGATGTGTCGTCGGCGGCGCGGAGCCGGTCCGGGACGGCCGCCCGGTTCGATCAGCCACACGTCGCGGGCGGAGGCGACACGCTGCGGTTCCCCGTGCCTCGCACCGAGATCGTCTACGGGCGGAGGGCGAAGTCATGGACGAGGACTTCTCCGATCGTCCGGTGCCCCGGTTCCGATCCTCGGCTCCTGTCGGCGACCTCGGCCACATCGGGACGCGAAACGTGGTGCGACCACCGCGCGGATGCGGTCGGGCGCGACCGACTGGCGAGTGATGTCGGCTGCCGCGTGATTGTGCCGGACCGGATGGGCCGGGCGGCCTGAGCGGGTGGTCGGTGATGGGGGCGGGCCGCTGAGGGTTCGGGGGCCGGGTGATCGGGGCCACGGGTGGCGGCGGTGAGTCGCGGGCGGCTGTCACCCGCTGCGTTCGGAGCCGCGCGTGGAGCGGGTGCGCCACCAGGCGTCCAGGTATTGCCGCACTTGGTCCGCTTGTGAACGGCCCTGTTCCTGTGCTTTCGGCTTGCGGAACGCACCGCTTCTCAGTTCGTCCCGGGCGGGGGCTATCCGTACCGCGGCGCCGAAGCCGGAGGCGGCGATTCCGGGGGTGGCCGCGCCTTCCCGCCGGTTCGTGGCCACGTGGACGCGCCCCGACGTGTGCTTGGCGGAGGCGAGTTGATGGCGGACCATGCCCTTGTCGGCACGACGCAAGCTGCTCGCGCCCCGCAGGCGGCTCGCCGCCTGTACCGCGTCGGAGCGCACGCGGTGTTCCCGGGCCGGTTGTCCCGGCGTCCTGGGCCGCAGTCGGGACGGCGACTTCGTTCCCACGCCATCGCCGACCGCCGTTCGCAGCCGATACGAACGCGTCCGTGTGTACAGGCGAGTTCGCGATGGTCGATCCTGCGACGAATCGCGGCCGGAGGAGTGCCGGACGACGGGGCTGGAAGGGACGCCGACCGTCATCCGCGTGCGTGAGACCGCTCTGCGCCGCACTTGAGGGGCGCCGGGGCCGCCGGTACGCGTCGACAACTCGCGCCTGATCCGCTGGATGGCGGCTGCTTCGGATCCGGATCCGCGTTCGGAACCGCTTCCGGATCCGCCCGCCGGCACCTCGGCGCCTCGTCCGCGCGATCGCCATGTCGCCGGGTTCCACCAAGCCATGCCGTTCCCCCGGCCTTCGTGCGTAGACGCCCGGCCCACCAGGAGCGTGGGCACCGGGCGCGACCTTCTCTCCAGTGGATCATGGTAGTCCGCCGACCGGAGAGCGGTGCGGTCGAGCCGTTCCGCACGTCGGTGAACCGTTTCCCGAGACGCCCGGTGGCTTGGAAAGTCCTTGCCGTGAGCGTGCCTTCGACACGGGTACGGGGAACGACCCACGTGGCCATCGCGGTCGAGTCCGAAATTGCGACGACCGGGCGCGATGATTGATCCTGTCGGCGCGGATCGCATCCACGACCTGACCTGTCCCGAGGAGGAGACCTGCGGTGGTCAACCAGGAGAACACCCGCTGGGAGCGACTGAGGGAGGCGGCCTCGCGTGCCCGGGAGATCGTCGGCCAACCCGTGGCCGCTCCTTCGGACAACGTTCTGAAGGATAAGCGGCTGTTTCGTCGACAACTGGACGACCTCGAACAGCCGGACTACTGGCGGTCTCTCGACCAGGGGCTGCGCGAACTGCAAACGTTGCGGACCACCGCGATCCTCGAGCGTGACAGCAAGACGCTCGCACAAGTCACCGCCTGGGCAGCCGCCCGCGGCCGCTTCCCACATCGCACTCGGGCGGCCTTGGCGCGCCCGGGAGTGACCGCCGCCCAGGTCGAGGTTGGCGAGAACTGGTCGACCGGACCCTCCCAGGGCTTCCCCGCGGTGCGAAAGCTGATTCTCGACACCTTTCGCGACGCCGATGCCGCGGCGGACCGGCAGGATGCCCGAACCCAGCCGAGCGGCCCACAGGCCAAGTCCACCCTTCGGCTTCTGGACGCGAGACTGGCCCCGCTGCGTACCCTGCTCGACAGCGACAACTCGTACTATTCCGCGGCGGCATTGGCGAAACTGGGCGAATTCCGCACCCAACGCGAGACGACATCCGCCGCACGCACACCGAACGACACCCCTGCGCCGTCCCCCACGGCATCGCAGCCGGCCCGTGACACGGAAACCGGCGCCGGGGGCATCGAGGCGGCGAACAAAGCGCGCCTGGGCCTGGGCGCCGCACGCGGCGACGCGGCGACGGCGGGCTCCTCCGACCCGCAACCCCAAGAGCGCGGCACCGGCCAGGGTCTGGCGCGAGGCAACCCCGGCGCCACACCGTCCGGCCCCGCCCAACCACCCCCGACGAAGCGTCACGTCCGCGGCAACGAAGTCTGATCCCGAGCATGGTGAGCGCGGCGTGGCCGATTCCCGGGCAAGCCGGTCGTCCTCGGTATCGGGTGCTTCTCCGGTTCCGCCGTCGGATGTTCCTCCGGCGGTGTCGCGTGGGCGGGTGAACCGAGGCCGGGCGATCGATGGTTGCGATGACGCGTCGCGGATCCGGCGAGCTTCGGCAATGGTCTCCGGCCGGTGATGGAACGCTTCGCGGCGGATGGGCGTCAATGCTCGGCGTGCCGATACTGACCCTGCCCGGCGGCAAGGCGGTCCGAGGCCCGGCGCGGAGGTGTGGTCGGATCGCTTGCCGGGGTCCGCCGGCGACACCGGGAGAATGGGCTCATGGGTACGGACATCGACGGGTGCGTCGAGACGCGGGCGTTGGGCAGGGGCCGGGGGCAGTGGCGGGTGGCGGTCGATCTCGCGGAGTTCGGCATTGATCGGAACTACGACGCGTTCGGTTGCCTGTTCGGTGTCCGCAATCTGGCGAACTTCCGTCCTCTGGCGGCCGATCGGGGGCTTCCGTCCGATGCCTGCGCCCTCGCCCGTGCGCGGCACGCGGAATGCGACGGTGATCGGGCGACGTGGATCGACTGGGCGCAACTGAGGGCTGTGGACTGGGACGAGCCCGCCGAGGGCCTGGACGATCGGGTCCATGAGTACCGCCGGACCCGCGACGGGCTCGCATATGTCGGCAAGTCCACCCAGAGCCCCCGCCTGGCCCGTGTCCTCGGAATCGGCGGGCTTGTCAGGGGAGCGGATTACCCACCGGGTACCGAATGGGCCGTCGACGAGCGCGTGTTCCGCGTCGAACGCATGCGGCGACGAGAGGCGGTGCCGCCCGACGGGCGATGGGGGCGGGTGTGGGCGGAGATGGCACGGGCCGCGAAATCCTGCGGAGACGACGGCGTGCGCCTGGTCGTGTGGTTCGACGCGTGACACCGGCAAACCCGCCCCGGATCCCACATCTGCGCACCCCCCGCCCAGCTCAGTGCCTCGTGCCGGGTTTGGGCGAGGAGTCCCACCCGTTTCTCGGCAGGCGAACCGCGCCGTGTGCGTCGGTTGGTGATCCGCTGGCGGGGGCGGATCACGGTCAGTACCCTCCAGCGAGCCGACCGCGCGGACCAGGCCCATCGGTAGGGCAGCAGGCGGGGTAGCGCCGACCAGTCGGCCCCGGCCTCGGCCCCGACACCGGACTGGTGTGTCGCCGGCGCATTGTCTTCCCGGCATGGAGGAGGTTGCCGGTGTGCACGTGGTTGTGAGCCGTGGCGGCGACGTCGCGGGGGTCGAAGGTGTTGATTTCGGGCTCGACGAGTGGTGGTGAGCAGCGCTTTCACGGCTGCTCGTTGTTCCGGGATCGCAACCCGTTCAGCAGTCGGTCCAACGCTTGCTCCGTCTGTGCCAGTGCTTCCGTGCTTGCCGACCGGGCCAGCCACAGCGCGGCCTCGTTCATGGCCCCCGACAACAATCGCGCGAGCGGCTCCACCGGTTGGTCGGCGATGGCTCCGGCCTCCACCAGGGCATCGAGAGCCTCGGTCAGATGCCGGGCGGAGGAGTCTTCGTCCATGGCCCGCCATTCGTCCCAGCCGAGTACGGCCGGCGCGTCGATCAGCACGATTCGGCGCACCGTCGGATCGCGTCCGGCGGCGAGGAAGGCCCGGCAGCCGGCCCGCAGTTGCTCCCATGGGTCGTCGTACGGTTCGGCGGCGTGCGCGACCCGGTCACCGAGTTCGCGCTGCACCTCGGCGACCACGGCCCGGAAGAGTCCGGCCTTGCTGTCGAAGTGGTGATAGGCGGCCCCCTTGGTGACCCCCACCGCCTGCGCCACATCGGTAAGAACCACGTCGTGATAGCCGTCGGCGGCGAACCTCCGGCGCCCCTCGGCCAGCAGTGCCCGCCGTGTCGCCGCCCGCTGCTCGGCCCTCGTGACAGTCATCCCTCGGTTCACCCTTCCTTTCGCATACCCCGGGTATGCTACCGTGCATTTCACATACTCAAGGTATGTGAAAGTTGGCCCGCAGGCGGATGGAGACGTGTCATGAAGGTCAAGCTCGGCAGCTTCTACCCGGTGATCGCCACCCGCGATGTCGCCGCATCACGCCACTTCTACGCCCGACACTTCGGGTTCGAGGTGTCCTTCGAGGCCGACTGGTACGTGAGCCTCCACCGCCCGGACGCCCCGCAGTACGAACTCGCCCTGCTCGACCACGCCCATCCGACCATCCCCGACGGGTATCGCACACCTCTCCAGGGCGGCCTGCTGCTCAACTTCGAGGTCGACGACGTCGACGCCGAACACCACAGGCTGGTCACACTGGCCGGCCTGCCCGAACTCCTCTCCCTGCGCACGGAGGAGTTCGGGCAGCGCCACTTCATCGTCGCGGCGCCGGACGGCGTCATGATCGACGTCATCACCGTTGTCCCGGCCACCGGGGAGTACGCCGAGCAGTACGCCCCGGGCCACACGCCGTGAACCCAGGGCGCGTGAGCCCGACGGTCACGGCCACTCGTCGACAGGCGCGTCGAGGACAGCCGCCCCCGGGCACACGCGGCCCCCGGGCAGATGCCGTTCCGCGCCGCGCTCCCCTCTCGGCCGCGTGCCGCCCCTGGTCGGGGCGGGCCGGAGCCGTGTGATCAGTGCGTCCGATCCGAGTGCCGGGGAGGGTCCGTCCCACGCGCGCTGGCCGGGGTTCTCGCCGAGTATGTGGTTCGGCGGGCGTGGGCGAGGCCGGCTTCTCCACATCGCCCGCCGGCATCAGCCCCAGCAGGCATCACCCGCGGGCCGCCGTCCGAGCGACCGGGTCGGCGCTGCCACGCCGGGCGGCACGGCTGAGCTCCAGGCTGCCGCGCACCGGGAGGTCACCCGTCGCCGGCTCCGCCAGACGGTGCCGCTCGTCGGCCGGCCGGTCGACCAGGTCGTCGACCGCCCATCCCGGGCGTTCGCGCAGACGGGCCGCGGCGATACGCAGGCCCAGCGGCAGGCCGCCTGTGGGTGTTCCGCCTGCGGTCTTCCGTACGGCGGTCGTGGTGACGACGGCGGCGGTCTGGAAGGCGTCGGCAACAGCGGTGCCGTCAACGCCCCTTCCGCTGCGCCGGGATGCGGGTGGCGGCACGTCTGTCGCGTCTCGGCGGAAAGGCATCCGCCTCACCGGGTGCGGTCTCCCGTTCCGTAGCGGCCGGGTCAAGCTACGGCTGTCTGCGTTTCGCCGAACGGGTCTGGGAAAGCGGGCGTTTCGTCAGCCTCCGGGGGCGGAGTGACGCCGACGTGACGGACTTCTGGGCAGACCGCACGCCGATGACGCGCCGACGAGATGCCGACGACATGCCGATGCGCGAACACCGCCCCGGCAGGGCGGTGTTCGCGCATCGGCGTCTCGTCAGATGTGGACGACGGGTCGTCCCTCGGTTGCCGACGTGTGTTCGGCGATCCGCTTCGTCTCCGGCTTGCGCAGGCCCAGGGCCACCAGGGCGGTCACCGCGATCCCGGCCGCCGCGATGAACACCGCGGTGCGCAGTCCGTCGGTGGTCGCGCCGCGGAGGGCTTCGCCGGTGAGGCCGTCCAGGCCGGAGTTGGCGACCGCGACCAGCAGCGCGAGGCCGACCGCGCCGCCGGTCTGCTGGCTGGTAGACGCGACGCCGGACGCGATGCCCTGCTCCTCGGCGGGCACGCCGAGCGCGGCGGCGCCGAACATCAGGGTGTAGCCGGCACCCTGCCCGATGCCGAGCACGACGAGCCCGGGGACGAGCGCGGCGTACGACGCCCCGACGGCCATGGTGGAGCCGACGATCACCGCGCCGCCCGCGCCGACCAGCAGCGCCGCGATCATGGTCGGGCGGATGCCGTACCGGGTGGCCAGGCGCCCGGCGGTCTGCGAGCCGACCGCGATCGCCACCATCGGGACCAGGAAGGCCAGCCCGGTGGTCAACGCGTCGTAGCCGTGCACGCCCTGGAAGTAGACAGTGAGGAAGTACAGCAGCGTGCCGAAGGTACCCATGTAGAGGAACGTGACGACGGTGCCCACACTCAGGTTGCGGTTCGCGAACAGCCGAAGCGGCAGCAGCGGATCGGCGCTGCGGCGCTCCACGGCGACGAAGGCGGCGAGCAGCAGGGCGCCCGCGATGCACGCGGTCAGGACGGCCGGGGACGTCCAGCCCGATTCCGGACCCTGCACGAGCGCGAAGACGACAGCGGTGACTCCGATGGTGGAGGTGAGCGCACCGGCCAGGTCGAACGAACGCCCCTTGGCGCGCGGCGAGTCCGGGGCGATCAGCACGAACGCGAGCAGCGCGGCGGCGCCGGCCGGCGGCACGTTGACGAAGAAGACCGACGCCCAGCCGAAGGCGTCCGTGAGGACCCCGCCGAGGAGCGAACCCAGGATCATGCCGCTGCCGCCGGCCGTGCCCCACACCGCGAACGCCCGGTTCCGCTCCCGTCCTTCGGCAAAGCTCGTGGATACCAACGTCAGCGTCGCGGGGAACAGGAACGCACCGCCCACCCCCTGGATCGCCCGGGCGGCGATGAGCAGGCCCGGGCCGCCGGCGAGGCCGCCGAGCAGCGATGAGACGGCGTACAGGCTCAGGCCCAGGGCGAACATCCGGCGCGGCCCGAACAGGTCGCTCGCCCGACCCCCGAGCAGCAGGAACCCGCCGAACGCGACGGCGTACGCGCTGATCACCCATTGCAGGCTCTGCGCCGAGAACCCGAGGCCGGCGCCGATCTCGGGCAGCGCGACGTACACGATGTTGTAGTCGACGGAGATGATGAGCTGGGCGAATGCCAGCAGTGCCAGGGTCGGCCCGAGGCGGCGGCGCGGCGGGGCCGCGGACACGGTCGGGGACGTGGTCGAGGACATGGCGAAGCCTGCTTTCGTGAGGACACCGGGGCGTTCTCCCGGCCTGGGGCCGGGGCTTTCGTTGCTGACATGAGCAAATCTATGTCTGCGAAAGACCCATGGAATGGTTCATTCATAACGTCATTTCATGGGTCAATCTCGCACCGGGCCGCACCGGGCCGCACCGAAGCCGCGCCGGTCAGCGGGGCAACATCGTGGGTGATGTCGTTGTCGAGGGTTGCCGGGAAGGCGTCCGGCCGGCTCGGTCGTGGTGGCGACCGGAGTGCGGGCAGCGCAACGTCGGTTCGCCGAGCCACACAGGCCCCGTCGTCGACGTGGAGGCTCATGTCCTCCGGGAACCAGTCGGCCGGGGCGTCCGGCCGGGCTTGGTCCGGATCACGCCGGGCGGGATGTCGGTGCGCAGCGCGGCGACGAGGCGCTGCCGGTGTCGGACTGCGCCCCCGGCTTCTGCGACTGTGACCGCGATCCGGTGGGGTCGTGGATGTCCCGTGGTCTATACCGCAACGCCGGAGGGCACGGTGTTCGACCTCGGCTCTCCCGGATAGGCGTTCCATGCGCGGACCAGGCGGTCCACGGCCTCGTCGAGGACCCCTACGTCGGCGAGGAAGGAGATCCGTACACAATCGGCGTTTCCGCCCGCCGGATGCAGCGACGAACCCGGCAGCACCGCCACTCCGTGCCGCATGGCCGTCTGTGCGAAGGATCCTCCGTCGCCGTGCGGCAGTCGGATCCACAACGTCTGGCCGCCCTCCACCGGGCGAAAATGCCAGTCGGGCAGGTCCGTGGTCAGTCGTGCGCACAGGTGGTCGTGTCGCGCGCGCAGCAACCGCGCGCGGTGGCGGGAGAGGGCGGGGATGTTCGGGACGAGTTCGGCGGCGGCCAGTTGTGCCGGTACGTCGCCGCCGAGGTCCTGGGTGGCCTTGAGTCTGGCCAGGCGGGCGATCAGGTCGCGGTCGGCGCGGATCCAACCGATTCGCAGGCCGCCCCACACGATCTTGCTCAGCGACCCGACGCTGACGATCCGTCCGGCGGAGGCGAACGCCGCGAGTCCCGGTGGCGGGTCGCCGACGAAGGACAGGCCCGAGAGCACCTCGTCGTCGACGATCGGTACATCGTGCGCGACCGCCGTCTCCACCAGGCGCCGGCGCACCAGCGACGGGATCACCGTCCCAGTCGGGTTGTGGAAGGTCGGCACCAGGTAGGCGAACGCGGGCCGGCGATCGACCAGCGTCCGACACCACGCCTCGACATCCAGCCCGTCCCAGTCTCGCTCTGCCCAGAGCGGATCCGCCGCGGCCTCGCGCAATGGCTCGAGCATGCCCGGATACGTCGGCCCCTCCACCAGGACCGCGTCCCCGGGGGAGACCCAGTGCCGGACGAGCAGGGCCAACGCCTGCTGCGCCCCCCTCCCGACCGATCGCGGTTCCGCTCCACCAGGCGTCGACGTTCGCGTTCGACGACGCCGACGCGTTGGCCGACGCGATGTCCCGGTCGGACGGTCCCTGTGTGTACAGCCGCTACGGGAACCCGACGACACACGCCCTGGAAACCGCGATGACCGCCCTGGAGGGCGGGGTCGCCGCGCTGGCCACCGGCTCCGGCATGGGTGCGATCAACGCCGTTCTCGGTGCCCACCTCGCGTCCGGGGACCACGTGATCGCACAACGCCGCCTGTACGGGGGGACGTTCGCGACGCTGTGTGACCTGGAACGGCGCTACGGTGTGCAGGTCACCTACGTCTCGGGCGAGGACCCGGCCGAGGTGGCGGCCGCCGTGCGCCCGAACACGCGCCTGCTGTACCTGGAGACGATCGCCAATCCGATGACGCAGGTGTGCGACATCCCCGTGATGGCCGCCGTCGCCCGCGCCCACGACGTGCCCACCGTCGTCGACAACACCTTCGCCACCCCCGTGCTGTGTCGCCCCCTGGAACACGGCGCGGACATCGTCGTGCACTCCACCACCAAGTACGTCGGCGGCCACTCCGACGTCGTCGGCGGCATCGCCGTCTTCGCGGACACCGGCGCACACCACCGGGTCTGGGAACGCGCCGTCGAAACCGGCGTCAATCCCGACCCGTTCGCGGCCTGGCTCACCCTGCGCGGCCTGCGCACGCTGCCGTTGCGGATGCGGCGGCACTGTGAGGTCGCCGAGGTCCTGGCCGGGCGTCTCGTCGGACATCCGGCCGTCGCCGCCGTGCACTGGCCCGGCCTGGCCGGCCACCCCGGGCACGAGATCGCCGGCCGGGTCCTCGACGGCCCCGGCGGGATGCTCGCCTTCGACATGATCGGAGGGCGCGACGCGGCACACGACTTCGTCCACCGCGTACGCCTGGCCCGGCTCGCGGCCTCGCTCGGCGGGCTGGAGACGCTGGTCGTCCACCCCGCCGGCACCTCACACCGTCAACTCGACGCCGGACAGTTGCGCGCGGTCGGCATCGGCGAGGGCACCATCCGGGTCTCGGTGGGCATCGAGGACCCCGAGGACGTGTGGGCCGACTTCGACCAGGCCCTCGGCGCCACGGGCTGACCTCCACACGCAGACTCCCGCCTGCTTCGAGGCCCCGGCCACGGAAGCGGACGCGGGCGGTGTGCGGCGGGGGAGGGTGATGCCCTGCCCTGAGCGGGCCGAGAGGCCGAGAGGTCGAGGGGTCGAGTCGCGGAGTGGGGTGCGGATCGCGTTCGGACGGTTCGGGCTTCTGCGGCCTGTCAGCGTTGTGCCGGGTGGTCGCACACCGTTCGGATTCGCACCCATCCGCCGGTGGCGCCGCGACGAATTCTTGATATGAGGATGGCGAACCACTACGGCGACGGCGATCGGCTCGGCGGCGACGGCCACGCCCACGAGCGCGGCGGGCCCTACGGCGGGGCCGATGCGTCCGGAGCGCTCTCGGGCTCCGGGCCGGAGCCGCCACGGCGCTTTGCGGTGATCGGGTCGGGCATCGCAGGTCTGACCGCCGCATACGTGCTGCGCGCCGCCGGCGAGGTGACCCTGTACGAGGCCGACCACCGGCTCGGTGGGCACGCGCACACCCACGAGGTGACCGGCTCGGGCGGCCGGCCGCTCGCGGTGGACTCGGGCTTCATCGTCTACAACGAACGCACCTATCCGCTGCTCACCCGCCTGTTCGGAGAACTGGGGGTGAGCACCCGCGAAACCGAGATGAGCATGTCCGTGCGCTGCGACGGCTGCACACTGGAGTACGCGGGCGGGCGCGGCCCGGGCGGGCTGTTCGCCGCCCCGGGGACCGCGGCCCGACCGGCGTACCTGCGGATGCTCGGCGCGGTGCCCCGGTTTCATCGCGCCGCGCACGAACTGCTCGCGGGCGACTCGGACATCACCCTCGGCCGGTTTCTCCGAGAACGCGAATTCTCGCCCTACTTCGCGCAACACTTCGTGCTGCCGCTGGTGTCCACGGTCTGGTCCTGCCCGGGCGTACTGGCCACCCACTACCCCGCGCGGCACCTGTTCCGCTTCCTCGCCAACCACGGCATGCTCGCCGTTTCCGGCTCGCCGAGGTGGCGCACCGTGCTGGGTGGATCGCGTGAATACGTGGAGCGGATCGGCAAGCAGATCACCCGGATCCGCCGGTGCACCGAGGTACACGCGGTGGTCCGGCACCCGGACGGAGTCGCCGTGCACGATCGGGCGGGCGGCGTACGCACTTACACCGGCGCGGTCGTGGCCACCCATCCCGCCCAGGCACTCGCGCTGCTCGACCGGCCGACCCGACACGAGCGCGACGTGCTCGGTGCGTTCGCCTACGAGCGCAGCAGCGCCGTGTTGCACACCGATACCACGCTTCTGCCGCGCCGCGCGCACGCGTCCTGGAACTGCCGCCTCCCGGCCTGCGGGGCCGGCACGGCGGGCGTGCGGGTCAGCTACGACATGAACCGGCTGCAAGGGCTGCCGACCGGCGAGAGGTACGTGGTCACGCTCAACGACGACCGGGCGATCGCGCCGGAACGGGTGCTCGCGAGGATGGCCTACGAACACCCCGTGTTCACCCCGGAAGCGGTCGCCGCGCAGCGTCGATTGCCCGAACTGAACCGGGACCGGATCGCGTTCGCCGGCGCGTACCACGGGTGGGGCTTCCACGAGGACGGCTGCCGCGCGGGCCTGGCGGCGGCACAGTCGTTGGGCGGGCGGTGGTGACCGTGCACCCGACCGCGCGTGGGCCCGGGCGCGGGTCCCGATCCGGCTCCCCCGCGAGCGGGGCGGTGTCCGCCGCCGCTTCGTTCGCACCGGCGTTGTTCGAGTGCGCCATTACGCACGTGCGCGCTGAGCCGGTGCGTTCGGTGTTCACGTACCCATCCTTCATGTGGCTGATCGATCTCGACGCGCCGCCGCGTCTGCCGTGGCCGCTACGCCCGTTGGCCCGATTCGACGCACGCGACCACTTCGCCGGCACCGGGCCGGTCCGCCCGGCCCTGGAGCGGGCAACGGCGGCGCACGGCATCGACATCCGGGGTGGGCGGGTGCTGATACTCACTCAGGCGCGGGTGCTCGGCCATGTGTTCAACCCGCTCTCGGTCTACTGGTGCCACCACCGCGACGGCACGCCTGCGTGCGTGGTGGCCGAGGTGCACAACACCTACGGCGGCAGGCACGCGTACGTACTTCGCACCGACGGCCGGGGAAGAGCGGCGGCCGAAAAGGAGTTCTACGTTTCGCCGTTCCTCCCCGTCTCGGGCAGCTATCGGCTGAGCCTGCCCGCGCCGGACGGTGATCTGGCGCTGACGGTCACGTTGCACCATCCGGGTGCGCGGCGGCCGTTTGTGGCTCGGGTGCGAGGGGAGCGACGCCCGTACACGGTGCGATCCCTGCTCGGTCTGACCCTGCGGCACCCGGTGGCACCGCTTCTCGGTGCGGCCCGGATCCGCCGGCGCGGCCTGGGTTTGTGGCTGCGCGGCGTGCCCGTGGTGCGACACGGGACCGAAGGCAACCTGCGTTGACCGTGATCGAGGCCGCCCCGACTCGGCTCCACCCGACGCGTCGGCCCGATCCGCCGGCCGCCCGCGAGCACGCGGCGTTCGTACGTCCCGCGTCACACGGCGGCACCACGGATTGGGTGCCGCGCGTGGTTGAGGTGCCACGGAGTGCGTGCCGCGCGTGGTTGAGGTGCCACGGGCCGAGGCGATTGTCGTCCGCTTCGGACGGACCCCTGGTCCCCAGGTCAGCCGAACCGCAGGATGCGTGGGGCGAAGGTGCCTTCGGGACCGGCGGCACGGCCGACCGACCACACCGTCGCCGCGCCCGGCACCGGCGCCAGTCGCAGCACCCACGAGTCACCTTCCCCAGCCACCGCCGGTTCGCTGTACTCGGTGAACGACTGTCCGTTCCAGGCAAGCAGATCCGGCCCGGGGACCAACGGCGGATAACTGCCCGGCGGGCCCCACTTCTGCGAGCGGGCCACCGAGACCCAGGCAAGTCCGCCGGATGTGCCGGGCGCCAGTGAGTCGATCGAGCCGAAGTCGGTGGGCACGGCCACCCGGCTCCACGCCTGCCCGTCCCAGCGCACCAGCAGTGGCGGAATCGGCTTGCCCGGTGGGCCGCCGACGAACCCGGCCGTGCCACCCGCCCACACCTCCGTCGGTGAGACCGCCAGCACGCTGCCGACGGCCGACCGCGGGAACCCGTCCACGATCGTCTGCTGCCACGCCTGCCCGTTCCAATGCGACACGGCCGCACCCGAGTTGCCGGCGCCCGCGGCCCAGACGTCGTCGGCCGCCAGGATGTGCAGGCCGTACACGAAACCCGGCGGCACCGGCACGTCCCGCCAGCCGCGGCCGTCCCAGCGCAGTAGGACCTGCGCGCCGCCCCGCGAACCGATCAGCCAGGTCTCACCGCCGCCGGCGACGACTTCGGTGAGCAGGACACCGCGCGGCGGTCGGCTCTCGTACCAGGCGATGCCATCGGAGCGGAGCAGGCGGGCGCCGCCCGCCGAGTCGCGGCCGACCGCCCAGATCGCGGTCGGTGAGGTCGCGGCGATGGACAGCAGTTCCCCCTGCCAGCCGATCCCGGGCAGACTCTGGCGCTGCCACGCGGTTCCGTCCCAGCGCAGCACCAGCGGGAAGCCCGGCGCCTGGCGACCGACGGCGTCGGTACCCACCGCCCACGCGCGGTCCGGCCCGAACGCCACGGCCTCGTTCAGCCCGGCCTGCGGGCGTACCTGCGCCGGGACCGGAACGTGTTGCCAGGACAGGTTTTCCGCCGCGACCGAGGCCGTCATGGTCATGGTCATGGCGACGGCGAGGGCCGCGACGAGCAGTCGGCGTGCCATGGTCAGCCTCCCAGCCGCTCACTCATCAGGTTCGGTTTCGAGCCGTAGATCTCGACGGTCCCGAAGGACAGCAGCGAGAACCCGGCGGTCGCCAGCGCACGCGGTTTGACGTCGATCGCGTTGGCGCGCACCGGGCCGTAGGAGAAGGTGGTGCGGGAGCCGCCCACCCGCGCGTACTTCGACTGGAACGCGCGGTCGCTGCGCACCGGCAGCCACAGCGCACCGTCGGGGCCGCGCACCATGGCCTCGGTGTAGGTATCGCCCAACGGCGGGTAAGTGGTGTGCCAGGCGCGCCCGTTCCCGGTCATCAGGTAGGTGCGGGCCACGCCGTCGGTGTACCGGCTGCCGCCGATCGTGATCCGGCCGGACGGTTCGAGCAGGATCGTGTGTACGTTGCTGTTCGGCGGCAGCGACACCTTCGCGTCCCGCCACACCCTGCCGTTCCAGCGCAGGATGGTGGTCCCGGTGTCGGTGTCCGCCCAGGCCCAGACGTCGGTGGCGGTACGCGCGGTGATCCCCATCAGGAACAACACACCGTCCGGAGTGGTTTGCGTGGCCCAGCCGGAACCGTCGTAGTACAACACCTTCAGCCCGGTTTCGTCTTCACCGACCACCCACGCGGCACCCGGCACCGCGGTGAAGTCCTGGTAGGTCCACAGGGTTTGCGGCAGCGAGACGGCACTCCATCCTCCCGACCCGCCCATCGATCGGCGCAGGATCTCGACCGCTCCCGCGCGGTTGCGCAGGATCCACACCTCGTCGCCGACGAACTGCACCTTGCCGAGCCAACCCGGTTCGCCGGCGCCGGGGAAGGTTGTGTCCCGGCTCCACGCCGTGCCGTCCCACCGGTACAACATCGGCCGCGGTCCATCGGCGGCCTGCTCGTACCCGGTTGCCCACGCCTCGCCCGGTCCGCGCGCGGCGAGATCGGACACGATCACCTGCGGGGCGGCCGCCGGCACCGGCAGGGCCGACCAACCCGGCGTCACGGCCGCGGCCGGGGACACCGCCGCAACCGGCGACACCACCGCGGCACACGCGATCACAAGGCAGACGAGGAGCGCACGGAGACCGTTCACGACACCTCCCGAGAACGCGAAGGTCGCTCAGCCTATGGGCGCTCGTCCACTTGTGAATAGAGGGCAAACAGCCAATCTTCATGACCAAGCGGGCGCGTCGGCAGGGGACATCGTCCATCGACGCGCGAGTGCACGGTTTCGGCGCGAACGGGTGGGGCGGCGGAACGGCGGGCGGCATCCCTTGATGGGACGCGGGTCCACATCGCGACCGTCCGACCCCTACGGGAGCCGGCCGCACGTGCGGCGTCACCGTTGACGATGCCCTCCGGTTCGGGCCTGACCTGCCGGCTTACCTGGAAGGATGCCGGGATCCGGTACGCGGGTGGTGTGGTGCCGGGTGAGGTGACCTCCGGGCGGAACGGTGCTCGCACGCCGCGATGCCTCCGGCGAAGGGTCACCGGAGGCATCGGGGTGCTTCGGGAACGGATCGTGTGCGAGCGAGCGGCTCCCGGCGGCGCGTCGTGGTCGACGCGCACCATCAACGGGCGGGCGGCCCTGGCTCGGTCAGGGGTAGATCGCGCAGGCGCGAGGGATCCAGCCGGTGGTGCTCCCGTAGCGGATCTTCTGCCACACGTTGCTCTTCTCGCCGCAGACGTCCAGATTCTGCCCCCACCCCTGGGCGACGTTGCAGGCCCTGCTCCCCCCGGGGAAGACGCCGAGCGCAGTGCTCTGGGTCGTCGGGGTGGCGCGAATCTTGAGGTTCGTCTTGGCCTTGACGTACATGCCGCTCGAACAGGACGCGGCCGCGGTGGACGTACCCGCCGCCTGCGCGGGCGCCGCGAGACCGAAGGCCATCAGGGCGACCAGACCCGCACCCACCAGCGTCTTCTTCACCATGTGCGCCACCCCTCGTCTTGAGCACTGTTGCCCGAATCCAACACCGGGGGATCCGCTTCCCGTTGAGGTTTCATGGTCATCTGCCGTGATCGTCATACCGTCCGCGCGAAATGGCCATCATGCGCCAGCGGGGAGTCGACCTTGACCGCGACCGTGTCGGGGAGGCCGAGCGCGGCCTTCCACGTGGGATGAGTTCACCGAATTCGTTTCGTTATGGTGTGCGTTCGCCTACATTGGGTGACGCTTTCGATCCAAAGCCGTGGAGGCGACGATGCCCGGACGTCATCGTGGCGGGGACGATCCGATCGAGGGCGACGGTCAGCAACCCGGGCGGCCGATCCCGCAGCCGGAGCCGAACCCGCCCGCCCCGCCGGAGAAATGAGCACAGCCCCCGGGGTCGATGCCCCCGGCACCACCCCCTCGACCGGCGCCGCGATCGTGCGCGCCGCCGCCGCCCTGGCGGCCGAGTTGGCCGCGGGTGGTTGGCTCACGCCGGACTGGGCCGATGCGTGGGACCGGGTCGACCGCGAGGCGTTCCTGCCCGAGCGGGTGTGGGTTCCGGCACACGACGGGTACCACCGCCTGGATCGCACCACCGACCCCGCACGCTGGCGCACCCTCGTCCACACCGACACCGCGTTGATCACCCAGGTCGAGGACGGCACCCGCGCACCGGAGTTCTCGCTACGCCCGACCAGCAGCGCGAGCATGCCGCGCATGGTCGCCTCCATGCTCGCCCTCCTCGACGCGCACGAGGGACACCGCGTCCTTGAGATCGGTACCGGCGTCGGCATCAGCGCCGCGCTGCTCGCCACCCGACTCGGGGACGACGCGGTCGCGTCGATCGAACTCGACCCCGTCGTCGCCGCCGACGCCCGCGCCGCACTGCACCGCGCGGGACACCACCCCCACCTGACCGTCGGCGACGGTACCCACGGCAGCGCCGAACGCGCCCCGTACGATCGGCTGTTGTCGACCTTCTCCGTTCACACGATCCCGCACGCGTGGATCACCCAGACACGCCCCGGGGGTCGGATCGTCACCCCGTGGGGGAGCGCCCTGTACAACGGCGTGCTGCTCGTTCTGGACGTCGACGCGGACGCCGACTCCGGGCCGCGTGCGTCGGGACGGGTGGTGGGCGACGCTGCGTTCATGTGGGAACGCGGCCAGGGCGTGCGCGGCGCCGTCATGGACACCGTCAGCGAACAGGACCCCGGCGTACCCGGTAGCACCACCCTCGACCCCCGGCTTGTGATCGACGACCGCGACGCCGCCTTCTGCGTCGGCGTGTTCGTCCCCGGAGTGCGCCGCTCGGTCGGCCGCCCCCCGGGCGCGGCGCCGGGCGACGACGAGTTCACCCTGTGGCTGGTCGACGCGGACACCCGCTCCTGGGCCTGCGTCGACCACACCCCGGGCACGGACGTGTCCGTGACGGCGGCACACGGCCCCCGCCCGATCCTCGCCGAGGTCGAGGCCGCGCTCACCTGGTGGATCGACCACGGACGCCCCGAACGCACCCGCTTCGGTCTCACCGCCACCTCCAACGGACAGACCCCGTGGCTGGACGATCCCTCGAACCCCCTCCCCGCCGGCAAGTCCCGCCCGGACACGCGCCCTTGACTCCCCGCCGGCCGGCGGGACTCGAACCGTCGTCCGGAGCGTCGTCGTTCACCCCCTGGACCGCGCGAGCGGACTGCCGGCCGAGCGGGCCATGCCGGAACACGCCGATTCCGGTGTCTCCAAGCCGGTTCGCTCCGCGGCCCAGGGCCTTGGGTGGTGTCGTCGCGTTCTCGCCGCGCCGTCCTGCGCCCGCTCGTGGTGAGGACTCGACCAGGCGAGGGGCCGTGTCTCCCGGACCCTGGCACGGCGGGCGGCGCGGCGCCGCTCCCCGCTCGTGCCGTGCCGTACCGCGCCGCGCCGCCGTGCCGGGCCCCGGGCGGCCTCGTGGCCAAAGGGCAGGCCCGACGCCCGTACCCGGTGGCGTTCGCACGCGGGCGGGGTGGATTTCCCTGGTAAACGGCCGCCGTTGCGGGGACCATGCGGTGCCATGGACATGCGTGAGCTTGCTCGCCGGGGATTCGGGTCCGGCGCCGATCGCTACCACCGGGCGCGGCCCGCGTACCGTCCCGAGGTGATCCCCTATCTCCGCGACGCGGTCGGCCTCGATCCCGGTCGCGACGTGCTCGATCTCGCGGCCGGGACCGGCCGGATGACCGCCGAACTGGCCGCGCTGGGCGTCGGAGTCACCGCGGTCGAACCGTCCGAGGCGATGCGGGCCGCCTTCGCCGCGGCACTGCCCGGGGTCTCGCTGCACAGCGGCACCGCCGAGGAAATTCCCTTCCCCGACGCCTCGTTCGACGCGGTTGTGGTCGCGCAGGCGTTCCACTGGTTCGACGGCCCCGCCGCGTTGCGCGAGATCGCCCGCGTACTGCGCCCGGGCGGCGGCCTTGCTTTGGTGTGGAACGAGCGCGACGAGTCGGACGCGGAGGCGCTCGCGCTGAGCGAGGTCACCGAGTGGAAGGAGTTCCAGCCGTACGAGGTGGGCCGCGACTTCCGCACCGACCTCGACGCCTCGGGCCACTACGTACCGGCGGTGCGCCGCAGCTTCCACTGGACCGAGACGCTCACCCACGCGCAACTCGCCGACCGCATCGCGACACTCAGCTACGTCAACGCGATGCCCGAGGCCGAGCACGAGGCATTCTTCGCGCGACTGCACGAACACCTGGCCACACGCCCCGACCCGATGGACATCCCGTACGTGACCGACACCTTCGTAACGCACAAGCACACCGGCCGACACACCTGACCAGGGGCCGGGCCCGAACCCGATCAACCGGAACACCCCGCACGACCGACGTTCGACGACCGAGAACCGGAGCCACCGCAGCGGAAGTTCGGGTGCGCCGCCGTGCGCACGCGACGATGCCCTTCGACCCGGGTACCCGGCTGGTGACATCGGGCGCAATCCTGCGCGAGGTCGCGGCCTGCCGACGCTGACGGCCTGCGACATCCGTCAGGGAGTCCTCGTCCTCGGGGTTGTCCAGTGGTGGACGTCCTGTACCGTCGCCGCGCCGACGACCGGCCGGGAACCGACTGGGTTTCGTCGACCCGGCGATCGCCGTCGAGGCACCTGTCGGCGGCCGGACGCTGTGCGCGGACCGGCCGATCGAAGGGCGCCGGGCCGGCACCACGAGGCGGGTCGCGGCCGGGAGGCCGAAGTGGGCGGCACCGGAGACGAATTCCGACGCAGGGCTTGAACTTGACGTAAGCGTCAAGTTCTACCGTCGTTGCGACCCAATCCTCGGATCCCAGGAGTTGTGATGACTGGCGACGTTTCCGCTGTGCCCGCCGTCCCCGCCGTCCCCGCCGTCCCCGCCGTCCCCGCCGTCCCCGCCGAGCAGCGCGAGGTGTGGTTGCGAGCCAGGCCGGACGGGGCGCTCAAGGTCGACGACTTCGAGCTGGTCCGGGTTCCGGTCCCCGAGGTGAGGGCCGGGCAGGTGCTCGTGCGCAATCGGCTGATGAGCGTGGTCGCGGTGATGCGGACGTTGGTGGAGGGTGGCGACGATCTGCCCGTCCCGGCGGCCGAGTTGGGCGAGCCGATGTGGGGGCCCGCGCTCGGGGAGGTGGTCGCGGCACCCGGCGGCGAGTTGGTGCCCGGAGATCTCGTGACGCACATGCGGGGCTGGCGCGAGTACGCGGCCGTCGACGTCGGCGAGGCCCGGCCCGTCGACACCGCGGTGCTGCCCGACGCGGCCGCGCATTTGTCGCAGGCGATGACCGGCTGGCTCGGCGTCGTCCGCGGTGCCGAAGTGCGGCACGGGGACACGGTGTTCGTGACCGGCGCGGCGGGTGGGGTCGGGACGATGGCCGGGCAGTTCGCGCGGCTGCGCGGCGCGCGACGGGTGATCGGCAGTACCGGCTCGCGGAGCAAGGCGGACTACCTGATCAAGGAGTTGGGATACGACGCCGTGGTGCTCCGGGGCGGCGCCCCGATCGAGGAGCAGTTGCGCGAAGCGGCTCCCGAGGGGTTGGACGCGGTCTTCGACAACGTGGGCGGCGAGCAACTGACGGCGGCCCTGGCGGTGGCCAATCGCGGTGCCCGCGTCGGCCTGGTCGGTGCGCTCTCCGGTCAACTCGGCGGCGGGTTCTCCGCTCCCGTCGAAGTGGACACCGGCGCGCTCATCCTGCGCGGGATCACCCTGCGCGGCATGGCGGGCATCGATCACCTGGACGCGATCCCCGAGGGCATGCGCGCGTTCGGGCGCGGTCTGCGCGCGGGCACCCTCGCCTTCCCGCACGTCCGGCTCTCCGGCATCGATCAGGCGCCCCGGGCGTTGTGTGAACTGCTGGAGGGACGACACATCGGTGCGGTGCTCGTGGAATTGTGATGCGTGACCGTGCCCGGGCACCCGCCCCGAAAGGATCACGCGTGCGTATCGGTGATGCGGCGGCAGCCGCCGGCCTGACCCCTCGGGCCCTGCGCTACTACGAGCAGGAGGGCCTGCTCAGGGCCGGGCGTTCGGCGTCCGGCCACCGCGAGTACGAAGCGGAGGACGTGCATCGGTTGTCGGCCGTACGCCGACTTCTCGAAGCCGGTCTGACCATCGGCGACCTGAAGGACTTCATCGACGTCCTCGACATGGTCTTCCCGCTCCACGGCGAGCCCCCGGGCCCGGGTCCCCGGGTCCGTGCGGGCGACTGCCCCGTCGCCGAGGTCGCCGTGCGCCGCCTGGCGGAGCTGGACGCCCGCATCGCCCGCCTGACCGAGGCCAGGACCCGTCTGGCCGACGCCCTCGCCCACCGCTTCGGTGACATGTTCCCCGCCGGCAGCCCGAACCGGGCGGCCTGACCGGCCGAGGCACCGGACCGCGGCGGGATCGGGCCTGCCCGGGAAGTACCATCCACGGATGCCGAGCATCGAGACGTTGATTCCGGGCGTGCAGGTGGCGGCTGGCGAGGTGGCTGTCGGGAGTCTTGTCGAATCGGGTGTCTCACCGTTTCGGTTCCGGCCTCCTGGTACGTCACGCTCTGGGGCGGTGAGGCACGTGGAGTCGACGTGAGCCGACGGGTGCACTGATGTCCGGGCGGGGACTCATGGGACATGGCCCGGCATCCGGCTCAGGTTCCGGGGAGGATACGGCGCGTTTCGTAGGCCCACATCGCGATCTCGACCCGGTTGCGGGCGCCGAGTTTGGCCATCAGGCTGGCCAGATGTGTCTTCACCGTGCTGAGGCTGATGTGCAGTGCATCGGCGATCTCGGTGTTGGTCAGCCCGCGAGCGACGGCGAGGAGCACCTGCTCCTCGCGGGCGGTGACGGGGGAGACCGGCTGGGCCGCGGGCCGGCCGGCGGGCAGGTCCGCGAATGCCTGGAGCAGACGGACGGTGACGCTGGGCGCAATGAGCGCCTCACCGCCGGACGCCGACCGTACGGCCTGGGCCAGAAGGTCTGGTCCCGTGTCCTTGAGGAGGAATCCGCGGGCGCCGGCACGCAGCGCGCCGTAGACGTACTCGTCGAGGTCGAAAGTGGTGATGACGACCACGGCCAGCGGGTCGGCGACGCCCGGGCCGGTGACCAACCGGGTGGCCTCAAGCCCGTCGATCACGGGCATGCGGATGTCGAACAGGCAGACGTCGGGGCGCAGTTCGCGGGCCAGACGTACCGCTTCCCGTCCGTCGGCGGCCTCGCCGACCACCTCGATGTCGGGCTGGGCGTTCAGCATGATCCGCAGCCCGGTGCGGATGATGGTCTGGTCGTCAGCGACGAGGACGCGGATGGGCACCGCTCTCGGTCCTCCCTCTCGGCAGCTCGGCTTCGACATGCCAGCCCTGGTCGGGGCCGGGGCCGGCTTGTAGTTTGCCGCCGAGCAGGGCAGCGCGCTCGCGCAGGCCGGCAAGTCCGTATCCGGCACGGCCTCGGCCGGTGCGGTGGCCGTTGTCGCGCACGCTCACCCGTACCGTGTGCCGTTCCGCGGTGACCCGGACGACGACCTCGGTCGCGTTGACCGCATGGCGCATGGCGTTGGTCACCGACTCCTGCACAATGCGGTAGACGGCCGCGTCCACGGCCGGGGGCAACGTGTCCAGTTCGCCGTCGAGCCCCAGGTCGACCCTGAGGCGACCACCCGGGGTGCGCGCCAGGCGCTCCAGATCCGCGACACCGGCAGGCGGCGCCAGCTCGGCGCCGGCCCCGCGGTTGCGCAGCGCGGTGACCATGGCTCGCATTTCCTCCAGCGTGCGCGCCCCTTCCTCCTCGACCCCCTCCAGCGCCTCGACGGCGGCGGACGGGTCGGTGCCCGCGAGCACCCGGCCCGCCTGGGCGCTGATCACCATGGCCGAAACGTGGTGGGCCACCGTGTCGTGCAGTTCCCGGGCGAGCTGTTCACGCTCGCGGGAACGTACCTGCTCCAACTGCCGCTCGCGAGCGGTCACCCGGAACCGCACGGCAGCCCCGATCAAGCCGGGCAGCAACAGGAAGACAAAGCCCCCGACCTGTTCGGCGGCCGGGGTTTCGTACGTGACGGTACACAGCGCGAAGGTCGTGAGGATCACCGCGCTGCCCAGCACGATCTCCCGTCCCGATCCCCACCGGGGCAGCGCATACACCAGCACGAGCACGACCGCGCCGGTGTCCAGGCCGACGGGCTCGCGCGGTGCGGCGAGCAGTGAGGCCAGCTGGAGCAGGATCACCGAGCCGAACGCCAGCGTGACCATCGCCAGTGGGCGGGGCCGGCGCCACAGGGGCAGCAGGCACAGCCACAGGGCGAACACCACCGCCACCGGCCGCCACACGACGTTCTCGCGCAGGGTGGCCTCCAGCATCACACCGCCCAGGCCCGCGGCGAGCAGCGCCCAGTCCCGCCACACCCGGGCGGGCGCGTCGGGCGGTCGGGGTTCGTTCCACAGGGTTCGCAGGTCGTCTCGCAGCACGGTTCTCAGCCTAGGGACTGCGCCGTGTCGCGCATCGGCCGAAAGGACGGGGCGTCGCTCCGCCCTGGGGCCGACCGATCCGCGGCCCGCGAGCCGATGCCGCGGAGCGCCGTGGCGACGAACCTCGGCATCGGCGGCCGTACACGGACGGCCGCCGCGGTGGTTGGAGGAACCGATGCTCTCGAAAGCCCTGTTGCGCCTGGGCGCAAGCGCCGCCCGCCATCCGTGGCGGGTGATCGCGGCGTGGCTGATTGCCGCCACGCTTGCCGTCCTCGCCGCGATCGCCATCGGCGGGCGGACCGCGGATTCGATGACCGCTCCGGGCCTGGACTCCCAACGGGCCGCGCAACTGATCGAGCGGGCCGGCACCGGCCAGGAGGGGATGACCGCCCAAGTGGTCGTCACCCCCCTCGACGGCGGTGCGACGTTCTTCGACCACGGCAGCGCGCGCACCGCTCTCACTCGGCTGCAGACCGAGGTGCGGCGGCTGCCGCACGTGCTCGGCACGAGCGACCCGGCGGGGGCACTCGACGCAGGCGGGGACACCACCGTGCGCGACGGCCTTGTCTCGGCCGACGGGCGGATCGCGGTCGTCCGGGTGCAGTACCCCGACCAGAGCCGGCTGTCGGCCGAAGACCTCGACGCCCTCGTCGATCTCGGCGACCGGCTGCGCGCCGAACTGCCCCTGCGCATCGAGATGGGCGGGAACCTCTTCTACGCCTTCTCCGACCCCAACGGCGGCACAAGCGAGCTGATCGGCATCCTCGCCGCGGCCGCGATCCTGTTCCTGGCGTTCGGTTCGCTCGTCGCCGCCGCGCTGCCGATCGGCATGGCGGTCTTCGGGCTGACCGTCGGGGTTGCCGCGATGACGGTACTGGCGGGGGTGACGGACGTCCCGACCTTCGCCCCTGTCCTGGGCAGCATGGTCGGGCTCGGAGTGGGCATCGACTACGCGCTGTTCGTGCTCGCCAGGCACCGGGAGTACCTCGCGCGCGGGCTCGATCCCCGCGAGGCGGCGGGGCGAGCGGTGGCCACGGCGGGGAGGCCCGTGGTCTTCGCCGGCGGCACCGTCGTCGTATCGATCCTCGGCATGGCGGTCGCGAACGTACCGTTCATGACGGTGGGCGGGCTCGCCGTCTCGATCGTCGTCCTGACCATGGTGCTCGCGTCGGTGACGCTGCTGCCGGCCTTCCTCGGCGCCGCCGGCCCACGCCTGGCCCGGGCCGGCCGGATCGGCCGGGCTCTGCAGACCTGGAAGCCCGGCCGACTCGCACGGCGGCGGGGCCCGGCGACAGGCGCCGCCCACGCCGCCGGGTGGCGTCGCTGGATCGGGCACGTCAGCCGGCACCCGATGCCGTACGCGGTCGGCGCGGCGGGGCTGCTGCTGACCGCGACGCTGCCCGTGCTCGGCCTGCGCGTCGGCCTGCCCGACGACGGCTCACTGCCGCACAGCCGTACCGAGCGCCGGGCCTACGACCTCGTCGCCGAGGGGTTCGGCCCGGGCACCAACGGTCCTCTCGTCATCGCCGCGGACCCCACCGGTGATCCGGGAGTGCTGGACCGACTCGTCGCAACGGTCGCGGCGGATCCGGGCATCGCAGCCGTCGCGCCGACGCACATCGATCGGGCCACCGGCATCGCGACCCTCGTGGTGTTCCCGACCACCAGCCCTCAGGACAAGGCCACGGCCGACACCATCGCCCGGCTGCGCACCGACGTGCTGCCCACGGCGATCGGGCACGGCCCGGCCAGGGCCCACATCGGCGGCGCCACCGCGAGCCTGTCCGATGTGGGCCAACGCACCAGCCAACGCCTGCCGATGTTCGTCGCCGCCGTGCTGGCGATGTCGTTCCTGCTGCTGATGCTGGTCTTCCGCTCGATACTCGTACCGCTCAAGGCGGTACTGCTGAATCTGCTGAGCATCGGCGCGGCCTACGGCATCATGGTCGCGGTCTTCCAGTGGGGCTGGGGAGGCGCACTCATCGGGCTGGAAGCGACGGTTCCGATCGTGTCGTTCATCCCGATGTTCCTCTTCGCCATCCTGTTCGGCCTGTCGATGGACTACGAGGTGTTCCTCCTCTCCCGCGTACGCGAGGAGTACCTGCGCACCGGCGACAACGGCACGGCGATCGTCGAGGGCGTCTCGGGCACCGCCCGGATCATCACCTCGGCCGCCCTCATCATGGTGGCGGTCTTCACGTCCTTCGCCGTCGCCGACGACCCCTCCATCAAAATGTTCGGGCTCGGCCTGGCCACCGCGATCTTCATCGACGCCACGGTCGTACGCATGGTGCTGGTACCGGCGACCATGACACTCCTCGGCCGGGCCAACTGGTGGCTGCCGAAGTGGCTGGACCGGATGCTTCCCCGCGGCCCGGTCGGCACCGACGACACCGACTTGGAATCCACGGGTGAGGCCCCGCGTCCACGGCTGGTCGACCGTTGACTCAACTCCTGCCCGCCCTGGGCATCCGGCACCTCAGCGCGTCACCCAGTACCCGTCGCGGCTGTGGCCGGGGGGTTGGGGCACGTGATCGATGGGGGTTGGGGCAGGCGCGGTCTCCGTGACCGGACGCCTGCGCCTGGCCCGTCGCGTGTCCCGCGTCGTTGGCAACGGGCCCGCGCCGCCTGCCGGTCGGCGGGCGTCACTCCGTGAGTAGGCCCATGCGTGCGGCCAGGACGGCCAGGCGTACACGGTTGTTCGTCCCGGTCTTGCCCATCATGGTGGCCAAGTGGGACTTGACCGTCGTCACGCCCACGTGGAGGCGGTCGGCGATCTCCGGGTTGGAGAGACCGTGGCCCACCAGGGTGAGCACCTCGATCTCGCGCCTGGTCAGCCGCGTCCCCTCGGTCGGCGCCTGCGGGTCCGGCGTGGTCTCGGCCGCGACGGCTCGGGCGACCACGCGGCGCAGCGTCGCCGGGCTGAAGGGCGAATTCCCGGCGGCCGCGCGGCGGATCGCGTCCAGGAGCTCCTCCGGGGCGACGTCCTTGGCCAGGAAGCCGCAGGCGCCGGCGGTCGGCGCGGGGTAGAGGTGATCGTCGTCGTCGAACGTGGTGAGCACCACCACCTTGGTCGTCGGCCGCTCGGCCAGGATCCGGCGGGTGGCCTCGGCGCCGTCCATGCCGGGCATGTGCAGGTCCATCAGGACGACGTCGGGACGCAGGCGCGCGGCGAGCCGGGTGGCCTCCTGGCCGTTTCCGGCCTCCGCGACCACCTCCAGGTCGTCGGCCGGCGCGCACAGCATGCGCAGGCCCGCGCGGACGAGTCGTTGATCGTTGACGATCAGGAGCCGGATCATCGGGCCGCCCCCGCTTCGACCGAGGCGGCCAGGAAGCGGTCGGCGGGACCGGCCGGCAACGTGGCCACGAGCAGCCGGCCCACCTCGGCCGTCGGGTCGGACCCGGGGTCGGGGCCGGCGTGCAACGTACCGCCGAGCAGGGTCATCCGCTCGCGCAGCCCGACGAGACCCAGTCCCTGATCCGGCCGGGACCCGCCGTCCCGGGCCCCGCTCGGTGCCTTCCCACCGTGGTTCGCGATCTCCACCCGGGTGGCGCCCGAGGGGTCGGGCCCGACGACGACCCGGACGGTCGGATCCGACCCGCCGTGCCGGGCGACGTTGGCCAACCCCTCCTGCCACCGAGATCGCCGCCGCGGTATTGTCCCTGGCCGCCGCGGAGTTCTCGTACATGACGGGCGCATCGATCAACTACACCGAGGACCTCGCCCTCGGCGACGTCGAGCGCGACGCCCTGCAGGACAAGGCGCGTTCCGCCGGCCATTCCCACCGTCGCGCCCCATCCGGGAGCCGCGCGACAAGGGGGAGGGAGAGGCCGCGAACGCCTCCGTGCCGTGCCGCTCGCGAACGACGCGCGCCGCTCGGTGGTACCCACCGTCGCCGGCGAGACGACCTGGCATCGGCCTCGCCCGACCGGTCGGGTCTCGCCGGAATCAGGACGCGGTCGCGCGAGATGGGGTATGGCCGGCGGGCAACGGTCACGCCGTGTACGGGATTCGTTCCTGGCGCGTCGCGGAAGATCGGACGGCTGAGGGCCTGCGGGGGCGCCGTGGCGCGCGCGACGGTGACCTTTACGTGACCTTGCCGGATCGTCCCGGAGCGGGATGCCCGTGTTGCCGCCGCTCGTGGTCGCCGCGGACGGCACGTGTGCCCGGCTCGGCGGGGACGGTGACGCGTGCGCCGTCGAGGACCTGTCGAGCCTGCCGCTACCGCATGTTCGAGCCGCTGTGCCCGCACCGATGGTGCGGCGGATCAGCCCAGCGCCGAACCCGGCGTGACCCGGGGCGCGGGTGCGCGGGGGAGTACTCGGCGCGCTGAGATCCGGACGCGCTGTCTTCTTGATCCCGGGCCCGTCATACTGGTAGTCATCGGACCTCTGGAAGGATCATCGGCGTGGCTGTGACGGACGAAGCCATCGACAGGATCAAGGAGATGATCGTCTCCGGGGAACTCAAGCCCGGCGACAAGCTTCCCAAGGAAGCCGACCTGGCCACGAAGCTGGGGCTCTCGCGCAACTCGTTGCGCGAGGCGGTCAAGGCGCTGTCGCTGATCCAGATCCTGGACGTGCGGCAGGGCGACGGTACCTACGTGACCAGCCTGGAACCGGGGCTGCTCATGGGCGCGATCGCGTTCGTCGTGGACTTCCACCACGACAAGAGCGTGCTCGACTTCCTCCAGGTCCGTCGGATCCTGGAGCCGGCCGCCACCGCGCTGGCGGCGGAACGCGTCGACGACGCCGGGATCGCCGAGTTGCGCGCCCTGGCACAGGTGGACGATCCGCACCCGACGCCCGAGCAGCTGATCGACCAGGATCTGCGCTTCCACCAGGCGATCGCCGGCTTCAGCGGCAACGTGGTGCTGTGCTCGCTGCTGGACTCGCTCTCCAGCCCCACCATGCGCGCCCGGGTCTGGCGCGGGCTGACCCAGGGCGATTCGTGGGCGCAGACGGTGCGCGAACACCAGGCGATCGTGGACGCGTTGGAGAGCGGCGACGCGGAGGCGGCACGTGCGTGGTCGACGGCGCACATCGCGGGTGTCGAGCAGTGGCTGCGCAAGATGGCATGACGCGTCGACGGGCCGCGCGGGCGTTCGACGGGCCGGGCGGCCGCGCACACCCGCCGACGCGCCGGACCCGCCGCACACGCACGGGACAACCCGCACACCCCGCGGGCCGCACGGCCCGCCGGACGGACCCGGCGGGCGCGACACCTCCGAGGGATCAGGCGTCGGCGAAGGTCTGTCGCTGCGTGCCCAGCCCGGTGACGGCCAACTCGACGGTGTCGCCGGCGCGCAGGTACGGCTTGGGGTCGGGCTGCCCCAGGGCGACACCCGCGGGAGTCCCGGTGTTGATCACATCGCCCGGGTACAGCGTCATGAACTGCGACAGGTACGCGACCAGGAACGCGACAGGGAAGATCATGTCGGCCGTCGACCCGTTCTGCCGGAGCGTGCCGTTCACGCTCAGGGTCAGCGCGAGGGCCTGGGGGTCGGGCACCTCGTCGGCGGTGACCAGCCATGGGCCCAGCGGATTGAACGTCGCGCAGTTCTTGCCCTTGTCCCACTGGCCGCCGCGCAGGAGTTGGAAGTCGCGCTCGGAGACGTCGTGGCTGATCGCGTAGCCGGCCACATACCCCAACGGATCCTGATCCGCGGTCAGATACGCGGCGGTACGGCCGATCACCACCGCGAGCTCGACCTCCCAGTCGGTGGCCCTCGACGCGCGCGGCACCAGCACCGTGTCGTCGGGACCGACCACCGTGTCGGGAGCCTTCATGAACACGATCGGTTCGGCGGGTGTCTCCGCGCCGGTCTCGCGCGCGTGGTCGTGGTAGTTCAACCCGACGCACACGATCTTGCCGGGGCGGGCGAGCGGCGGCCCGAACCGTACGCCGGCGGGCGCGTCGAGCACCGGCAACGACGCCGGATCCGGCAGTACCGAGAGATCCGCGAGCAACGCCGCGTCGATGTCGCCGACCACGCCCGACAGGTCGCGCAGGACCCCACCCCGGTCCAGCACGGCCGGGCGTTCACAACCGGGCGCGCCCACGCGGACTAGCTTCACAGCGATCTCCTCTGGCATCTCGAACGTGTCGTTCGTCTGGGGCGGCCGACCAGCAGTCGACCGACTAGTCATCCGATGTATATGTCAGATGAGGCGACAAAACAAGTCGATTACGGTCAATGGCCGAACAGAAGTCAAGTATTGATCGGAGGAATGCTGGACGGGCGGACGCCAGTCGCGATATACATCGGATGTCTGGAGCGTCAGAGCCACGCCCGCCCCGGACACCCGCCACCGGGAGCCCACCACCGGGAACCCGTTCCAGGGAACCCATCCCGTTCGCGGCGGCCGGGCCGCACGGCCGAGAACCGAGGAGCCACACGTGACCCCGCAGCACCCGAACGGCGTGAGCCGGCCCACCCGGCCCACGCCACGGACCCCACACGTCGTCACCGAGCTCGCGACGGCCGACATCCGCTTCCCGACCTCCCGGGAACTCGACGGGTCCGACGCGATGAACCCGGACCCCGACTACTCGGCGGCCTACGTCGTGCTCCGCACCGACGCCGGCGACGGCCACGAGGGCCACGGCTTCTCCTTCACGATCGGCCGCGGCAACGACGTACAGGTCGCCGCGATCGACGCGCTGCGCCCCCACGTGGTCGGCCGCCCGCTCGACGACCTGCTCGACGACCTCGGCGCGTTCTCCCGGTCCCTGGTCGGCGACAGCCAGTTCCGCTGGCTGGGCCCGGAGAAGGGCATCATGCACATGGCCATCTCCGCCGTCGTCAACGCCGCGTGGGACCTCAAGGCCAAGCGTGCCGGCAAACCCCTGTGGCAGCTGCTCGCCGACCTGACGCCGGAACAGATCGTCGACCTCGTCGACTTCCGCTACCTCGGCGACGCGCTCACCCGCGAGGACGCGCTGGAGATCCTGCGCCGCGCCGAACCCACCCGCGCCGAACGCGCCCGGGCGCTGCGCCGCGACGGGTATCCCGCGTACACGACCTCGCCCGGATGGCTGGGCTACGACGACGACAAACTCGCCCGGTTGTGCCGCGAGGCCGTCGCCGAAGGCTTCACCCAGATCAAGCTCAAGGTCGGCGCCGACCCGGCCGACGACATCCGCCGCTGCCGGATCGCCCGGGAGAGCGTCGGCCCGGACATCCGCATCGCGGTGGACGCCAACCAGCGCTGGGAGGTCGACGAGGCGATCGATCGGATGCGCTCGCTCGCCGAGTTCGACCCACACTGGATCGAGGAACCGACCAGCCCGGACGAGGTGTTGGGGCACGCGGCGATCCGCAAGGCGATCGCCCCGGTCAAGGTCGCCACCGGCGAGCACGTGCAGAACCGGATCGTCTTCAAGCAACTGCTCCAGGCGCAGGCGATCGACTTCGTGCAGATCGACGCCTGCCGGGTCGGCGGCGTCAACGAGAACATCGCGATCCTGCTGCTCGCCGCCAAATTCGACGTCCCGGTGTGCCCGCACGCCGGCGGCGTGGGCCTGTGCGAACTCGTCCAGCACCTGTCGATGTTCGACTACGTCGCGGTCAGCGGTCGGATCGACGACCGGGTCATCGAGTACGTCGACCACCTGCACGAGCATTTCGTCGACCCGGTCGTGATCGTCGACGGGAACTACCGGGCGCCTACCGGGCCCGGCTTCTCCGCGACCATGAAACCCGCCTCGATCGCCCGATTCCGCCACCCCGACGGCGAGTTCTGGGTCGCCGACCGCGCCGCACAGGCGCTTCCCGTGGAGGTGTCCGCGTGAGCAACCCGCCCGCACCGGTTTCCACCCCGTCCGGGGACTTCGCCGGCCGCACCGCCCTGGTCACCGGCGGCGCGTCCGGGATCGGCCTGGCCACCGCCCGGATGCTGACCGCCCGCGGCGCGCGCGTGGCGATACTCGACCGCGACCCCGCCGCCCTCGCCGGTGACCGGGAACTGCCCGCGTTCACCGCCGACGTCA
Source organism: Embleya sp. NPDC127516 (assembly GCF_044765325.1). Lineage (NCBI taxonomy): Bacteria > Bacillati > Actinomycetota > Actinomycetes > Kitasatosporales > Streptomycetaceae > Embleya > Embleya sp. NPDC127516. The sequence continues at coordinate 8,028 of NZ_JBIWJT010000044.1, read as the reverse complement.
CCGACGACGCCTCGGTCACCGCGGCCGTCCGGGCCGCCGCCGAACTCCTCGGCGGCCTGGACATCGTGGTCAACAACGCCGGCATCGGCGCGGCCGGCACCGTCGCCGACAACGACGACGCCGAGTGGCACCGGGTGCTGGACGTCAACGTCGTCGGCCTGGTCCGGGTCACCCGCGCCGCGCTGCCGTACCTGCGCGTTTCCGCACACGCGGCCGTCGTCAACACCTGCTCGATCGCCGCGACCGCGGGTCTGCCGCAACGCGCGCTGTACTCCGCCTCCAAGGGTGCGGTGCTGGCGCTCACCCTCGCGATGGCGGCCGACCACGTGCGGGAAGGCATCCGGGTGAACTGCGTCAATCCCGGTACCGCCGACACGCCCTGGGTCGGCCGACTGCTGGACGCGGCCGACGACCCCGCACGCGAGCGGGCGGCCCTGGCCGCGCGCCAGCCGATGGGTCGGCTCGTCGGCGCCGACGAGGTCGCGTTCGCGATCTGCTCGCTGGCGAGTCCCCTGGCCGCCTCCACCACCGGCACCTCGCTCGCCGTCGACGGCGGCATGCAGGGCCTGCGGCTGCGGCCGGAGTAACGCCCCATCGCGAAGACGCCGGGATCGTGGAGTCCGGGCAGGCGAAGCGTCCACTTCGCCTGCCCGGCCGCACGCCCGTCCACCGGACAAGGAGCATCGTTCGTGGAAAGCAATCGCATCGGCGACACGCGCGTCGTCGCGACCTCGATCGGCCTGGGCGCGGCGGCGTTCGGCAACCTGTACACGGCCGGCACCGACGCCCAGGCGCGCGCGAGCGTCGAGGCCGCGTGGGCGGCCGGGATCCGCTGCTTCGACACCGCCCCGCACTACGGCGTGGGCCTGTCCGAGACGCGGCTCGGCGCCGCCCTGCGCGGATACCCGCGCGACGCGTACACGCTCTCCACCAAGGTCGGCCGCCTCCTGGTCGACGACCCGGCCGCGCCCACCGCCGCGGAGGGGTTCGTCGACACGCCGCACCGGCGCCGCGTACGCGACTACTCCGCCGACGGCGTGCGGCGCAGCCTCGAATCCAGCCTGGAACGCCTGGGGTTGGACCGGATCGACATCGCCCTCGTGCACGACCCCGACGACCACTGGGAGCAGGCCGCGCACGAGGCCGTGCCCGCCCTGGTGGCACTGCGCGAGCAGGGCGTCGTGGGCGCGATCGGGGTCGGGATGAACCAGTCCGCGATGCTCGATCGATTCGTCGCCGAAACCGACGTGGACTGCGTACTGCTCGCCGGCCGGTACACCCTGCTCGACCGCAGCGGCGGCCCGTTGCTCGACCACTGTGCGAAGCGCGGCGTCTCGGTACTGGCGGGCGGGGTGTTCAACAGCGGTCTGCTCGCCGACCCGCGTCCCGGCGCCCACTTCGACTACGCACCGGCCGACGCCGACGTGCTCGCCCGCGCGCTGCGGCTGAAGGCGATCTGCGCGGGCTACGACGTGCCACTGCGCGCCGCGGCGATCGGCTTCGCCGCGGCACACCCCGCGGTCGCCACCGTCCTGGTCGGTGCCCGCAGCCCGGAGGAGGCGGCCGACACGGTCGCGATGGGAGAGTGGGACGTCCCGGCGGCCCTGTGGGCCGAACTCGCCGCCGCGACCTGAGACCGACTCGCCCCGCACCGGGGCAGGGCGAGCCGACGGGCCCGTTTCCCCACCGGGGAAACGGGCCCCGCCGCACGGTGCCACGTGCTCAGGTATGCCGCGTCGAACGCCCAGGGCGCGTCGCTCGTGCGCGACCGCGCCCCCGGTGGCGACTCCGGCTCCGGAATCACCACCGGGGGCGCGGTCGTGAGGTCACAGGCTCCAGATCAGCGGCAGGCTCGCGTCGGCCCCTTCGGCCGAGTAGTCGTGCGCGACCTCGGTCAACTCGCCCATCCGGGCCTGCCATTCGATGTTGACCGGCAAGTCGGCAAGGGACGCGAGCAGTGCGGCGTAGTCGTCGCACTCGATCAGGTGGAACAGGTCCCGGCCGCTGCGCCAGATGTTCCACTCGTGGGCGCCGCCCGCCTTGATCGCCGCGATCAAGGGCTCCGGTACCTCGCGGTGGGCTTGCTCGTACTCGCTCTCGCGGCCCGCTGCGAGTCGGGTGTGCAGGGCTACGCGCATGGCTTCGAACTCCTTGGTGTCGGTGGTGATTCGACGGCGCGTCGCTGGGTCCGACGTGGTCGGATCACAGGTATCCCGTGAGGGCGGCGCGGCGTCAAGTCTTGACACCGTACCGATCATGACGTTTCAGTGGTCCTATCAATTCGAGGGAATGTTCACAGAAATTCCGGCAATTCGGGCTTAATGTCTTGAGTGACCCGATGAATGACGGTCGGGTGTGGGAGATTTACGAGATCGGGAGGGGCGTTTTCGTGAAAGATCCGCGTGCAGGAGCTCCCGGTGTCGCGCGCCCCGAGCGCGGCGTCGTGCCGCGCGTTCGTGTGGAGGCGGTGTGAAGGTTCCCGTCCGAGTCGACGCGCACCACCACCTGTGGGATACCGACGAACGCGAGTACGGCTGGATGGACGGCCCCTGGGCCGATCCGCTGCGCGGTCGATTCGGGTCGGCCGAACTCGCGGCAGCCGTACCGAACCCGGGTGAGATCGCGACCATCGCGGTCCAGGCGGTCACGGACACCGCGGAGAGCGCCGAACTCCTGGCCGTGGCGGCCGATCCGACCACGCCGGTCGTCGCGGTGGTCGGCTGGGTGGACCTGACCGCACCCGACGTCGCCGATCGGGTGGCCGAGCTGCGTGCCGGACCGGGTGGCGAGCGCCTGGTCGGGATCCGGCACCTGGTACAGGACGAGCCGGACCCCCGATGGCTGCTGCGACCGGATGTGGGCCGCGCACTGGCCGCGTTGACGCGCGCCGGCATCGTGTACGACCTGCTCGTCAAGCCGGCCCAGTTGGCCGCCGCGTGCCGAGTCGTCCGCGAGCATCCGGAACAGTCCTTCGTGCTGGACCACATCGGCAAGCCCGATATCGGCGCGGGCGCCGCTGCCTGGGAGCCCTGGGCCGCCGCGCTGCACGAGATCGCCGCGTTGCCCAACGTCGCGGTCAAGCTGTCCGGCATCGTGACCGAGGCCGACTGGCGGGCGTGGACGGTCGAACAGGTGCTTCCCTACGCACGCCACGCGTTGGAGATGTTCGGCCCCGAACGCACCATGTTCGGCTCGGACTGGCCGGTGTGCACACTCGCGGCGTCGTACGACGACGTCCTCTCGCTCGCGGAGCGCACCTGCGTCGGCCTGTCGGCCGCCGAGCGGGATCGCGTCTTCGGCGCCACCGCCCGGGCCGTGTACGGCTTCCGAGGGTTCGACCGAGGCGGTGGGGGAGGGCGGTGAAGCGCGCGCCGTATCGGACCTCGTCCCCGGTCGCCGAGTGCGGAGGATACGGTGGGCGGCCAAGCGCGCGACGATGGGAGCGGACATGGCGAATCGACCCGGACTTCCGGAAGACCTCGACGCTCCCGAGCAGTTGTGGACGCGCGCCGCCGCCTCGGTGTTGCTCGCACTCACCAAGAGCCCCCGATTTCCCTCCAACTATGCGCACGAGGAGGGCGAACTCGGGTTCTGGCACTCCAACGGCGCGTGGACACTGGTGCTGCGACCGGATGGGCGGGCCCTGCTGTACGGCCAGGACGTCGACTGCAGCGATACGACCTATGCGGGGGACGAGCCCGTGGATCTGTTGGCGGGCGCGCCTTCCTGGCTGCCGGTCGAGATGTTGCGGCCATTGATCGACGGCTACGAACTGGGCTACCTCTACTGGTGGGAACCCGGCTCGCTCGCGTGGGGACGCGCGTCCTATCCGGACTTCGTCCAGGACGACGGACTGGCGGCCTCCTTCGACGCCACGCCCGGCGTGCTCGACGCCGAGGAGTTGCCCGGGGTCTTCGACGAGTGCGGTTACCGGGACCGGGAGGTCAACGCGCGCTTCCTCGGCCGCGTACTCGCGCGCGACCTGGACGGCGCGGTGCTCGCGGAGCTGATGAACTCCGATCCGGGAGCGGGCACCGACGACCACGACGCGCTGCACGCGGGAGCGTTGGCCTGGGCCGGGAAACTCGGTGTCGGCGGGGACGGCTCGACGACCACCGGAGACGGGATCGGCTGACCCCACCGGTTCGCGCCGAAGCGGCCGTTCGGCGAAGCGGATGCGGCCGGTCGGCGGGGCACGGTCGAGGGGAACGCCGGTCGGACCGATCCGGTTGCAATGGCTTGTCCCACGTCGGCTTCGACCGGGTGGGGCGAATGCGGGAGGTGATCCAGGAAAGGTTCCGGGCTCCCTACGAGGAGCCCAGGCCTGGCTCCAGGCCAAGGGCAGCAAGTACGGCTGGTGCCGGATGTACGACAACGAGGCGTGGCACTTCGAGTACAACGCCTCCTGCACCTCCGGCTGCCCGAAGCGCCTCCCAGCGCGCTGGACTCGTAACGGCGCGAGCTCCTTGTCGTCGGCGACGGGCCGGGCCGGGGGCGGGGTACCGAGATCGGGCCCGCCGCCCGCGCCGGTCCGGCGATCGGGGTTCTCACGCGATGGTCAGGACGTGGTCGCTGATCAGGTGTGTCGCTCCGACGACGCCCGCGGCGCCGCCCAGTTCGGACAGCACGATGGGCAGGTTCTCCGTCGCCAGGGGCAACGACTGGCGATACACGACGCTGCGGATCTCGGCGAGCAGCGGGTGGCCGAGTCCGGCCACACCGCCCCCGATGATCACCATCGCGGGGTTGAAGAAGCTCACGAGCGCGGCGATCACCCGGCCGAGTCGGGCGGCGCCCTCACGCACGATGGTCACCGCGCCGGGGTCGCCGGCGGTGACCGCGTCGCCGACGTCGCGGGCGGAGAGGGGCCCGTTCTCGGCGGACCTGCGGGCGAGGAAGGGAGAGGCGCCCGACGCGGCCGCCGCTTCGGCCTCACGGGCCAGGGCCCAGCCGGAGAAGTAGGACTCCAGGCAGCCGGTGTTGCCGCACACGCACATCGGTCCGGACTCGTCGAGTCGGATGTGGCCGATGTCGCCGGCGCTGCCGGAGACGCCTCGGTAGATCCGGCCGCCGACGACGATGCCGCACCCGATACCCGTACCGATCTTGACCAGCAGGAGATCGTCGATCGACCGGGCGACGCCGGCGTGGCGTTCCCCCAGGGCCATGATGTTCACGTCGTTGTCCACCAGGACGGGACAGTCCAGTCGTCGGCCGACCACATCCCGGATCGGGAAACGGTCCCAGCCGGGCATGATCGGTGGGATCACCGGCATGCCCTCACGAAAGCTCACCGGTCCCGGGACGCCGATGCCCACTCCGTGGACTCGTGGGAACGGGTCGTCCTCGCGCAGTTTGTCGACGAGCGCGAATACCCGGTCGAGCACCGCCGCGGGGCCGCCGCGCACGTCGCACGGCTCGGTCAGATGGCCGAGCACTTCCAATTCGCCGTTGGTGACGGCGACATCGATCGACGTCGCGCCGATGTCGACGCCGACGAACCGCGTGGCGGATGCGATACGTACGATGCCCGAGCGTCGCCCGCCACGCGAGGCCGCGAGTCCGGCCGGCTCCACCAGGCCCAATTCGACGAGCCGATCGATCTCGACGGCCAGTTTGGAGCGTGAGATCTGCACGGCGTCGCCGAGTTCGCTCCGCGACCGCGGCCCGTGGTCGCGCAACAACTCCAGCAGGTGCGCCTGGTGACGGTTCTCCGGTCCGAACTGCGTTTCCATGGCCTCGTCCCCCTCGTGATCCGGTGGGATCACATCGTCCACGTCCCGCGACGATCCCGCCGAGGCAGCCGAGCCTTTCCCCGGGTCGTCACGGGTGACGGGCACGTGGTGACCGGCACTGGACTTTTGTCCTGGTTTTCCGTCGTTCGCGTGGCGCATCATCAACTTTTTCCATTTCGATAACAAAGTTGTGCCGACGGTACCGCGAAGGCCGCGACCCCGTCGGAACGGGGCCGCGACTTCGGGGCGAGCCGGCGCGCGTCATCGCGAACCGTTACTGCTTTGAGGGTATTACGCCCTGTTCAGGCGGCGATCACCCTTCGATGTCGGCGATCACCCGATTCGCATCGCGGGTGATCACCGTGCGCACATCCACGTTCGGGACCACCTTCGGGTCGGCGACGAGGGTCTTGAGTTTGCCGAGTTCGGCCATCGCCCGGTCGTCCCGGCCCTGCGCCTCGGCCACCCGGGCCTTCTCGATCTGTCGGGTGAGCTTGGTCCTGGCCGTCGCGGACAACCATCCCGTGCCGCGGAAACGGTCGACGAGGTTCTGCATGTCGCGCATCGACGTGGTCACCGTGAAGCGGACCGCGGTCGTCGTCGTGTTGCCCGCGTTGTCCGCCGCCGAGACGTCGACCGTGTGCTGCCCCAGGCTCAGGGCGAACAACGGTTGAACGGTGCCGGAGGTGAAGGGCTTCGCGTCGAGCGTGCCCGCGAGCGTCTTGACACCCGAGGTCGGATCGATCGCCTCCCAACTCACCCGCACGTCCTGCGCGTCGCCATAGACCGCGCCGTCGGCGACCCCCGCGACCAACAGCACGGGCTTGGTCCCGTCGATCTTGATCGTCGCGGCCTTCTCCGGCTCGACGAGTCCGGCCCGGTCGACACCGCGGTAGCGCAGCACGTGCTCCCCGTCGCCGGACACCGACACCGGGCTGTCCGAGTAGGGCGTCCAGGCGCCGCCGTCCAGCGCGAATTCGATTCCCGCGATCTTCGAGGACGCGTCGACGGCGCTCAGCGTGACGGGTATCGCTCCCCGGTGCCAGCCGCTGTCTCCCGGCGCCGCGAATCCCGCCGTGGTCAACGGAGCCGTGGCGTCGACCTTGACCACCAGTTCCCGGCCCTCCTCGGTGTTGCCCGCCTTGTCCTTCGAGCGGTACCGAAGCTTGTGTTCGCCGTCGCCGCTGACGCTCACCGGGGTTCCGTCGTACGCGGCCCACCCGGCGCCGTCCAGGTCGTACTCGGTGGATGCGACCCCGGACCCACCCGCCTCGTCGACGCCGGCGAGCGTCACGTTGACGGGAGCCGCCGTGTACCAACCGTCCTTGCCGGTGGGCTGCGCCGGATCGGGCGTCGCGTTGGTCACCGGTGCCTGGGCGTCCGTGGCGACCCTGGTGAACCTCCAGTTCTGGTTGGCCGCGCCGTTGCAGGTCCACTGCACGACCTTGGCGCCGTCCTGCGTGTCGACGCCGGCGACGTCCGCACACAGCTTGCTCGTGACGTTGGCCAGCGCGAATGTGCCGGCACTGGCGCTCACCGTGGGCTTCCAGTGTTGGTTGCCGCCGTTGTTGCACGTGTACTGCACGAGTTGCACGTCGAGTTGGGTGGACCAGCCGGGGACCTCCAGGCACTTGCCGTCGATCGCCGACTTGATCGTGTACGAGCCGTCACCGACCGGGTCGACCTGCCACTTCTGTTCCTTGCCGGCGCCCGATGCCTGTTGCACGATCGGCGCGGACTCGGCCGACGAGGCCCCCTGCACGGCCATGTTCTTGCCGCTGTGCTCGGCCGTCAGGGTGTACAGGCCCGCCTGGATTTCGCCGGTGACCACCTCGGGATCGAACAGGACCGCGTCCAGGTCGTAGGCGTGGTTCGTCGGCGTCTTGAACACCACGTAGAGCTTGTGCGTTCCGGCGAGCGCGGTGAGTGGCACGCCGGGGGTGATCCGGTAGTCGTTCCAGCCGCCGGTGGCCGGTACGGGTGTGCTGCCCAGAAGCGTTCCGGTGGGAGAGTCCGCGCGCAACTCGATGGACCCGCCGCCCGTGGGCGAGGACAGCCGGTAGCGAAGCGACTTGGTGCCGGCCAGGTTCGCCGGGTCGAACATGATCCAGTCGTTGTCGCTGATGTCGCCGAGGCGTTTGCCGTTCTCCGCGCCCGGCTCGTTGATCAGCCGGGTCCCGGACTGTGCGGTGAAGTACTCGGCCTGCTTGTGCCGGGGGTGGAGCATGGCGCGGGTGTGCGAGGTCAGCGGGGGTGCGCCGGAGGCGCCCTTGTCGGTGTACTTGGCACTGAC
>NZ_JBIWJT010000043.1:0-79517 GCF_044765325.1 Embleya sp. NPDC127516 | reverse complement strand
CTTCCAACCAACACTCAATCGCTACGCGATTGCCCACCGTGCCGGGCATGTTCGGCTCACGACCGCATTGCTCGAGAACTGCACCGGTAGCAGCGGGGGTTGCACCCGGTACCGCATCCGTCCGAGGTTGACGGGCCGGCACTGGAGCAGACCAATACCCCACAACACCAGCGGACTTGGAACCGTCCTCGCCAACCATCATTGGAAATAGGCGACTTCACGACCGGGCGGCCACTTCCAATATAGGTGGGTATCGCGTCACGAGACAAGGTAGTGCATCAAAACTCTACCTGGGTACGATTCGGGAGCAGGGGCAGGTCCCGCCAAGACCCCGACAGGTCCGCTCCGCGGCCCCACCACCACATCAGCGAGCGAACCGGCACCAACCCGCACGCAACCAAACCAGCCCTCCACGGCTACCACAGGCCCGCCCCAGCAACCACCAGGAACCCCTCGACAAGCGACCTGGACGCCCTCCTGCGGCCCTCACGCCCAGATCCGCCGTTCCGCCTGCCCACCAGCCGGCGCAACGCCGCACGACGCCGTCCACAGGCCCGGCGCCCGATCAACAACCCGACCGAAAGTCGTGAGGAAAACCAGACAGGAAAACACGACAGGAAACCGAGAGACACCACAAGAACCGCCGCACCCGCGACACCGGGACTTCGGGCAGAGCCTGATCGAAGGATGACCGGAGAGGGCGCGGAGTGCTCGCCGTCAGTCGGCTGTTCCGGCGGGGGCGACCCATTGGGTGGGCTGGCCGGTGACGGCGGCGATCATGTCGTAGTCGCCGTCGTAGTGCAGGACCACCGCGCCTTGGCGCTCCGCGGTGGCGGCGATGAGCAGGTCGGCCATGGACAGCGCCCGGTGGAAGCCCTTGCCCACCGTCAGGCGCTGGACGTCCTTGGCGCGGTCCCACACCTCGTCCGGACAGGGCAGGTAGTCGAAGCCGGTGAGCAGGCGGTGCAGACGGTCGGCCTCGTCGGCGTCGCGGGCGCTGTGCAGGACTTCCGTCTCCACCGCCCCGGTGACCGCGAGGAGTCCGCGCTCTGACAGGTCGTCCAGGACGGGGCGCACGACGGGTTTGCCCCAGCGGGCGAGCGCGGACTTGTCGATCAGGTAACGCTGCCGGTTCACGGTCACGAGATGTCGTGCGGGGTGGGGCGGTCCTGGTCGAGGAGGTCGAACTCGCCGGAGGCGATCGCGTCCGCCAACTCCCGGCGCCGGGCCAGCTTGACGGCGGCGAGCAGCGCCGCGTTGACCGTGGCGACCTTGGTGCTCGTCCCGAGATGTTCCTGGGCCTCGGCGAGCAACGCGTCGTCGAGATCGATGAGCGTACGAGACATGAAGACTCCCCTGTCCTCCACGGGAAACAACCTCATGATATCAAAACTGGTCCATACTTGATATCGCGGCTGATCCGTGAGGTCCGTTGCGATCCGGAGGCGGCCGGTAGCGGTCGGGGTCCGGGGTGGCAGGCCGTCGACCACGGGGCGGCAGGTGTCCTTGGGGGGGCGAACGATGCGCGTCCGGTTGATGCTGCCGGCCGTGATCGCGGGGGCGTCGGGGTCCACTCCTCGGACCGGGAGCGGCCTGCGAGTACGCATCCTTGCCATGATCGCCCGGTGACCGACGACCAGCGCATAGGCGGTGCTCGCGTGGTCGGGGGTGAGCAGTTCGCGCAGCCGCGCGAGGGGGCGACGCGGACACAGCCGAGGGCGGCCAGGACCCGGCCGCGCAACACCACCTCGCCGACGCCGTCACCGGACACGACCGGGGACTTCGGGTGGGGTTCGTGCCGCGGTGCCGGGCGACGTGTTCGGGCATGGCGGGCTCCTCGATGCCGGGGCACCCCCACTGGGCGCCCGGTGCGTCGGAGAGTGCACGAGCACCCCTTGTCCGCCGTCTGTACGACGCTGTGACCAGCACGAACGCGCGTGCCGTCGAAACACCGACAGACGTCGGACAAGGAGGTCCGATAGATCCCTGTTTCGACCTTACAAGGGCGGCTCAAGACGGTTTCCCCTTGACACCCTTGGTTGTCCCAATTCGCCGGAACCACCGCCACCGCACTGGACGGCCCGAGGTGGCGGCAAGGCGCGTGAGTGCGCACCAACACAAGCAGGTGCGCAACAACGGTGCGGTGCGGTGTGCTGCGGGCCCCGACCTGCGCGCCCCCCTCGATCGAGTCGACGTCGACCACCACGGCGTGAAATTCCCGCTCGGCGGCTGGATTTCCGAACAACGCAGAAACCGAACGAACCGGGAATGGTGTGGTCCCTGCTCGACCAGGCCTGGGAGGACGGGCCGGCCATAGCACGTGACTACGCCCGCGAACACGCCACCCTCGCCGCCCCGGCGACGCCGTGATCGAAGGCTTCCCCATCGGCAGGTGGCTGGAGACCAAACGAAACCAGGACCGCAAGAACGGACTCGACACCGAACGGACCGAGGGCCCTCGATGCGCTCGGAAAACCGTGGAACCCGCCGCGCTGGCCCGTGCCCTGGCAACAACGCCTCACCTACGCTCGCGAACTGCCGGCCGCACGCGGCGACCGGGCCCACTTGGACTACGTCGCCTTGGACGTCGTCCACCGCGGCGAGACCATCGGACAATGGGTCGCCACGCAAAAAGCCGGCCGGGACAAGCTCAACGAGCAACAGCGGGCGGCGCTGAAGGTGTTGGGGCTGACGGCTGACCCCGCCCGGGCGGCCAGGACCACCGTCGCGGCGGCCCCGGCGGCCGAGGAGGCGCGGAGCCGAGCGGCCCGAAACCGAGGCGCAGTCGCGAGCAGGCGTTCGAGATCGCGCTCAGCGCGGCGACCGCCTACCGGGAACGGGTCGGACACCTCGAAGCCCCTCGCGGACACGTCGAAACCGTCACCGCGTTCGACGGCTGGCGCGAGGGCGTACGCCTGGGGGTGTGGATCACCACCACCAGGTCCCGCCGGCCGAAGCTTCCGGTCGAGCGGGTCGCGGCGTTGGACGCGCTCGGCATGCGGTGGACGTAAGTTCGGGTATCGGCCCGGCGGAGACCGCCCTGGTGGCCGAACACACCCGCGTGACGGGCGAAGGCCCTGACCGTCGGCCGCATTTTCCCTTTCTTGGGAGGGGGAGGGCGGCCGTCGCGCGAACACTGCGATCGCGCGTTGGCGCATACACGAGGCACGCGTCCGGTGACGCAGGCGGCCGCCGTGCGGGATGCGCGGGGGTTCGGGTTCGCGGGCAGTCGCGCGGTCGGGAATCGCACGACTGCCCGCGACACCGGGCGGCGTACCGGCCGCATATTCCGGGACGGTCGGGGCGCCGCTTCCACGGACGTTACATGCCCAGGTGCAGAAAACTAGTTATTTGTATGTTTTCGGCAGGCGTGTCGGCGTCGCTCGACGCACCGCTCTCGGGCCGGGTCCTGTTCCCCTTCGGTGGGGGTCGGGACGAGGCGGGCGGGCACGCGCAGGCCGGCCAGGGCGCGCGGCACGGCGGCGGCAGCGGTCCTCTCGCGGTGCGCGACGCGCAACTGCCCGCCGGTCAGGCCCGGGACGCGCAGATCGGCGGCCGGGCCCCATCGCGCAGACCCACCCGCACGTCCTCGATCCCGTCCACGAGTGTTTCGCGGTCCCCACTCGCTCGGCCCGTGCCGCCGTCGATGGGCCGTCTGTCGGCAGGCCCGCGGGCAGTACCGGCGAGGGCGCCCGCGCCGGATCCTGCCGCCGAGCGTGTTGTGCACGCCTCGCACCGCCACGTGCCCGCCTCGGAGGCCGCGCTCACGGGCGTCGCCTCGATTTTCGTCACACCTCGGTGTGACGTCGCCGAGCAGGGTTGCGGACCGGGTTCACCCCAGCGGGTGCACCGGACGTGCCGACCGGAACCGACGGTCGTTAACCCCGGGGTGACCGCATCGACGACGACTCCGGCGAGCGTGCGCCGGTGGCAACCGACCGGCCGCGACCGCGAACTGTTGGCCTGGATCGGACGGTGGCGGTGCATCACCTCCGCCCAGGCCGCCGCCGAGTTCGAACAGCGCGGCACACCCCTGGGCCTGCGGAAGGCACAGCGCAGGTTGCGGGCGGCGCGGGACCTGGGCCTGGTGGCATGGCAACCACCGTTGCAGGCCCACCAGTTCGCGGCGCACTGGCTCACCCGCAAAGGCATGCGCGAGGTCGACCTTCGCGGCAGCGCGGCCGCGCCGTCCCCGGCCTCGCTACAACACGACCTGGCGGTGGTCGACGTCGCACTTCACATCACCCGGACCCGCCCGACGCTCGACCTCGCGAGCGAGCGCGAGCTACGCGCCCACCACCGGGCCCGACCCGACCAGGAACCGGCCGGTGCCGTACGCGTGTTCGCGAACGTCCACGCGACCCGGCCGCGCCTGGTCGTGGCGGACATCCTCACCACCGCCCCCGGCCGCAGCCCCCTCGCGCACCTCGTCAGGTTCGACCGGCCGACCGCCCGCACCGGCACCGAAATGCTCGCCCTCACCACCGCGGACCACCTGGCCGGCGCCGTCTACTGGTGCCCGCCCGACCTGGAAACCAAGACAAGAGACCTGGCCTACGCCACGAACCATCGCGCCCACGTCCTCGGCCGCAACGACGGCCACCCCATCGTCGTACGCGCTCTGCCGCCGTCCCCGCACCCGTCCTGACCGGCTCGGCTCCTCGCACACGGCCCCCCGCGGGCACCGGTCATGCCCCGACGGCCGAACGTCGCGGCGACCGACACGTTCGAGGGAACGTTCACGCATCCGGCTCAATTCCGCGTAATGTAGGCCGTTTTGCCGTCATCGTGGACACACGCCCTTCGCGGGATCCGCGTCCGTCCGCGACGAACGCGCGGAATGTGCCCCCGCGGCGGGAACGCGACGAGGGCATCGACCACCTGTCGATGCCGCGCCCACCCCGAACACCCCGACCGCCGACATGCCTCGCGGCCCTCGAGCAGCGTTCGCCCCCCGGCCCCGCACGCTGCCTCACCCGGCCGGAGCCACCGCGTCGGCGGGAAGTTCCGGTTCTGTTTCCCTGGGATCGTTCCCGTGTTCACGGCCGGCGGGGACTCTTGCTCCGATCCAGGCGTCGACATCCGAGCGACGATCGCGAACGGACGACGTGAAACGGCTTTGTGGTGGTGACGGCCGACAAGGGGTGCGGTCCGACGACCGAACGGGGACGGACGGGCGTCGGACCGCATTGTGTGACGGCCACGGGGTTGTCGACCGGCCCGACCATTCACTCACGGAATGTGATGATCGTTCAACCATCGGTGCTGCCCTGGACAACTCATTCTGTGCAGCGCTCCGGCGCCGCGACGATTCGCGGGAGTTCGTCGAACTCCCGGCAGCGGGGTGTGGACGGTTGTCGACGCGCCGGGTGATGCGGGAGCGGTCAGGGAGCGATCAGTTCGGCGCGGAGTTTGTCGAGGATGCGGGTGAGGAGTCGGGAGATGTGCATCTGGGACAGTCCCAGGTGTTCGCCGATCTGGGCCTGGGTCATGTCCTGGCCGAAGCGCATGGACACGATGTCGCGTTCGCGTTCGGGCAGGGCGGCGATGGCGGGTTTGAGGACGTGCAGGTTCTCGACCATGTCGAAGCCCGGGTCCACGAATGACGCCTTCGCGCTGTACGCGCCGGCGGGTCCGTCGTCGTCGCCGGCGGGGGCGTCCAGGGACGCTGCGGTGTAGCCGGCCGAGGCGGTCAGGCCCTCCGTGACCTCTTCGACGCTGGTCCCGGTGAGGGTGGTGAGTTCGGCCTTGGTGGGTTCGCGGTCGTGTTCGGTGGTGAACGCGTCGCGGGCCCTGGCCAGTTCCAGGCGCAGCTCCTGCAGGCGGCGCGGGACGTGCACGGCCCAGGAGGTGTCGCGGAAGAAGCGCTTGATCTCGCCGGAGATGGTGGGGATGGCGAAGGTGGGGAACTCGGTGCCGAACGCGGGATCGAACCGGTCGATGGCCTTGATCAGGCCGATCGTGCCGACCTGGACCATCTCCTCGGTGGTCTCGGGACGAGTCCTGAACCGCCCGGCGACGTAGCGCACGAGCGGGATGTTCAGCTCGATGAGGGTGTTGCGCACGTACTGGTACTCGTGCGTGCCCTCCTCCAACACCTTCAGCCGATCGAAGAGCACCTTCGACATCGTCCGGGCGTCCGTCGCCGTCATACTCGCCATGTCCTCGGCCGTGAGGTGGTCGACGGGGCGCGGGTGGCATGCGGTGACGGTCGTCTCGGTGATGTTCGCGGTGCTCGGGCTCATCTGGGCATCCCCTTCGATCGTCGGACGGGCGCAGGGCCAGCCTGCCCGGGGCGGCGCGGGGTACACCCGTTTGCAGTAGCGGACCGGATGCCGAACCGGGCGTGCCGCCAGGAATACCTTGTCGCTGCCGCCGTATGGGCGCCCGCAGCGGCGGACTTCGAAGCCCGCCTCGGCGACACACGGGGGAAGCGTTCGGAGTGTGCGCGCCTGTCCTAGGCGTTGTGGCGCGCTCCGGGGGGCGGAGTGTCGTCGGTTTCGATCGCGGCCAAGGCGTGGTCGACGTCGTGGTGTTCGGCGACGACCAGGGACAGACCGGTCACGCGCAGCATTTTGCGGAAGCGTTCGGGTGGGGCCGCGAGGGAGACGGTGCCTTGGTGGGCGCGGGTGCGGTGGTGGAGGGCGACGAGGACGGCCAGGCCGGTGGAGTCGGAGAATCGCAGGTGGGTCAGGTTCAGCACGACATGGTGCAGGCCTTGCTCGATCAGCTCGAAGCAGCCTTCGCGCAGTCGGGGCGCGGTGTGGTGGTCGAGGTGGCCGCGAACGTCGACGACCGCGACGGCCGGACCCGGGGTGTGCACGGTCAGAACGAGGTCGGGTTCGGCCACGTTCATCGGATCGCCGCCTTGCTCGTCGGGGTCGTCCATATCGTCGCACTCGATCCTGGGGCTGTGTCTCGCACGGCCTCAGCGTCGGATGCGGGCGAGGATGTGTTTGCCCGCGCCGTGTTGTTCGACGGTCCACGTGGTGGTGAGCATGTCGAGCAGACGCAGGCCGTATCCGCCGTCGCCGTTCGCGGGGCGTTGGAGGACGAGGCGATCGCGAGCGTGATCGCCCACCGCGATCTCGACTCCGTCGAGGGTGGGACTCAGGTTCAACTTGGCCTCGCCACGGGTGTGGCGAAGAGCGTTGCCGACGAGTTCCGAGACGATCTGGACGACATCGTCCGCGCGGTCCGGGGGCCAACCCCGGGCGTCGTGGACCGCAGCGCGGAGCCGGCCCAGGACACCGGGGCCGCGTGTCGGGGTCCAACTCCGGGCCGCTGTGGGCGGGTTGCGTGGCGGAATCGTCATGTCCGGGCTCCCACCCGTGATGATGTCGGTGAAGCACCGCCGATTCGAACCGGCGGGCCCCGCGTGGGGAACGCGCAGTCGGCTGCGCGCCGGGCCCTGCCGACGGCCGGACCCGGGGCCGCCGCGCTCGCCGGGCGCGGCGGCCCCTGCGGGGGTCACGAGTCGAGGGTCTCGACCTTGGCGTCGGCCGCGTTGGTCCTCACCGATTCGACGCCCTTGAGGCAGGCGGCCTTGGTCTCGTAGGCCTCGCCGGTGGCGACGATCTCGCCGTTGCCGGCCTTGAGCCGGAACCTGAACTTGCCGTTCTTGTCGGTGTACACCTCGAACTTGCCTGCCATGGGATTCACCCGGCCTCTCGGTTCGTGCGGCGTCGGCACGGATGCCGGCGTGCGCGTTCGTGTGTGATGGGCGTGTGCCGGCAGCGCGGTGGCGGACCGGGCACGAATAGGCGCGCGGTCGGGGCGACGGCGTCTCGGCACGCTCGCAGGCGGCGGGCGGCAGCGGATCCGCTCACCGGCTACGGCGTGCCGGCGGGGCCGGTGCCCGGGGTGCCCGGTGTCGTGTTGCCGTAGTAGTCGCCGGTGCGGCTGCGGTGGTCGTGGTCGTCGAGGTGCTTGTCCTTGTCGAACTCGGGCGAGTTCTTGATCTCCTCCTTGGTGCGCGAGACGTGGACGACCTTGTTCTCGGTGTCGATGCTCGCGATCGTGCCCGCGGGGAGCAGGACGTGCTTGCCGAAGATCCACACACCGGTGTCGACCACCAGGTAGGACGCGTCGACGTCGTCGTTGTGCTTGTCGACCTTGCCGATGTGGCCGTCGGTGGCGTCGACCTTGTAGCCGGCCAGGCTCGTACCCGCGGTGTAGCCGGACTCGGGACGGTGACCCCACACGTTGTCGGCGGTACTCACGGAAACCCTCCTCGGATATCGACGACCCCCGCGGCAGACGGCGAACCACCGACCGCCACCCAGGACTCGTCCGCGCAATAACTCTGCGCACGCCTGCCCCGCCACCCCTGCTCCACACCCCCCGGTTCGCCACGGCACGGTCCGGGTAGCGGAACCCGACACCCGACCGACAACCCACCAGCGGAGGCACCGATGAGCGAGACCGGCGACATCACCGGGACCAAGGACAAGGACTACAACATCATCTGGTTCACCGAGGCATGCCTGAGCAATGCCCTACGCCTGCAGACCTACATCCGGGACGCGGAACGCGACGGTGACAACGAGCTCGCCGAATTCTTCCGACGCGCCCAGGGCGAGAGCCGCAAGGGCGCCGAACAGGCCAAGGCACTCCTGCGCGCACGGCTGGGCGGCTGACCCCGGAATCCGAACGTCGGCGTGTTCCCGCACGGGGCGGCCGCGGGGGAACACGCCGACGACCGACCGGGCACATCACGGCATTCATCCTCGACCGACACCACGACGTCGGAGCGATGCCGATCCCCACGGAGAGAGGAAGACAATGGTCGACGACGGCGAAGTCCGTGTGCGCGTGAACGACGGCCGGGCACTGGTGACACTCCCCCCAGTGGTGGACGCGACGGCCGCCCACGGCGTGCGCCAAGCCCTCCTGAGAAGCATCAACGCGCTGCCCGACCACGTCGTCGACGTCGACTTCGACCTCTCCGACACCGTCCTGGACGACGCCGGCACCGCGGCCATCGGCGCCGCCCGCCGCCACGCGTTCCTGCTCGGACTACGCCCGGGACACCCCACCGCGAAACCCATCGCCCAGGCCCAGCACCGAGGCTGCCCCCTTCAGACCGAGGTCCGCCCGGCCGCGGGCTGTTCGTCCACTCGTCGGCAGGTGGATGCGTTCTGCCCGGGTGAGTCCGAGGTCGGCGTAGATGTTCCCGCCTGCGGCCGTCGAGCCGTTGTCCGCGGCAATCAGGATCGGGCGCCGTGCGCCCCGAGCGGAGTCGCCAAGACGACGCCGCCGTCGAGGAGCGGTTCCTCGTCCGGTTCGTGACCGACCGCGACCCCACGCTCCTGCGCGACTTCATCAACCTGCGTGTGATCAACGGCCCTTGGGGGCGCGCCGAGGGGAGGTGATCCGCCGTAACGTCGAATCGTCTCCGGTGCCCCCTTCGTCACCCCTGGGTTGGGTGTAGGCCCTCGAGCCGGCTCCGACGGTTCAGTCGTAGAACGCCGCGAAGTGTGCGACGTCCTCGGCTTCGCGGCGCCGCCGATGCCCGGGACAGGCGACCAGCAGGGATGGCGGGCACGGGAGTTGGGGGCCGCGCACGAGGGCCGGGTGGGTGCGGTGCTCCGACGGCGCGATGCCCCGTGCTCTTCGACTGATTGCCCGGCGGCCGCAGTGAGTGAGTGAGTGAGTGAGTGCCGCCGGGCCCGGGCGCCTCCTCCCCCTCGGTCGGAAGGAGACGCCCACCCACCACCGCGATCCTCCCGGAGCCTGGGAGAGAGGACCGCACCTGGCGACTGCCCCGGCCGCGGCGGCCCGCACGAGCCCGATCGGGTGACGTCCGAGGCGGCGACACGGACCCGGGTGTGCGTTCGCCGGCGCCGGACACGGCGCGACCGGGTGGGGAGGGCACCTCCGGGTCGGTGCCGGTCACCCGAACGGCCGCATCCACGTCCGGCCCCGTCCGTTCGTCCGTCGTGCCACCGGGAAGATCCGGTTTGCGCATGTTTCTCTTGGATCGTCCCTGTGTCCAGGGTCGACGGAGTGTGACCCGACGGCATGCCCGAAGAGGTGGCGTCGTGTACGGCCCGCGCTCTCGTCGGCCGCGTGCGCGCGGATGCGTCCCACCCGACGGGTGTGGACGGGCCGCGGGGTGGAAGGCATCGGACGAACGGCCCCGCCCCGGGCCCTCGCCCCTTTCCCGACGGTCCCCCGGCGTCCGCCGCGCACCCGTTCGGAGGCCGAGCCCGCGATGACCCCCACCCCGAGCAGCACCGACGCCTCGGGCGGCCTGCGTGCCGTCACCGACCGCAACCTCGTCCGCCTCGCCACCCTGGAGGCGGGCACCCGCGCGCACGCCGCGCTGCGCAACGAGATCGTCGAGGACAACCTCAACCTCGTCTCCCACGCCTGCAACCGCTACACCCACCGCGCCGACCTGCGCGAAGACCTGCGCCAAGTCGCCGCGATCGGCCTGATCAAAGCCGTGGACCGCTACCGCCCCGACCACGGCGCGAACTTCCTGTCCTACGCGATCCCCACCATCGCGGGCGAGTTGAAACGCTACTTCCGCGACCACACCTGGGCCGTCCACGCCCGCCGCGGCGAACAGGAGCTCTACCTGCGCCTGGTACGAGCCCGCGAGGACCTGGCGGGCCGGCTCGGCCGCGAACCCACCACCGCCGAACTCGCCACCGACCTCGGCGAGGACCACGACCGCGTACGCCTGGGCCTGGACCTGGGCGCCGCCCTGCGCGCCGACTCCCTCGACGCACCCCCCGGCCCCGGCGGCAACGACCCCACCGCCGCCACCGGACACGACCTGCGCGGGGAACCCGACCCCGCACTCGAACTCGTCCTCGACCGCGAGGCGTTGCGTCCACTGATCGCCGAACTCGACGACCGCGACCGCCACATCCTCAAACTCCGCTTCTGGGACGACCTCACCCAAGCCGAGATCGGCACCATCCTCGGCCTCTCCCAGATGCACGTCTCCCGACTCCTCACCCGAGCCTTCACCACCCTGCGCACCGGCATGCTCGCCACCACCTGAAACCGGGGCCTCGACCGAAACAGCCGACGTCGGGCGGCACGGCACCGGCCACGGCGGACCCCGCCGGTCCGGAACGAAGCCGCAGCCGATGTGGGACGTCCGCGGTGGAAGAAGGCGCTCCGGCCCCATCTTCCGAGGGCCGGAGCACCACGACTCACAGTAACCGACCCCTCTCGCGTCGCGGTCCGCGAAGAGGTGTCGGTCGAACTCCTCGCCGGCACCCACCGCTGACCCGCCCGAGGACACGCCGACGGGATATTCCTTTGCGTCGCACCGAGACCCCGCACACACGTCCCGCAGGGGTCTCGGCGTGTTCTGCCCTCACGACCACCGGCCGAGGCGACGGCACCTGGACCCGCCACGAGGAAGGACGAACGGGAACGGGCGGGTTCGCCCGGTCGAAGAACCCTGGCCGGGACACGGGGGTAGGCCCCGCGAGCACAGTGACCGGGCCGGCACGGACGCGCGCCGGGCCTCGCCCGCGTATGGAGGAAGGACGTCGTGGCATTCGCAACAGCGCGAACCGCCGGCGCGCCGAAACGGATCCCGACCACACCCCGTGGGATCCGGGCTGCGGTGCCCGCCCTGATCGTGACCGCGGCGGGCACTCGGCCGTCGCCACCCACAACCGGTGACACCGCACAGGCCGATCGAATTCGGGGACCGAACGGGGCAACGTCACGTGCGCGACGGCGGTCACCGCAGGAGGTATCGGTGGACCGCGCCCGGTCCGACCGGACGCACCTCCCTCCGCCCCGGGCCGAACGCGGATGACATCCCGCAGCCCGACGCAGCCGCAGCCCCTCGCTCAGCTGGCCCGGGCCCGGCACCCCCCTGCCGGTTGCGCCCGCACCATCCACGCGCCGCGTCCGTGACACCGCCACCCCGCGATACACCGCCGCACTCGGACGACCCGGACGGTGGCCCGCAGGCGGGTTCACCCGGTCGAGGGACCATGGTCCGGGCCCGGGCGGGCATGCTCCGAACACGGCGGCCGGGAAGTCCCGGAGGAGTGCCTCCCGGTCCGCCCCGCATACGAAACGGCGGTGGGCGCGGGGCCGCCCCACACACCACCGACGTCGCGCGCACCGGGCCAACCCACCGCGACTGAGCGGCCGTCGAGGCGGGTACACACTCTCGTCCCCCGACCGGGGCGCGCGGCACGGGCGCGCCCCGGCCCCGTTCCCACGCGCAGGGAGAACGCCATGACACACGCACCCGAACCGCGACCCACGACGACCTCGGCGCGTCGCGAACCCACCCCACCCGCCACGCAATTCGGGACACAGGCAACCCCACCCGGCTCCCCCACCCTCCCCCCGCGACACTCCTCACGCACGGCGCGCACGGCCCCGGCCTTTTCCCGACCCGCCGCACCGACACCCACGACACACTCCGACCCGGCCCGCCCCACACCGACCGCACCGGCGTCGCCGGCGTCGCCGACGTCGGTCGCTTCGGGCAACCCGGTCGAGGAACCATCCGAGGCCATCACGCCAGAGCCCCCGGACGACGCGGCGCAGACGCTGCTGCGTCTGACGGCGGCACATCGCCCGATCGGCGACCTCGCCCGCCTGATCGCGATCCTGAGGAACAGCCCGGGGAGCGCCGCGGACGACGTGCTGCGCGAGGCGGCGATGACCCGACCCGTGAGCGAACTCGTGCAATTGGCGGAACTGTTGCGCAACCCCGCCCCCGCCGGGCAGGGCGGGCACGTCGCCGAACGACCCGTTCGACCCCCCGCGCGGTAGGCGGGCACCGAGGCGAAAACCCGAAAGCCCCAGCCGCACGTGTCGGGAGGCGTCGGGGATCTCGAGCGGCGTCCCGTTCCTTCGTGAACGAATAGCGGCGGTCACCCAATGCGACTGAACGGTTGCACGGGCGGGTACGCGCCCTCGACCGGCGACCGGGAAGCGTGCCCACGGGCGCGGTCCGGGTCGTGTTCCCACGTGCAGGGAGAACCCGTGACCTTCCCGTCCGACCCCCAACCGCCCCCGCCCGCCCCCCGTTTCGAGACCTGGTCGCCCCCGCCCGGCGCGCCCCCACGACCCGCCTCGCCGCCACATCGCCCCGGCGACCAAGCGCCCTCGTGGTCGGACCCCGCGCCCATGCCGCCGCAGCCCGATTCCTTCGAGCACCCGACCCCGCACGACCCGGACGACGCGGCCCGGGAGCCCTTCCACGACACGACGCCCGGCCTCCCGGGCGATGCGGCGGAAACGCTGCTGCGCCTGGCGACCACCCACCGCTCCATCCCCGACGTCGCCCGGATGATCGCCATCCTGGGCGACTGCTCCGGCATGGCCGCCGAAGATGCCCTGCGCCAGGCCGCGACGACCCGACCGGTCAGCGACCTCGTGCTCCTGGCCGACCTGCTCGGCAACCCCACCCACGCCCGACTGGGCCGACGCCCCGCCGAGGAAGACGACCCACACCGCCCGAGCGGGGACGCCGGCGCGTGGCCGTCCGTGCCGTCGGCGTCCACCGCCCAGGCGCCTCCGGAACGGGGGCCGTCGACGGCCGCAGGCACGGGCACGGGGTCGGGGGCGGGTCTGCGCTGGGTCACCGCACTCGGCCTGGCGGTATCCGCACTGGCACTGGGCAGCGCGATTCCAGCGAGCCTGCGCACACCCCCGTACGCCGCGGGAGGGTTCGCCCTGGTCGGTCTGGTGTGCCTGTTCCTCGCCGGGATCACCACCGTGCGCGCCGTCCGCGGCACACACCTGGCCACCCTGGTGGCCGGGTGCGCGACCATCGCCACCGCGCTCGCACCCCGCCTGGTCGCCGACGCCGGCGCTCCGTTCCAGGCGTGGGGCCCGATCGCCCTGGGCGCCGGCACCCTCACCGCACTGTGCGCCGCGGCGGCCCTGACCCGACCCACCGACCCACCCGACCCCCGCCAAGCACGCCGCCCGGTCGACTTCGAACCCTGGGAGGCCACCATGCTCGAACACCGCACCACCGACACCACCCGCATGCTCGGCTGAACAACCGGCAAGGAAAGCCCCTTTCATGACCGACGAGACCTGGATCGAACGGGCGCGGGCGATCGACGGCACGGGCGAACTGCGCAAGTACGTCGCCGAGATCCGCGCCGAGGTGCTCCGGGTACGCACGGGCCTGGCCTTCGCCGCGTGGGGCGCCCTCGGACGTCGTGCCTGGCGCGACACTCCCGTCGACGAGCGCCCCGACCCCGACGTCCTTCTGCGCGGCCTGGAGACGACCACCGTCCCACCCGGGACGCCCGCCAGGGACGCCGTGTACCGGCAGTCGCTCGCGGCCCTGCTGGTGACGCTGGACGCGGCCGACCGCGCGGCACTGACCGCATGGCTCGCCGGCATCAACGCCCACGACCCCGACTGGACCGCCTGACGCCACCCGCCGCCCGGCGAGGGGACCTCGTCGAGGAAACCACGCTCCTGGTCGGCGACGGGGAACACACGGCAAAGCCGGGCGTGATGGTCGCCGAGGCCGCGGGTGCACGCACACGGGCCTGGCCTTCGCCGCGCATTTGCCTGTGGGACATGGGTTCCACCCCGATGCCCGAAGCGATGCGCCGGGCGGTTCTGCAACTCGCCGCCGAGGCGATCTCCCACATCCGGGACGTGCTTCGCTACAGCGAGCCGAACGTCGGCCACGACGCGAGACGAATGACGATGTACCTGGCCACCGACGCGGCGGACACCATGAACTCGGCCGCCCTCCTGATCGCCGCATGGTGCCAGGAGGAAGGAGCCTCCGCGTCGACGCTCCGCCGATACCTGCAGGTCGAGCAACAACGCGATCGCCAACCGGGTCCTCAGGCGAAGGACCGGGCCCGCGTCGCGGCCTTGCTCGCCCCGTCCGAGGATTTCGACGTATCGGTGGCGTGCGAAGACCGGGCCGCGGCTCGGCGCCCTGCCGGAACGGTGGGTGAAGGGAAGGAAGGCAACTCTTCCCCCAGGGCAGGGAAGAGTTGTCGGCTTCCGAAGACGAGTCGGACAAGGGGTGTGACCTGCCGTTTTCGTCTTTGCGTCGGGTCGGGGGTGCGCACCGTGGCGCGCATGGTCGCCCGCACCCCGGTACGCACCTCGACAACCACCCCTTGTCCCGGCCCCGGCAGCGGCCCGGGGTCACCAGATCCGCACCCAGATCCGGGCACGGGGACCGTGGGCGATCAGGGGCTGGAGGTGGGTGACGCGGATGGGCAGGCTGTCGTGGACCGCGCGGGCGTTGAAGAGTTCCCGGCGCAGTTCGGCGGCGATGGCGGGCAGGTCCCCGGGGGGTCGGTTGTCCAGGACGAGCCACAGGTCGGGGCGGGTGGTGTAGCGGGCGTCCCAGGCGGGTCGGGTGGAGCCGATGAGGTGGCGGGGGCCGACGTGGACGCGGTGCGCGGCCCAGCGGGTCCAGTCCCGGAGCTTTCTCGTCAGCACGGGGACGGACTCGGTGTTGCGGTCGATCTCGACGAGGTGGCCGCTGGTGTTCGTGGTGACGACGGCGTCGGCGATGGGGTTGTGTTTGTCGAAGGGGTGGGCGATCTCGACCTGCCAGTCGGTGACCGGGCCCAGGCCGTGGCGCACGCACGCTGCCGCGGTCGCGGTGACGGCCAGGGCGTGGTCCACCAGGGCGCTGTCCAACGCCTTACGGCCGGTCGCCGCGTGGGGGCGGGGCGGTGTCATGCCGGAGTCGTCCACCGCGGTGCGGCCGGCGGATGTCAGGTGCCAGACCATGGAGTTCCCGACCCGGACCCGATCGACCAGGCCCCGCTCGCGCAGGGCGGACGCCTCGCGGCGCACGACGTCGGCGGACGCGGCGTGCGGGTTGACGAACCGGTGCAACTGCGCGGTGGTGGCCACCCGTATCGATGCCAGACTCAGGAGCACGCCTTGTGCCACGGTGACGCCCACCGTGGACACAAGGGATGCTGTGGAGGTGGCCGGTGGCGCGGCCGCGGGGGCGGTCGGCCGAGGAGGCGGGGCCGAGGTCGCGGCTGCGTATGCGTCCCAGAGGTCGGTGGATGCGGTGGTGCGGGTGACGGGGTCGGTGGACATCGGGGCCTCCCGGAACGAGCGGATACGTGCCGGAAGGATGGCGAGCACCCCCTTGTCCTTCGCCTGTACGACGCTGTGACCAGCATCGACACAGCCTCGGCGAAACACCGAAGCGCCCGGACAAGGGGTGACTGTTACATCCCATTTCGCCTTGACCAGGATGGTTTGCGGCGGTTGCCCCCTTGACCAACCCCTGTTGTCCCAATCGTCCGCATCGAAAGCGCACCGCATCGCGCCGCACGTCCCGAACGCGCTCGAGTGCGCCGCACCGCACCACGCGCGCACGTGCGGCGCGACGCGAAGAGATGCGGTGCGGTGCGGTGCGGTCCATCTATGCGGTGCGTACGCCATCGCCCCATGCAGTGCGCCGGTGCGGTGCGCGTCCGTGTGATGGTGCGGGCGCGGATCTACCAGGGTTCGACCTCGTCGTCCCGGGACCGGACATCCGCCGCCGGTGGCGCGGCGGACTGCATTCGCCCGGGCGCGGCCGACGTGGACGCGGCCGCGACCAGTTGGGCCAGGCGCATGCGGGGCGGTTGCGCGTTCAGGGGCAGCCACAGGGCTTCGGCCGGGGAGGTGCCCGGTGTCCACACGCCCGTGGCGGTCGGGGCGGTGGTCGGGGTGCGGCGCAGCGCGGTGCGGGCCTCGGTCGCGCGGCGGGTGGTGGTGAAGACGAACAGCACGACGGGGTCGTGCGGGTCGCGGGGCTCGCGGGGTCTGAGGGGGTCGTTGGGGTCGTGGGGGTGGAACAGGTCGTCGAATTCGTAGCCGTCGACGCCGTGCCGGGCGCGGGCGAAGAGGGTGGCGTAGCGGTCGACCTTTTCGGCGAGGCGAGCCAGGCGTTCGGTGCCGGTGTCGTATTCGAGGGCGAGGGTGGATTGTGCGGTTCCCTCCTGCCAGGTCAGGACGGCGTCGGGGCGTGGGCGGTGGGAGTAGGTGCCGATCTGGGGCAGTTCGCGTTCGCTGCGCCAGAGTTTGACGGCGGTGTCGGGGTGGGTGCGGGCGTGGGCTGCCAGGGCGGTGTGGAAGCCGTTGACGCCGAGGAGGTGTCGGAGTCGGTGGGGGGATTTGAGGCCGAGTTCGCGGTCGCGGCGGGCGCGGCGGATCGCCGGCTTCGTCTCCTGTTCCGCGTCGACGGCCACCACCGCGGCGCCGGCCGGGGACAGGACGAAGTGCGAGGGGTGTGAGCCGCGGTCCGCGCGGGGGCGGAAGCGGTCGACGGCCTGCATGGCCTCCAGGTCCTGCATGCGGTGGCGGGCGGTGACCGGGCTGTCGAAGGCGAGTTCGGCGATCTGGTGGGTGGTCAGCAGGCGATGGGTGGCCAGGGTGCGCAGGATCAGGCGGTCCCGCTCGGTCAACCGGGCCTTGAGGTTTTGGATGCGGGACAACGCGATTTCGTCGGCGGACATCGCGAACTCCTCTTCTTCTCGGTGGGGGAACGAGGCGGCGCCGGCCGGGCGCGGCGGCCGGCGCGGAAGGGCGGGGCAGGGTGGGGCGTCGAGCCGGGCGAGGCGAGCGGGGCTGGCATGGCCGGGCCCGGCAGGTCCGAGGGCCGGGCCGGGCCGGGCCGGGCCGGGCCGGAACGGCAGGGGAGGGTCGGACCGAAACAACCGGGAGGAGCAGGTCGTGAGAAGAAGACGGCCGACCGTGGCAACGAGGGTCTGGACATCAATCCGCGCGGCCGCCGCAAGGATTGGAGAGAGAACACTTCTCTACAAACAGTCCGGGACACCACTTGCCTGCATACAGGCCTCGTGACCTGCGCAAACGTGACGAGAACCCCGGACGATGAGAGCGTCCGCCGGAGTTGCCGCCCGGATTGCCGCCCGAGTTGCCGGGGGCACGTCCGAGGACGAAACCGGAACCAATCGGACGCAACGGCCGGACGTGGGCGAGCAATCGCCGGCGGCGGGAAACCGGGGGCACGGCGCAGACTCGGGCAAGGCCCGACGGCGGCTCCGAAGGGAACCAGGAGCGACCCGCATGCGGCGAACACCGGCGGATCACACCCGCGATCGGCAACACACCCCGAACGCGGACGACTTCCAGTAGGCACCACCCATCCCCGCCACCGCAAGACCCATTCCGCACGAGGCGCGGGAACGGCGACCTCTCATCACTGGGCGCGCCGTCGGATCCCGCGCGGGCGCCGGTGCCGGGCACGCCGCGCCCCGGGGAACGCGGTTCTGCGCCGAAGGTGCATCGAGAGTGCACGCACCTGGCGCGAAGGTGGCACGGAGGTGGCACGGCCGCGTGGTAGGGCGCGACCGACGACGGCCGACGCAGCCGCGGTGAACGGCGCCACGTGCGCGGGTGCATCGAAGGTGCGCCGAAGGTGTGCGGAGGTTGCATGGCCGGGTGGTAATGGGCGTGCCCGGCTTCTCGCCGTGGCGGTGGTCCGGCGCACGACTTGATCGACGACAGCCCAGCCGTGTGGCACCCACACCTCGTGGTCGCGGTCGAGGCCCTCGACCCGAGCCTGCTGCGCCGCCGGCTCGAAGACGCGATCGAGGCCCTGATCGACGACGTCGACGGATGGAACGCGCTGTACGCGGCGGAGGACCGCGACCGCGTCGTGCTCCGCGCGGTCACCGACGCGATCGGCGACCTTGCAGGGACGGCGGCGACGGAACCGAACGGCGCCCGGGGCGACCGGACGTAGATCGCCAGCGCCCCAGCGGGTGTTACCCGAGGCCCTGTCGACGGGTAACGAATCCGTTACCCGCGCAGGTCGGTGGTGGGTCCGGGCGTTACCCGAGCAGCAGAACGGGGCCGGGTCGGGTCAGGCGCAGGCGAGGGTGCGGATGCGGTCCCGGCGCCACAGGAGGACCTGGGTGGTGTCGGCGCCGTACCAGCCGGTGCCGTAGGCCACTGCCAGGTCCGGGTACTCCTCGACCCATTCCTCGAGTTCGGCGCGTTCGTCCTCGTCCATCCCGTACGGCGCCGCCGTCAACGCGACCGGTTGCCCGTCCAGGGACCAGGTGGTGACGTGGTCCGTCCAACGCCACCGGTCACACTCACCGTACGGGCATCCGGCGCTGCCCCGCCGGCGCAGCCACTGCGGGCAACAGCCCAGGTCCTCCGGGCGCCGCCCGTGGCGCCGGGCCCACGCGACGAGGATCCGTTGGGCGTCACGGCGCCCGCGCAGCGCCGCCTCGAACGCGGCGTCGGCGTCGTCGCGGGTGCGGTGGTTGCGTCGGGGCGGGTCGGCGATCCCGTACGGCCAGGCGATGGTGCCGTCCTCGTGACGGCCGAAGAGCGCGACGGCGCGGGCATTCACGTCGCTCGGGTTGTCGACGTCGGGGACGGTGCTCGTCGTGAATCGCCTGCCGATCACGAGTGGGCCTGGGCGGGCCCGGGACGAGGGGCCACCCGGACGGGTGACCCGTGAACCGTCGGCTTGCGGGCAGGTACACCCCGGGCGCGGTTTCGGGTCCTCGGGGAAGGAAGGCCCGGACCGCGCCCACCTCGTGACGCCGACGCCCGGTGAACGAACAAAGGAGGGCGTACGAACTGCCCGCCACCGAAGGCAAACGCGGCGACCCGCGATGGCCCGCGTTTGCCACCCGACACGGCTTCGACGTCGACCACCCCCCCAATGGGAAGTCGAAGCCTCGAGCCGGCAGAGCTGCGCCGCCTGGTCCTGGCCGCCGTCGAACCCCGCGACATCCTCGCCGACGTGATCGCCGACGAAGACCGGCAACGGCGGGAGTTGCGCGCCTTACTGACCGAGTGGCCCGGCACCTCGTGAGTTCGACCGCCGCACACTGTGGGGCGCGACTCGCCCCCGACATGGGGGTGTGGGGGAGAGCCGGCCGTTCACGGGACGATCGGGCGCGCGTGCCGGGCTGCGGCTCGACCATTCCCGTTTCCTACCCGTGCCGGGAGGTCGGCAGCTGCGGTCTCGGGCGGTCGAGGGGCCTTTGCCGTTTCGCCTCCAAAGGGGCGGCGGCGGTACGAGACTGGGCGCCGGGTCCGGCGGCGCAGGCCGCCGACGACGGAGGGGACTTCATGCGTGGAACCATCACCCTGGCCGACGATGCCGACCTTGCTCACCTGGTCGATTTGATCGACATGCTCCCGCCCCCGGGAACGCAGAGTTTCTGGGGCGAGGTGGACGAGAAGATCGGCTATCGGCTCCGGCTGATCCTCGCCGGGCAAGGCCACGCACGCGACGTGGACTACCTCGCGGTGTACATCCTCAAGTACCTCGGCCGCGGCAACGACCACATCACCGAGGAACAGATCACCAAGAACCTTCGGGGTGTCCACGCCATCCCGGCGGCCGGCCACGCCTGGGTGGAGGACGCAACCCGCACCGCGTGGACCCTGGTCAACCGCTACAGCCTCCCGGCGTGGCGCGGCCACCGCAACACACCCGGAGGGGCGTGGCTCGAGGGCTGAGCCACCGCTGACCGCGAAGCTCCCCTCACGATGCCCTCGTTCGCCGTCTCTTCTCGGGTCGGCGCCCCCAGCGACACGGGATCCTCGCCGACGTCATCGCCGACGAAGACCGGCAACGGCGGGAGTTGCGCGCCTTCCCAACCAAGTGGCCCGGCACCTCGTGACGTCTCGATCCCGGGGGCGGTACCCAGGCACCTGTCGACGGGTAACGGATTCGTTACCCGCGCAGGTCACAGCGGCGGGTAACGCGCCAGGGCGCCTATCGCGCGCCGAGCGGTGTCCAGGTCGTGCGGGCTCGTTGTTCGAGGTCGTCGGCGCCGGGGACGCCGTCGCGGCGCAGGCGGTGGAGGCGGGCGCGCATGTCCTGGGCGGCGGTGTCGACCTTGAGGGATTGGAGGCCGTCGGCGCAGGTGACGAATTCGTTCCAGGTGGCGATGGCGCCTTCGGTGTCGCCGCTGCGCAGGTGTACTTCGCCCAGGTCGGCCAGGACGATGGCGCGGGTGCGTTTGCGGTCGAGGCCGTGGATGTCGAGGGCGTGGTGGAGGTGGGTGCGGGCTTCGTCGAGTTCGCCGAGGCGGGCGAGGATCATGCCGGTCTCGTGGGCCCAGCGGCCGATGCTGTAGTGGCTGGCCCAGGAGGTCCCCGAGATCGTGGTGGGGGCGCGTTCGATGCAGGTCTGTGAGGACGTCAGCAGGCGGGTCGCGGTGGCGTGGTCCTGGTCGAGGGCTGCGGCCTGGGCGAGGGTGGCCCGGTAGTAGGCGTGGGCGCGGGGGTCGTCGAGGTCTCGGGCTTGGTGGACGCATTCCTCGGCCAGGCGTACGGCGGTGGCGCGGTGGCCGGCGTCGATGGCCTGGACAGCCATGCCGCGCAGGGCGGTGGCGGCGAGTTCGCGATCTCGTCCCAGGTCGGCGAGTCGGTACGCGTGGGCGTAGTAGCGCTGGGCGGGGCCGGTCTTGCCTTCGTCCTGTGTCATCCACGCGATGAGGTGGGCGAGTTCGCCGACGGCTGTGTGGAGTTCGCGGCCGGTGGCGTCGGTGTAGGTGCCGCGCAGCCAGGGGGTCGCCCGGTCGGTGAGGTAGCGCACCGCGAGGGTGCGGGCGTGGCCGCCTCCCAACTCCGCGGCGGCGTCGCCGAACGCGGTGGTCATGGTGCGGACCGCGTCGACCTCGGTGCTGCCGACGCGGACGGTGCCGGTGCGGGCGAGCGTCGCGGGTGCGGCCGGCGTACCGTGTGCGGGGTTGCCCGGCAGAGAGAGCAGGCCCAGGACCGTGCCGGTCGCGGTCAGGAATTCCCGGCGTTCCATGTCCGCGCCTCCCAAGGCCGCCAATGCGGCCACGATATCCGCGCCGTCCGGCGCCGAGGCAAACCTTTCCGCCTCCCTCGGGTCGGTGTCGGCGTCCGGTTGCCGTGTGGGGTCGGTGGGTGCGACGAATCCGAGTTGGTCGGTGGCGAGTCCGAAGATCTTCTCCAGAGCGTCGCGGTGGACGCGCTGCGGCCAGCGGCTGTGTCCCGAGAGCCAGCGCCGCACGGTGCGTTCGTCGAAGACGACGTTCATGCCCAGGCGTTGGGCCTGTTGGTCCAGGTGCTCGGCGAGGTCTCTGGCCGAGGCCCATCCGCGTGCCCGGGCCCGCTCGCGCAGGCAGGTGTTCGGCCTGCGGTCGGCGACGGTGGTGCTGCCCATCAGGTACCCCCGGGAACAACTGCGGCGACCCGAGTTCCCACCGTAGAACGCGACACCGACTCCCCGGCATCGCTTGCGCGCTCGCGTCGGGGAATGTCCGCGCTTTGTCCGCACAGTGTCCACCGGTTTGACCTCCACCGGACGCGGGTCCGAGCGGTGGACTGGTGTCGCCGGCAACCACCGGACCCGCGGCTGCGGGAGCCGCGGGAAGCGTTCCAGCAAAGGGGAATCGCCATGATCGACGACACCTACCAGACGCCGGTCTTCTGGACCGAGTCGGCCGACACCGTCGTCCTGGGCAGCAAGAACGAGAACGACTCCGACAAGGAGAAGTACTTCGAGGGCGACAAGAGCATCTGACCTCTCGCCACCGGCAGGGGGTTACGCGGGGCCCGCATCGACAACGGTGCGGGCCCCGCTTCGTCGAGTACGACTCACCAGGGAGCGGGAGAACGCGGTGGAGTGGATCACGGGTGGACCAGGCGCGCGGCGGCCGGTCGGCGGCGCGCACCTGGGAGCGGGATGGGACGCGTGGTCGATCGGGGCGCGATGGCGATCGGTCGAGCGGGACGGGGTGCGGATGGTCGTCGTGGGCGAGTGCACCGCCGACGAACACGAACTGGGCTGCGCGGCAAGGGCCTTCGGGCGCGAGGACGTGCGGGCATCGATGGGGTTGTCCGGGTCGATGTGGGTGTTGGCGCGTCGCGGGCGCGAGAGGTGGGTGTACGGGGACCTCGCCGGTGTCCGGCCCGTGTACGTCGCCGACACCCCGCGTGGCGTGGTGTGGGCGTCGCGGATGACGCCGCTGGCGGCCCTGACGGGTGCGGCGGTGGACTGGACGGCGCTGGTGGCGGAAATGAGCGTCGGCGGCGTGGACAGCCCGGGCCGGCCGGGTTTCGCAGGGGTCCGCCAGGTGCGGCCCGGGTGGGCGTTGGTCTTGGACGACGACGGGTCGTGGGCGGAGCGCGATGTGCGGGGTCCTCGCGGGGACCTGTCGCTCGCCGAGGCCGCCGCGTTGTTGCGTCCGGCCCTGACGACGGCCGTGCGCCGGCGCGTGGGCGAGGATGCCGGGCCGGCCCGGCGGTGGAGCGCGGACGTGTCCGGAGGCCTGGACTCGGGAACGATCGGCGCCCTGGCCGCCGACGAGGAACACGGCACCGATGTGCTCGGGTGTCTCTACCACGACGCCCACACCTCCGTCGCCGACCTCGACGGCGCCCGCGGGATCGCCGCCCGCTTCCCGAGCCTGGACCTGCGCGTCACGCTCGGCGACGTCGGCACCGTCCACTACACGGGCCTGGACGGCGCCCTGCCGCTGCCGGTGACCGACCGGCCGGCGTTCTCCGTCTCGATGCGTGCCATGGACCGCGCCTACCTGGCCCCCGCCGTCGAGCACGGCTGCACCGACCACCTGATCGGCGTCGGCGGCGACGAGGTCCTGGATGCCCCCACCGCCTGGTGGGCCGACTACCTCCACACGCGCGGTACCCGCGACGCGCGACGACACATCGTCGCGAGGGCGCGCCTGGCCAAGACCGCCCCGGGCCCGATCGTCGCCGCCGTCACCCGACTCGCGGCGACCGCCCGCGACGAGGGCCTGCGCGCTGCGGCGCACGACCTCGAGCGCGGCGCGGCTCCCGTCGCGCCGGGTCTGGCGTGGGCGTGGCCGACGTCGGCCGCGGCGTGGCTGAGCGCGGACGGGCGGGCCGGTGTCGCCGAGTTGCTGCGCGCCGAGGCCGAGAGCGGCGAGGGCGGTTCGCCGGGCGGTTGCGCGCAGGACGTGGTCGTACGGTCCGGGGGCCGCTCCGTCGCGGCGCTCGGCGACCTGCACGGCGAGTTCGCTCTGCGCGTCCACGCGCCGTTCCTGGACAACCAGGTCGTGGACGCGGCCTTGTCCGCGCCGGGGTGGCTGCGCCGCGACCCGCACGTGTTCAAGCCCGTCCTCGGCGTGGCGATGCGCGGCCTCGTTCCCGATGTCGTGCTGGATCGTCGCAGCAAGGGCACGTTCACGCCGACCATGCTGCTGGGCATCCGCCGCAACCTGCCGGCCTTGCGGGCCCTGGTCCACGACGGCGCGCTCGCGCGCTCGGGCCTCGTCGAAACCCGGGCGGCGGTGGCGGCGCTGGAGAGCGCCGGGGACGGGAACGGCCGCGCGCCGCTGGCCGCGTTGAACCAGGCCATCGCCCTCGAGGTGTGGACCACCGGCGCCGACACCGACCCGCGCACCTGGTGGGAGGACCCGTCGTGACCACCCATCGCGTGACCGCGCCGCACGTGGTGTGCGAACACGGCGCCGCCCTCGTCGACATGAGGGCCGGCGACCTGGTGTTCCTCAACCCGAGCGCCGGGCGCGTCCTGGCCCACCTCGCCGCCGGCATCGACACCACCGTGATCGCCACCCGGATCGGCGACGCGACCGGGGCACCCGCCGACGTCGTCGAGCGCGACGTGCGGGCCCTGGTCGACGCGCTCGCCCGCCGCGGCCTCCTCGGCGAGACCAACACCCCGAGCGTAAGAAGGAATCGCCGATGAGCGTCCCGATGGTCGCCCCCTCGGACACCGCGGAGCCGGCCGGGTTCTCGGATCGGGTCGCGGGCCGGATCGGGCTGCGCCTGGCCCTGGCCGCGCGGCGACTGCCGCTGCGCGCGCGGCTGAGGCTCGCCTCGGTGTGCGGACACCTGCCCCAGGCCGGCCACACGCGCACCCGCGCCCTGCACGCGGCGGTCACCGCGGCGGGCGCGGACTGCGACCGGCGCACCGCGTGCTGGGAAACCGCGCTGGGCACGGTCTTCGCCTGCGCACTCACCGGACACGGCACCACGCTGGTCCTGGGCGCTCGCCCCCTGCCGTGGGCCGCGCACGCCTGGATCCTGACCCCCGACGGCGCGTTGGGCATCACCACCGAGGACGAACGACCCTGGTTGCCGATCCTGCACACCCCGGCTCGAAAAGCATCGAACTAGGCGCCTTGTCTTCACTCGTTCGAGTTAATCGGTAGCGGCCCGCCGAGGCGGGCCGCTGCCATGAACCCGTGACCGATTCCAGCGCCGCCGCGCACCCGTCCGCCGCTCCCCCACAAATGCAACTGGTCACCGGACGCCACGACCAAGCCGTGGCGGACCTCACCAGCAGACATCTCGCCGCACGCCTGCCCCGCCTGATCGCCACCACCTTCCGCCTCGCCTGGACCGCGGACCCCCGAGCGCTGGTCACCCTCCTCGCGTGTCAGCTCGGCGCGGCGTTGTGCGCGGCTTTCGGCCTCGCCGCCACCACCAGTGCCCTTACCGGCCTCCTCGCCACCACCCCCACCACCGACCGACTGCGCGACACGGCACCCGGTCTGCTCGCCCTGATCGCGGCGTTGATCGTCCGGTCGCTGCTCACGTCGGGAGCGGTCGCGGTCCAGGCCCGGCTCGCGCCCAGGCTCGGCCGCGTCGCCGAGGTTCGCGTCATCGAGGCCGCCACCGCGGTGGAGGCGATCGCCTACGAGAGCCCCGGCTTCGAGGACGCGTTGGACGCGGCCGACACCGGCGCGGCGAACGTGCGCAACCTCCTCGCCGATACCGTCGACCTCACCGCCGCCGCCCTGACCCTGACCGCCACCGCCGGCGTGCTGGGATTGCTGCATCCGGCCCTGGTGCCGCTGCTGCTGCTCGCCGCGGCCCCGCGCGGTTGGGCGGCGATACGCACCGCGCGGATCACCCACACGACCGCGCACGCCACCCGCTCCGACACCCGACTGCGCAACACCCTGCGCTCCTACATCACCGCCCGCACCACCGCCCCCGAGGTCCGCACCGCCACGATGCGCCCGTTCCTGATCGGCCAGTACGAGCAGGTCGCCGAACGCCTCGAACACCAGGCGGTGCGCCTGGCCGTGGCGTCCCTGCGGGTGCGGATGACCGGCGACGCGATCGCCGGACTGCTGACCGGCGCCACCTGGGCGGCGCTGGTGTGGCTCGCCGCGAGCGGCCGCGTCTCCCTCGCCGCCGCCGGCGCCGCCGTGGTCGGCATCCGCGTCGCGTCCGCGGCCGTCGACAGCATGGTCCGGGCCGCCGCGAAGGTCTTCCACACCGGCCTGTACGTCGACGACTGGCGCACGTTCCTGGCCGACGCCGAACAATGGCGCACCACCCGAGGAACCACGGCCCTCCCTACCGCGGGCCCCGCTCTCGTGCGGGCCGAGGCGGTCTCCTTCACCTACCCCGGGCGTGACACCCCCGCCGTCGCGGACCTGTCCCTGGAACTGCGGCAAGGCGAGGTCGTCGCGCTGGTCGGCGAGAACGGCTGCGGCAAGACCACCCTGGTCAAACTCCTCCTCGGGCTCTACCTCCCCGACACCGGCACCGTCACCTGGGACGGGGTGAACACCGCCGACACCGACCCCGAACAGCTGTGGGCACACGTGGCGTCCGTACCGCAGGACTACACCCGATGGCCCATGAACGCCCGCAACAACATCGACCTGGGGCAACCCGCACCCCGCGGCGACCGGGCCGTCCACGAGGCGGCCGAAGCCGCCGGCGCCGACACCGCTGTGGCCGCCCTCCCCGACGGCCTGGACACCAGCCTGGCCCGTTCCTGGTGGGGCGGACACGACCTCTCCGGCGGCCAATGGCAACGCATCGCCATCGCCCGCGCCTTCCACCGCGACGGCGCCCTCCTCGTCCTGGACGAGCCCACCGCAGCCCTCGACGCCCGCGCCGAACACCACGTCTTCACCCGCCTGCGCGCCCTCGCCGCAGGCCGCACCACCGTCTTCGTCACCCACCGCCTCGCCAACGTCCGCACCGCCGACCGCATCATCGTCATGAACACCGGACGCATCGTCGAGACCGGCACCTTCGACGAACTCGCCCACGCCGGCGGCCTCTTCAACGAGCTCTACAAACTCCAACAGGGCTGACCCAACCGGACCACCACCGCAACGACCCGCCCGGCCCATAGCAAGACATGCGAAACGGCGCCGCCCCGAAGGTTCGGGGTGGCGCCGCGACACGTCGAAGGTCGGTGAGCGTTGCCGCCTCACGGCGGAAGGCACACCGTGGCTCCAGCCGAACCGGTATTCCACGGAGGCAATGGTTGGGCCCGGGGGCACACCCTCACCGACGAGAAGCACAACCGGCGCCACCCCGGGATCATTCCCCGCTGCCGAGCCGCGCCCGTAGTCCAGGCCGTGGCGGACCCACCCGGGGGTGGGCAGGCGGTTGCCGCGCGGCCCCACCCCCGCGTGGGCCGCAGCAACGTGGGGCGGCCCGCCGTCCCGAGGGGGGTGCCGCGTGGGGAAGGGCGGGCCGACCACAACCACCGAACGTCTCTCGGGGAGGAGAGGCCGCCGGTGGCCGCGGACATTACCCGCCCGCCCCGACACGAGACCCTCCGTCGGGGCGCCGGCGGGAACCGATGGGCGTGGCACCGGTGCTCGGGAAGGGGCAAGGCGCCCGTCGGGTCGGCGGCACGTGCCGTCACCCGGGGCCGGGTGGCTCGTTGTGCCGACCGTGAAGGTCCGGCGTCCCCCCGTCGCCGGGCCCGCACCACACCCGAGGGCCCATCCCCCGAGGCCACCGGGAAGCGGGAACGGTCGGCGCCGGTTGCGCGACGCCGGCGCCGACCACCCCGACCGCGAACGCCGATCCGTCGTCGCTCGGCCCGGATCTTCCTCCCACAGACCGGCAGCACCACGTTCGACGAGGCGCCTCGAGCACGTCGGCCGGTCCCGCGTTCGGCATCACAGACGCGGCTCCCACCGCTCCCCGCCCAAAGCCTCCTCCACCAGGCGAACCGCGCGCTCGGTCGCCGAAGCACGCGCACCCTCGACCTCGTACATCCGCAACACCGCCCCCACCACCGAGGCCGGCACAACCGGGCCCAGCTCCTCGCGGGCGGTGCCGTACCCGTGACGCGCAGCCGCCAACGCCGCCGACACATGCTGACGCGCCATCCGCGCCAGCACCACCGGATACCTGCGCAGCAGAGCGTGGTCCCGATAGCCGGGCGGGCACAGGTCGAACAACCAGGTCACAGCCGTCGCCTCCCAGCCCTCGACACCCGGCGGCCGCACCACGGGCGGCCACCCCGGCGGCGCAACGCCGACCCGGCCCTGCGGCTTCGCCGGGGCTCCCTGCTCGGCGAGGACGCGGGCGAAACGACTCGGGCGCTCCCACGCCGGGGAGTCGTCGCCATCGTCATCGTCGCCACCGTACATATGTTCGATTATCGGTTTCGCCGGCCGAAAAGGCACGCCGTCGGCGTGTCCTCTCCCGCCTCACCAATGCCGACGGTGCCCGCCGGGTGATCCGTCCGAGCGAAATCAAGCCGGCCCGCCGGGGCGTCGCGGCAGCGAGCGGGGCGCCGTACATACCATCGAACGCATGTCCGAAGCATTGCCCGAACGTCTGCGTCCCCTGCTCGACCACCAGCTCGCGTTCGAACACACCCACCTCGAATGCCTACGCATCGCGGCCACCGACGACACCGAGGCCCTGGAACGGGCCCGGGCCGCGCGGACGACCGCCATGTGGGCACTGATCGCCGCCCGCAAGGAAGCCGGCGCAGCCGGCGCCGAGGACCGCGACGCCCTCAAGAAGGCCGCCATAGCCGTCCTCGCCGACGAGGGCACCTCGACCTGATCGAACGCCGGCGCGCGGGACGCGGGCGCTCGTCGCAGAATCGACGGGTGGACCGGCCCGGAGTACACGCCTACCTCGAACTCGCCGACGGCACCGGCGCCGAGGTCACCCTCGACCTGTTCGACTGGCCCGACCCGCGCAGCGCCATACCGGTGGCCTGGACCGCGGTCGTCGACGACGGCCCGGTCCTGCCCGAGGGCACCGAGGGGGTCCTGTACCCGGACGAAGAGAGCCCGGTCGACGGCCACCCGTTCGTCGTGATCGTCTCCGCCGACCGGGTCTCGCAACTCCGCGGCCGCGAATCCTGACCACCCCGCGAGACGCGGCACCGAGCGCGCGCGGCGCCCGAGCGTGTGATCGGGCGCCTCCTCCCCCGCCGGAAGGAGACGCCCACCCACCACAAGCCATCCCTCGCCGGTCGGGAAACAGGGGGAACAGCGCGCCACCATGCCTGCCCCACCCGCAACGACCCGCACGCGCCCGACCGGGTGAACCCCGATACCACCGCCCGGGCCGGCGTCAGCCCGCAGCCGGCCGAGCACCCTCGCCGAACACCGGCACGTCCGCCGGGACCACGTCCTCGCGCAGACGCAACAGTCGGATCGGGTGACGCCACTTGCCGTCCTCGAAAGCGGAGTCGACCGCGATCTCCGCGACGAGTTCGGGGGCGACCGGGATCATGGGGTGTCTTTCGCGGGAGCCCCAGGACGGCGAGAACGAGCGACCGTGCCAAGGGTGGTCGGGCGCGGCCGGTGTCAGGCGCTTCACCAGTGCGGCGTGGACGCGGGGGTCCAGGACGGTGCTGCGGCCCACGAACCGCAGCAGGCCTGCCTCGTCGAACCGGCCGAACAGGACGGTGGTCGGATTCGCCGGGCTCCCGGCGACCGCCCCGACCACCGCTTCCGTCGTGTCTCGCGTTCGGTACTTGCGCCACCGACGCTCCCCCGGCAGATAACGCAAGGCCGGGTCCTTGATCATCAGGCCTTCGAGGCCCGCCGGCGCCCATTCCCGCATCCACCGCTCGGCCAGGGCACGGTCGGTGGTGGAGGGGCACAGCGCCCACGGCGGGCCCAGGGCGTGTTCGGCAAAGAGGTCCTCCAACACGGCGCGGCGGGTGGTGTACGGCAATGCGGTCAAGTCCCGGTCCCCCAGGCGCAGCACGTCGAACGCCACAAAATTGGCCGGGTGTTCGCGGGCGGCGCGCAGCGCGGCGGCGCGGGTGCGGTTCATCCGGCGCTGGAGCAGGTCGAACGCCAGCTTCCCGTCGTGCCAGACCACGAGCTCGCCGTCCAAGAGCACGTCCACGTCGGGCAGGTCCCGGTCGGCGGCTCGGGCGATGTCCGCGAACGCGTCCGACAGGTCGGTCCCCCGGCGGGACACGACCCGCGCCGGGCCGCCGGCCGGGCGGGCCACCCAGGAACGGAACCCGTCCCACTTCGGCTCGAACACCCCCGCGTGTGGCAGGGATTCGACCGGGGCGGCCAGTATCGGCTCGGGCGGGACGATGATCGTCATGGGCGGCCGGTACCACGCGGGGCCGCGCCTCACGCCGGTGTCAGTGGTGGGTGATCCACCACACGATCCAGCCGCCAGCGGCGCTTCCGGCGCCGGCGGCCAAGCCGCGCACCGCGTTTACGAGAAAGGATCGGGCGGCGCGCACCAGACGGCCTCGAACTGCTGCGGCAGGATTGGTAGTGGGCTGGTCCTCGTTCACGATGGTCTCCCCGTGTGGGTGCGAACCCCGGTCGGGTTCGTGTCGTCCCATCGGGCTATTACGGAGGTTCTTCCGGCGACCGCCCCGGGGGGCGGGTGTCCGTCTCTAGGCTGCTGGGTTGCACAGCGCGGGTATTCCGGCGGTAGTCCGGACCGGATCCGGACCGGACGAATCGAGGTGGGCGTTCGTGGCGGGCGATGCGGGCGATGCGGGCGGCAGGGCGAAGGCCGCGAAACTGGCGCGGGCGCTAAAGGAGTTGCACGAACGGGCCGGATCCCCCACGTACGCGAAGCTGGTCCGACAGGGCGCCGAACAGCATCCGCCGGTGGTGTTGAAGGCCTCCGTGTTCAGCGACTGGTTCAACGGGCGCGGTGTGCCGGCCGATCCGGGCCGGTTCGCGTTCCTGGTGACGTGGCTGGAGCACGAGGCCGCCCGCCTCGACCATGCGTACGTCGCGACACCGACCGCGGCGTGGGAACGTCTGCGGAGCGAGGCCGTACGCGAACGCCGACCCACCGGACGACCCCACACACCCCACAGCGGCGAACCTTCCTCCGCCGACACAGGGTTCGTGGGTCGGCCGGTTCGGGAGTTCACGGATCCGTTCGCGCTGGAGGTGCACCACGCCATCGACGCCCCCGAACACGCCCGAGCCGAAATGCCGGTGCTGCCGGTGTACGTGGCCCGCACCCACGACCTGGTGCTGCGCGAGGCGGTGGAATGCGCGGCGGCAGGGGAGAGCGCGATGGTCACGTTGGTCGCCGGGTCGTCCACCGGAAAGACCCGCGCGTGCTGGGAAGCGCTCCAAGGCGTGCCGGACGGGTGGCGGTTGTGGCATCCCCTGCACCCGGGCCAGGCCGAGGCCGGCCTGGCCGGGGTGGGGCCTCGCACGGTGGTCTGCCTCAACGAGGCCCAGACCTACCTCGAACCCGCCGGGGCCGGGCAGCGGATCGCCACCGGCCTGCGCGAACTGCTCCACGACCTGCGGCGCGGACCGGTCCTGATCCTGGCGACACTGTGGCCGGACCCCTTCTGGACCACCCTCACCACCAGGCCCCCCGCTGGTGCCCCGGACCCGCACGCACAGGCGCGGGCCCTGCTCACGGGCACCGACCTGCGCGTGCCTGAGGTGTTCGCCGGTGACGATCTGGACGCGGTGCGCGCTCGGGCGGGTGAGGACCTGCGGTTGGCCAAGGCCCTCACGAGTGGGGGCAACGGACGCATCACCCAGTTCCTGGCGGGCGCGCTCGCCCTGCTCAAACGCTTCGAACTCGCCCCGACCCACGCCCGGGCGGTCCTCGAGGCCGCCATGGACGCACGCCGCCTAGGACACGGACCCGTCCTGCGCCAAGCGTTCCTCGAGGACGCCGCCGACGCCTACCTCACCGACCACGAATCCGACGCCCTCGACGACGACTGGTTCGAACAAGCCCTCGCCTACGCCACCACCCGTGTCCAAGGCGCGGTCGCGCCCCTGACCCGCATCCGCCCCCGCCGACGCACCCGCGACACCACCGGCAATGACGGACTCACCTACCGCCTGGCCGACTACCTCGAACAACACGCACGACGCACCCGCAGCGCCGGATGCCCCGGCACTTCGTTTTGGGACGCTGCGCACGACCACGCCCACACGCCCGCCGACTCTCTCAACCTCGCCGGAGCCGCCCGGGAAAGATTGCGGCTGCGCCACGCCGAACGCCTCTTTGGCAGAGCAATCGTCGCTGGCAAACCAGGCGCGTTGCTAGGACTGGCCAAGCTGCGGGAAACCGCCGGTGACCGCGACGCCGCCGAGCGCCTGGCCCGCGAAGCGGTCGAAACAGGGCACCCTCACGCGCTGACGTGGCTAGCCGCAACGCGGGAATCCGCCGGTGACCGCGACGACGCCGAGCGCCTGTACCGCCAGGCCGCCGACACCGGAGACACCCACGCGCTAAGGCAGCTGGCTCGGATGCGGCGCGAGGCAGGTGATCACGACGGCGCCGAACGGCTGTACCGCCAAGCCGCCGACGCCGGAGACTCTTTCGCACTGGAATGGCTGGCTCGGATGCGGGACGACGTGGGTGATCACGACGGCGCCGAACAGCTGTACCGCCAAGCCGCCGACGCCGGGCGCATGTATGCACTGGCGTGGCTGGCCGAGTTGCGGAAGGACGCGGGTGATCACGACGGCGCCGAACACCTGGCTCGCGAAGCCGCCGACGCCGGGAATTGCTTCGCACTGGAGTGGCTGGCCGACCTGCGACGAGCGGCTGGTGATCATCACGGCGCCGAACGCCTGTACCGCCAAGCCGCCGACGCTGGGTCCCTCATAGCGCTGGGGTATCTGGCCGACCTGCGACAGGAGGTGGGTGATCACAAGGGCGCCGCAAGTCTCTACCGCCAGGCCATCGATGCCGGGGACACCGAAGCACTGCTGCGGCTCGCCGAGTTGCAGGAAGATGCGGGTGATCACGACGGCGCCGAACACCTGGCTTGCGAAGCCGCCGACGCCGGAGACACCCACGCGCTAAAGCGGCTGGCTGAGCTGCGAGAGGAGACAGGCAACCGCAACAGCGCAGAGCGCCTGCGCGCGTTGCTCCGATGTGGTCTCGACGCCGAGGACGACATGTCACCCGTCGACGGGTAGACCGACGTCGGCCCCAGAGCAGGCAAGGTGGGACTCCGGGTCGAACCGGTGGACGAGCCGGACGGGCTCAGGCCCAAGCGCGCCTGCGGAGTTGGCCTTTGAGATCGCGCTCGGCTTTGCGGCGGCATACCGGGAGTGGGTCGCCCGACGGGAAACTCGACACCCGCACTCGCAGTGACTTCCTTGACCGCGTCCTGCCCTGCCCTGCCCCCGCAATCGACCCTTCCGAGGAACACCACGGCACTCCGGTCGAGACACTGCCGACTTCGACGTCGGTTGCCTTCACATTGGGTGCTTTGAGTTCGACGATCAGGTGTCGCACTCGGTCGTGTTCTTGAGTGCTGGCGCTGAGCATGAGGTCGACGCGGGCGAGCCGCCCGTCCTCGGTCCGCACCGATCCGTCGGCGGGGGTGTCCAGTCCGACGACACGGCGGTGGTGCTCCAGCACCTTGGTGAGACCGATCTCGCTGCTGGTCATCATGTTGAACTCTTCGCCGAAGAGCCACAGCCCGCGCTCGATGATCTTGTGGAGGTGATCCCTCTCGTTGACGTGTCGAGAGGCGTCCTCGTCGAAGATCAGATGTTCGAGGGCGGTGAGGAACTCGAGGCGGGCGGTGATTTTCGAGGAGGCCCGGATGATGCTGCTGAGACTGGTCTTCTCCAGGAGTGCGTACAGGCTTGTCGCCTCCTCCTCCCGCACCACCGGCGTGACGCGCTTGTCGGCCGGAAGGCGGGCGAGTTCCCACGCGAGCAGGTGCGGATGGAAGGAGAGGGCGTCCAGGTCAGGCTCGGCCTCCAGGAGGTCGGCGGCGAGCCGGCGGCACCCGGCGAGCGAGCGCACCGTCTGCTGGCGCTCTCGTAACGCCCCCACCAGGCCGGTGGTCACCTGGCCGATCACGGACCCGACCGCGCCGGGCAGCAGCAGCGCCTGGGCGACCTCGGACATCGCCGTCTGCATCTGCTGGGGCAGCGCCTGCCCGATCCGGCCCGCCAGGCCGCGCCGGCGCAGGTACTCCTCCAGCGGCTCCCCGGGAGTGGTGGCAAATGGCCTGGACAAGCAAGCGGTGGCCTCGACGGAGTGTCGTCGGGGCCACCGCTATCGACGGGGATCAGCAGGTTCCTCCGGCGAGCATCATGCGGGTGGGGAGCCAGGTTCGCGGGAGGCAGACCTCGCCGAAGTCGGGGTCTTCGACTTCCTCGATCCCGGGTTCGGCCCTCACCACGTATCGCTCGGTGTCCTTGGCAGGTCGGGACGCCGTATCGGCGGGATGCGTATCGGTCGCGGTGGACGGGAGTGCGGCAGGGATGCTCGCGGCCCAGCGTTGCTCGTCGCGGGGTTCGCCCTGCACGCGGTGGTGCAGCATCAGGAACCGCACGGCTTCGTCTTCGTCGGCGCCGGCGGCGAACCGCCACCAGAAGGCGGCGGGTTCCGAGCGCCCGGTCAGGTAGAGCAGGCACGAGAACACCACGGCCCCGGCGGGAACGCGCTCGTTGACGAATCCGGTCAACAGCTGGCCTGTGTTCGGGCGGCCGATCACGTGGCGGCACAGGCGCTCGAGTTCGGCGGCGGCCCGGTGTTGGTCGGTGGTCGTGTCCGTCAGCGCGGTACCACCGGTCGGGGGTGGCACGGGGCCCGATCGGGCGAGTGCGGCGGTCAGGCCTTCCTGGACGATGCGCGAGACCAGGCGTTGAGTGGCGGCCGCGGGGTCGTAGTCCGCGAAGGCCTCGTCGAGGGTTCGGCGTTGCTGTTGGAGAGCGCGGTCGAGGGTGTTCATGCGGTCATCCCCCGG
This sequence comes from Embleya sp. NPDC127516, assembly GCF_044765325.1. NCBI lineage: Bacteria > Bacillati > Actinomycetota > Actinomycetes > Kitasatosporales > Streptomycetaceae > Embleya > Embleya sp. NPDC127516. The sequence goes on along the minus strand of NZ_JBIWJT010000043.1, from coordinate 44,623 downwards.
GGAGGGAGGGGCCGGGCCGAATCCAAGGCGACACTTGCGTCGAGGACGGCGGCGAGTTGCCTGCGGGCGGTGTGCACGTGGGATCGGACGGTGGAGATGGTGACCCCCAGGTAGTCGGCGACGTCGGGTACCGGAATCTGCATCACCAGGTGCAGTCGCGCGCAGGCGGCCCGCTTGCTCGGCATGGCCGCGATGGCACCCACGACGATGTCTTCCAAGGTGGTGCGTTCGGGAACGAAGGCCGCGGGATCGCCCAGGGCGTGCCCGATGGCTTCGACGTCGGGCGCGTCCGGCGCGGTGTAGTCGACGTAGACCTCGGAGCGGATGTATCGCCGCCTTCTCCAGTCGACGATCTTCCCCTGGAGCACGCGGAACGCGAGTGCCCGGGGCGGGTTGGTGTGGTCGAGGCTGTTCCAGCGCGTGTACAGGCTGAGCATGGCCTCGGAGACGACGTCGTCGGCGTCGTGGGACGACCTCAGCCGTTGCCGCGCGTAGCGGGTGAGCGCCGGCTGTTGGGCGCGGGCGAACTCTGCGAAGTCCGGGCGCTCCGGGTTCGCGAACGGATCGGATGGTCGGAGGTCGGCGGGGCGAGGCGTGGGGACGGGTGGTGCGGGGTGGTTCTCGATACGCCGGGTCAGGAGATGGAAGGCGAGTCGGATCGGTGGGGCGGGGTTTCGCAGCAGGTCGTCCCACTGCTCGAAGAGCGTCACCATGACGTCCGCGACCGCGCCTTCGGCGTCCTCGAGGGAGCCCAGGTGTTGGTAGGCGTATCGGGTCATGGTGACTTGGTGGGTCTGCACGAACGCGATGAAGTCGTTGGGCAGGAGATCGGTGAGGTCGATCGGGTCGTCGAGGGCCCTGTCGGGCACGACCTGGTCGGGGCGTTCGTTCATCGTCCCCTCCCGCGCGCGGATCGTGCCGAGTGGTGGGATCGGCCGAGAGTGCGGCCGGTTTCGACCACCGCGATCGCGCGTCGCCGCTGGGCGCCGACGAACGCGCGCAGGACCACGACGAGCACGCCTATGACGAGCCAGAGTTCTCTGGCCCGGTCGGGCCCGATGTTGCCATTCAAGACGGCGGTCCTTCCGGAGTGAGTGGGGGCGCTGCGTCCCCGGGGGCGCTCGGCGCGCCGGGGCGTCGCGAGCGCTTGGCCTTCACCCGTATCCCGAACGGCGGGCCCGATCTGTCCAAGTGTGGGCGGCGAAAATTTCCGCAACGTCTTTGAAAGGGCATCGGATTGGCGTGTGAGCTCGCACGATGCCGGCGACACCCGTCGGCGACATGCGCAACGGCGCCGCTCCCGGGGTGGGGAACGGCGCCGTATCGGCTGCGCCCGGCGAGGATGGGCAGCCGGCGTGGTCGTGGTCGGGGTGGGGTGCGGGTATCGGTGGTCGGCTGGGCGAGCGGTGGGATCGCTGCTTGTCGGTGGTGGGTGTTCTAGCAGTGTCCGGCGACGGTGACGCGGCAGGGAAGCGAGGGTTGGGGTACGCAGACCTCTCCGAAGTCGGGGTGCTCGACGGCCCGTATCGCGGATTCGGCGCGCGAGACGTAGGTCTCCGCTTCGCTCGTCCGCCGACCGCTGGGGGCTGCGGACGGGGTGGGGGCGGTGTCGTCGGGAATGCGGTCGGTCCAGCACTGGGCGTCGCCGGACTCGCCCTCGGCGCGGTGGTGCAGAACCAGGAACCGCATCGCCTCGCCCTGTTCCGCGCCGGCGGCGAATCGCCACCAGAACGCGGCCGGTTCCCATCGGCCGGTGAGGTAGAGCAGGCACGCGAATACGACGGCGCCGGCCGGGGCGCGGTTGCCGACGAACTCGCCCAGCAGGCGGGAGGTGTCGGGGCGGGCGATCACCAGGCGGCACAGGTGTTCGATCTCGGCGGCGGCGCGGTTGCGGGCGGCGTTCTCTTTCGTGTCCGGGCCGGAGCCGTCCGGGTCGGGGACCGGCCGTGGCCTTATCAGTGAGGCCGCGAGGTTTTCCTGGACGATGCGCGAGGCCAGACGTTGGGTGGCGGCGGCGGGGTCGTAGTCGGCGAAAGCTTCTTCGAGGGCACGACGACGCTGCTGCAGTGCGTGATCTAGAGGGTTCATATGTTCTTCCCCTGGGGTGGATGGGGCCGGACGGGGTCGACGGGGAGGGTCTCGCGCAATGTGGCGGCGAGGTCCCGGCGGGCGAGATGCAGGTGGGAGCGGACGGTGGAGATGGTGACCCCCAGGTAGTCGGCGATGTCGCAGAGCGGCACCTGCATCACCAGGTGCAGCCAGGCGCAGGCTCCGCGTTTGAGGGGCAGGAGCGCGAACGCGCGGGCGAGGGGGTCGCGTTCGGGGACGAATCGGCCGGGGTCGTCGTGTGTGGCGGCGGCCGGGCCGTCAGGGGCGTGGGCGGAGGTGAAGTCGACGCTGATCTCGCGCGTGTGCCGGCGGCGGCGCTGCCAGTCGACGGCCTTGCCCCGCACGATGCGGTACGCGAGTGCCTGTGGCGGGCTGCGGTGCTCGGTGATGAGGTCCCAGCGCATGTACATGGCGAGCATGACCTCGGGGACGACGTCCTCGGCGTCCTGGTGCAGTGCCCCCAGTCGTCGGCGCGCGTGGCGGATCAGCGCGGGCCGGTAGGCGCCGGCGAACTCGACGAACGCGTCCGTCCACGGCAACGCGGCCCGGATCTCCGGGCGTTCGGGCTCCGGGCGGTGGGGTGCCACGGCCCGACGGGCCCGAGCACGCCGGCCTGCCTGGTCGTCCAGGCGACCCAGCAGGAGACGGAAGGCGAGTTGGTGGGCCTGCTCCGGGAGTTCCTCCCAGTGTTGGGACACCTCCAACATGACATCGGACACGGTCTGTTCCGCGTCCTTGCGCGAGTCCAGGTAGCCGAGCGCGAACCGGGTGAGGCGATGCATGTGGTCGTGGAGGAACACGACGAAGTCGTCGGGCAACACCTGGGTCAGGTCGATCCCGTCGCTTTCCTCTTCCGCGGCGTCCGCGGCCGACGGGGCGCCCGAGGATCGTTCGGGGTCCGCAGGGTGGAACGTGGTGAGGAGACAGTCCGGGTCGAAGTCCTCGAACGCGTCCAGTACCTCGATCGCGCTGATGCCCAACTCGGCCATCTCCGCGTCGGTCGGATCGTACGGGTCGTCCAGCCGCTCGGGCGACTCGCTCATCGTCGTCCCCCTGCGTGCTCGCCCACCACAGGCGTGGGCCGGCCACCGGGGGCGGCGGGGTGTGTCCGGCGGCGCACCGCGACCGGACGCGGTGGACGAACGACGGTGGGCACGTCCGCGATGACGAGCACACCTATGCCCAGCCAGAAATCTCTGGCGCCGTCGGGCCCGAAGATGCCATTCAAGACGGCGATCCTTCCGAAGTGTGGAAATGCGCGCCCCCGAATGCGCGGAGAGGGAGCCGGGAGCGTGAGGGGCGCGCGAGTTGCCTTCACTGGGTATCCCGTACGAGAGGACGGCCGCGTCCAACCCAAACCGCAAAAACTTTCGAGCACCCCGAGGCGGACGTTCCCGGCCGCACCAGCCGTGGCACTGCATGTCCGCGCGCCCAGGGGTCACCATCGAGGGTGCCTCATCGTCTCGGAACGCTGTCGGCCCAACCGGCCGATCGTCGGTCGGCGCTCATCGGTAACTCCGGGGTTAACCGTGGTTGCCTGAACCACCGTTGTTCTGAGTCGGCGCAAACGCGAGCCTTGAGATGCCGAGAGCGGAGCGGCCGACGCGGAGATCGCGAAACCCCCCGCCCCCACATCCTCGTTCCCAGGGAGTTCACCATGGCCGTCATCGAGCACACCCTCACCGCCCCCGCCCGCTCGATCGCCGGCACCCGCGACACCGTCGGTCGCTGGCTCACCGCCGGTGCCGTGACCAACACCCTCATGGCCGGCACCTACGTCGCCTTCTCCACTGTCGTCATGCCGCTGCTCGGCACCAAGGACGACGCCGACTTCGTGCACTCGATGCAGCACATCAACACCAACATCGAGAACCCGCTGTTCTTCGCCGTCTTCACCGCGGCACTCGCCACACCCGCGATCGCCGCCTGGAAGCTCCGCAAGCGCGGCGGCGGCTCAACGTACCGGTGGGCGATCGCCGCCCTTGCGCTCTACACGACCACGGTCCTGACCACCTTGGGCATCAACGTCCCGCTCAACGAGATGCTCGCCGGCGCCGGCAGCGTCGACCCGGGCAAGACCCGCGCCGACTTCGAGACCACCTGGAACATCTGGAACGGCATCCGCGCCGTGCTGTCCACCGCGGCGGCCGTCGCGATGGTCAAGGCCGTACGCCTGCACCGCCGCAACCACGCCTGACGAAGTCGTGATTCAACATCCTCGTTGCGCCGGGCCATGGGCCCGTGTCACCGGAAGGAGCGACCAAAGCGACTCGGTTCAGGATCAGCGATACGAACTGCGAGATCTCCGCCGGTCGGAACGCGCGACCGGGGGTCGGGGAGCGTTCAGGGCCAAATCGGCCTCACGCGCACGTTCGTTCCTGGAGAAGTGATTCGAACTCGAAGCATGGCTCCGTCCGCGTACATCGAACTACCCGACACTCATTGCGCCGGGCGCGCGCATGTCGATTGCGGTTCGCTTCAGCACCGGTCAGGCACGTAGCGTTTCGATCGTGCGTCTCGATCCTTGTAGTCCACACCAGCTTGATATCGACGACAAGATTGAGCGTGGTGTGGTGGCGCCGAGCGCGTGGACGTCGGGGATCCTCCGGTGCGTCGTCGGGTGCGCCGTCCCGTGCTCGCTCACCACGCCATCGAGTCGAGGGCCCATGTGCGCCGGGCGACGATCAGGCTCGGAGAGCGTCGATACCGTTCCGGTGTCAGTTCGTGATGGGTGGCGAGGAAGCCGTTCATTGCAGGTCGACATGTGCCGTCGTGGTGCTCGCCGTCTCGCGTACTTCGGTGCGATGTGCGTCGAGCACTGCGGAAGCACGAAGGGCGTGACATGCCGCACGGGTGTCGCGACGGTGGGTGCGGCAGTCCTCGGCCGAGACGATGTCCGGAAGGACACGGGGTGGCGAGGTGCTCGAGGGCGGCTCCCTCGGCGGCGAAACGGTCACCGATATCGCCGATCATCCGTTGCTCTCCGGGTCGGGGACCCTGCGGCGGACGGTTCGGTCGGCGATGGCGGCGCGGATGCCCTCGCTGGCGAGCCATCGGCCGAGGCGCCCGTGCAGCTCGGCGACCTGGTCGATGGTCAGTCCGGTCACCGGCGTCGGGTCGAGGCACAACCGAGGTTCGAGCGGTGTGCCGGCGGGAATCAGATCGGGGCGGTGCCGGCCGATGTCGTCGAGGAGGATCCGCCGGTGGTGTTCCTCGATGTGCGCGACCACGCCCGGTTCAAGGTCGATCGGGTGGACGACGACCCGCAGGAGAAGGCCGAACCCGTCCCGGACCACGCGCGCCCTGCCGGGCTGCGGCTCCTGCGGATGCCGAGGACGCAGCAGGGTCTCCGCGAACGCGGCCACCTCGACATCGGTGACGTGCACAGCGACGCGTTCGAGTTGCACGGCCGGTGCGTGCATCCCCGCCGAGACGACCGTGAGCCGCCACGGCCGCGGGTGCTCCACGGGCACGAGGTGGATGCTCCAGGCGGGCAGGGTGACGGTCTCGACCGCCGCCTCGGTATCGGTCACGAAGGCTCCCATCGTGGGTGAGCGCGGGTGGTGGCTGCTCGTCGTCGGCAGGGTCGGGCCGAGCGGCCGTCGAGAAGGTTCGGGAGCGGGCCCGGCATCGCCGTGTACGGCATACGAGTCGGAGGGTGGCCGGGCTCGCCGCCGGACCCGCTCGCGACGATCATCACCGGGCGGCAGGCGGCGGAACGATGGCGTTGTCGATGGCGAACCGATGGCAATTCAAGCCCGATGCACGGTGGTTGTTCCGTCGCGGGGGTAGCGTGGGGCACCGCCGCCGCGCACAGGGGGACCGCATGGCGATCCGTCGCACACCGAACACCCGCCTCCGCGCTGTCCGCGAGGAGCGGTGGAAGCAGTCCCGGTCCGAGTTCGCCCTCGCGCTCCAGGCGAAGGCGGACGAGCTCGGCGAGCGCCATGCCTCTGTCGACGCCAGGCTGATCGCGCGCTGGGAGGACGGAGAGACCGCTCGCCCGCGGCCCATGTACCGGCGCCTCCTCGTCGCACTCACGGCGATGTCCGAGGCGGAGCTGGGAATCGGGCCGGTCGACTCCCCGGCGCCGGTGAACGATCCACCTCCGACACCCGTAGGCGAGTCGGTGGATCGCCGACGGTCGGTCGGCGGCGGCGCGCTCGCGATCTCCGCGGGCGCGTGGCCCGGGACAGCGCGAGCGGCGCAACCGCGGCGCGTGGATCCGGCCCTGGTCGACTACTTCGAGGAGCAATTGGCCGGCCACTATCGGGCGGACATGATGCTGGGGCCGCGTGCGCTCATAGGGACGGTCACCTCGCAGTTGCACCTGATCGGCAACCTCCTCAAGGAGGCGGAGTCGGCCGTTCGCCGACGCCTGTCCGGGACCGGCAGCGCATACGCCGCCTTCGCCGGCTGGCTCCACCTCGACGCGGGCGACACCGCTCTCGCCGCACAGTGGCACGGCGTGGCCACCGAACTCGCGCACCGTTCCGGAAACGCCCACGCGGTGGCCTGTTCCCTCGTGGACCGGGCCATGGCGCACACCGACGCCGGAGCGGGCGCCGCCGCAGTCGACCTGTGCGCCAACGTCCTCACCGTCGGGCGCAGACTGCCCACGGAGCTGCGCGTCTTCGCGTTGCAACAACAGGCGCACGGCGCCTCGCTCCTGGGCGACCGCACCCGGACGGACCGACTCCTCGACCGGGCCGAGCACCTCGTCGGCAACGTCGACGAGGAAGTCTGGGGCACCGCATGCTTGCGCACACCCCACTACGTACAAGTGCAACGCGCCACCTGCTACGGCCGCCTGGGTCTGCACGCGGACGCGAATCGGCTCTGGCAGCAGGTCATCCCCGCATCCGGCGGATCCGCGCGCCGCGACGTCGGAGTGTGGAGCGCACGCCAGGCGCGGGCACGCGCGGGCCTGGGCGAACCCGAGGCGGCGCTGCAGTCCGCGCGGGTGGCGGTCGACGCGGCCCTGGGCACCGGCAGCGTCCGGGCCGCTCGTGAACTCGCCGCCCTGGAGAGGGAGATGCAGGCATGGCACGATCATTCGATCGGCCGTGAACTGGCCGCCCTGCTCGCACCATTGACCCTGGAGGCGTGACCATGGCCGAAGCCCTGACCCTGTCGCAGATCGAGAAGGCACTCGCCGCCGACCTCCCGGGATGGGCCACGGACGGGCGCCGCATCGAGCGCACATACGGGATCCCGCACATCGCCGGAGCGGCGTTCGTCATGCACATCGCCGCCATCCAGGACGCCTGGGGCCACCACTCCGACGCGACCCTCGGCTACAAGACCCTCCACATCAGCATCAGCTCCAGCGACCTCGGCGGACACGTCGCGGAACACGACCTCGAACTCGCCCGCCGCATCGAAGCCGTCGCACCGGCACACGGCGCACAACCAATCGACTGACCACCAGAGCGCGTCATCGCGTCGACGCGAGCGCCGGAGGGAAATCGGGCTTCCAACGGGGGCAGGACTTCACGGCCCGCCAAGCTCCCCGATGATGGGTGACGCACCCCTCGTCGAGCGCCACTCCCCTCCCCCGTTCCTGCGTCTGCCGACCACCCACCCCACCGACCACCCAGTCCGTCCGTCGGCTTTGAGTTCGCGTGCGACGTGGGGACGAGTCGACCGAACGGGACAGGCATCGAGGTTGGCAGGTTCGGGATCGTCACCCCGTCCCCTGCTTCGAGATCAGGGGGAGGTCCGACTCAGGCGGTGGGCGATCTCACGTCCGGTCAGGCTCTCCCCGGTGCACAGTTCTCGCAGTCGACATGAGCAACACACGGCCGGGGCCTTGCGAAATCGCCCCGCTGGAAGGGGAGACGGATCGCCACGCCGAGGGCCGCACCCACGCCCGATGCAATGTTTTCGGCCCTCGTGCGGCCCGTTCCTTCGCCGACGCCATCCGCGCCCGACCGTCCGGCATCGGCCTCTGCCGCGACCGGGCGCCGCCGCCGCTCACCAATCGCATGGCCGGGCGGAGTTCGCGGGTTGGCCGACATACCGCTTTACCTCCGTTGTGTCCGCCGCGCGACCTAGTAATGTTCGGTGCCGTGAGCATCCCAAACCAGCGTGAGGACCGAGAGAAGCTAATCACCGCTCTCGCTCCACAGTTGCGCCAACTGTTGAAGATCCGCGCATTCGAACACGGCCTGGACATCCAGGACGCGGCCGAACACGCCGTCCGGGCCTGGTACTCGACCGAGTCGCCGCCCGAGGTCGACACCACCGGGGCGAAGACCTGGGGCACGTTCCTGCCCGTAGGCGAGCCGGACCGGTTCAAGACCGAATGCGGACAGCGCGGCATCACCTACGTCCAAGGCCTCGCCCAGGCGGTCACCCTGTGGCTGGGCAACCACCCCTCCCCCACCGCCCCGTTGACGGCGCAACCCGTCCTGCGGGTGATCGTCGCCAACCAGAAAGGCGGCGTCGGCAAGACGTTCATCGCCTCCGGCATGGCCCAGGCCCTCGCCGAGAGCGGGCTGCGGGTGCTGCTCGTCGACTACGACCCGCAGGGCCACCTGACCGCCGAACTCGGCCTCGACGAGATCCCGGACGGCGAGGACAGTCTGCTGTCCCACATGGCCGAGGAAGCCCGCGGCGACATAAGGGACTTGCTGGTCGCCCTGGATCAGGAGCGGTTCGGGCACCGACTCCACGTGCTCCCGGCGTGTGACGACGCGTTCCTCATGGACGCCAAGATGGTCAAGATCCGGTTCAGCGAGTCGGCTCTGGAGCGTGCCCTCGAACCGCTGGAGAGCGACTACGACGTCATCGTCATCGACGGGCCGCCCAGCCTCGGTCTGAGCATGGACACCGCCCTGTACTACGTGCGCCGCCGTGACGGCGAACGCGCCGACCGTTCGGGAGTTCTCACCCCCGTGTGGGCCAACGGGGCCTCGCACCGCGCGTTCAAGCTGCTGAAGGCCCAGATCAACGACCTGTGCCAGAAGGCCCGCACGGACATCGACTATCTGGGTCTAATCGTCAACGCCTACGACGGGCGCCGAGGCACGCTAGTGAAGGCCAACAAGGAACAGTGGGAGAAGAGCACCAACCCCGGTGTGCTCGCCGTCATCGGCGACCTCAAGGAGGGCCGGGAGGCCTCGGACGGCAACATCCCGCTGCTGGAGTACGCGCCCGACAGCGAACACGCCCGCGTCATGCGTGAGCTGGCGAAGGAGTTGGCGGTATGAGTCCGAAGTCAGCGCGCGTCACCTCGGGCTTCAGCGTCGAGGACGAGGATGTCGAGGCGCCTCCCGCGCCCCGCCGGGTCCGCACCCGCAGCGAGATCATGAACGGCGAGGGACGCGCGCCCGCACGTGTCCCTCTCGCGGAACTCACGCACAACCCGTACAACCCGCGTGAAGAACTCGTCGAACTCGACGAGACCATCGCCTCCCTCCGCGAGAGGGGGCAGTTGGTTGCGCTCACCGTCGTCACCCGCGCCGCGTTCGAGGCAGCCCACCCCGACCACGGCGACACGCTCGCCCCGGCCCGCTGGGTCGTGCTCGACGGCAACCGGCGCCTGGCCGCCGCACACCTGGCGGGCCTGGACGAACTGCGCATCGACGTCAACGACGCGCTCGCCGCGAGCGCGGCCGACATCCTCGAGAACGCGCTCGTCGCCAACCTGCACCGCGCCGAGGTCCCGCCGCTGGACGAGGCCAAAGCGATCCGTGACCTGCTGAAGATCCACGGATCGCAGGAGAAGGTCGCCCGCCGGCTCAGCAAGAGCGGCGCCTGGGTGTCCCAACGGCTGGCCCTCCTCCAACTCCCCCAGGACCTCCAGGAGAAGGTGGAGAGCGGAGAGCTCAAGGTCAAGGACGGGCGGCGGATCGGACGCCTGCCCGCCCAGCAGCAACACACCGAGGCGGCGAAGGCCCTTAACCCGGTTAAGGCCGCCCGTCCGCAGCCCCAGGCCGCGCAGCCTCGTCCTCAGGCCCCGCCGCCCCGGCAGGTCGAGGAGCCGTCGTCCGAGGACACCCCGCAGGCTCCCGCCCCCGGTGACGTCCGCCTGGCCGAAGCCCTCGACGAGGTTCTCGGAATCACCCGGGATCCCGACGCGCTCGCCGAGGTTCTCGTCGACCGCCTCCCCAGGGACGTGGTCGTCGCCCTGACGAACAGCCTGATGACCCACATCTAGCGTCGACGAACCATTAACCGGGTTAAGGCCACGGTGGCCGCGCCCTTCGACTCGACCCCTTAACCCGGTTAACGCTCGGCGCCGGTCAGGACACGACCGGGGCCGCCACACGCAGACTCGGGCGACGTGCGCGGGGAGCGTGCCGGAGTGGCACGGTGCTTCGCGCGGACTGGGGTGGGCGAGGTGGTCGGCAGTCTGTTCGACCGTCGGATGGCGAGCGCCGGTATTTTCGCAAAGGAAACGTTTCGCGCCATTGGGAGCACGTTTCGGCCCTGGTCTTCGGGAACCTCGCGGGGTCAGACTCGTGGGTGGGGGTTGGGAAGACTCGGGGAACTCGGAACTCTTGCCGGGGGGCGGCAATGGCGGTTCGGAGACCAGGGTGGGGTGCCCGTGGCGGGGTGCTCGCGCTGACGTTGTTGCTGCTGCTCGTCGCATGCACCGACGGGGGCGCGAAACCGAGGAAGAGTCCGGCGCCTTCGGGCGGCACCCGTGGATCGCCGCCTGCGGCCGGGGCACGACCGTCTGGGGACGAGACTGTCCGATGGCGGGACGGTTGGGCATCTTCCGTGGGGTTGGGGGTGCGGATTGCCAAGCCCGGACTGGATGCCGGGCAGGTGCGGATGCGTACCGACCTCCCGGACGCGACGCCGCTCGACGGCATGCTGCCGGGAACCGTCCGCATCGGCCCAGTCGTCGACATCACGCCCTCCGTCCCGCTGACCGCAGCGGAGGTCCGATTCTCGTTCGAGCCCGAGCGGGATCTTCCCAACGGCACCGGCGAACAGCCCTCCACACTGGCCAACGCCTACATCGCCATCTGGGAGGGCGCGCTGGGCCTGTGGTTCCCCTTGGAGACCCGTTACGACGGGACCACACACGAACTGGTCGCCACGGCGCCGCACTTCTCGCTGCTCTCGGCGCGGGAACGCGGACGGCAGCCCCTCGACCAAGGCCGGCGTGACCGTCACCCGCGTGAAGGACATCGCCGTCACACCCGACAAGAGCTGGATCCGCGCCTGCGTCGTTGACATCAAGGAGGACAAGAAGCCGACCCGCCGGGCGTTGCGCATCGAGAACCCGCGCAAGTTCCCCCTCGCCGTCGAGGCGAACGGCCTCTTCGACGTGAGCTGGTCATTGTACGACGCACGCAGGATCGACGACGCACACGTGATGCTCGCCCGCTACCTCGAGTCCCTCGCGGGCGACAGCATGGTGCCCCGCCTGAGCAGCGCGGAGTTGCCCTTCACCGACAAAACTCCAGCCGCCGCCCGGGTCGACCTTGAGTTCGCCGCGCTCACCACCACATTCGACGTCATCTTCGGGTTGATGTCCGCCGCGAAGTCGGTCGACGACGGCGCCAAGGTCCTGGCCAGGATCTTCGCGGAACTGGTGCCGGTCGGTGGGCACAGCGCGGACGACTTCCTCGTCCGGGCCCGCCGCATGCTGGAGGACCGGCAGTTCGCGGAACCCGGCCAGTCGGACCTGTTCACCGCGGCAAACGGCCTGCTGGACGCCATGGGATGCGCCAAACGCATCTGGTCGACCCTCGAGGAACGCAGCGGCCGGCGGCTGGCGAACCTGGTCCGCGAGTGCGTGGCCATGGGCCTGGACCGGATCGGCCGGGAGACTGCGGCCTTCGCGGTCAACACCTTGAAAGGCATGCTCAACTCCGCCAAGTCGGTCTTCGAAGTCGCCGACCTGCTGCATGAGCTCGGTGAAGGCAAGGCGCCGAGCGCCGTGGTCTCCTACGCCCCGACGCTCCCCGACGGAGTCCACGACGTCCTGCTCGCCTCCGTCGACCCGGCCGGCCGGACCATCATGGTCGACCCCTTGAAGGTTCTCTGGGGCGAGGAGGCGCGGGCGGCGTGCATCAAGGCCGGGGAGACGCTCTCCGAGAGCGGGGGTTGGTGCAACGAGTACTACTGGATCAATCCCGACAAGACCAGGTTCCGGCTCACCTTCACGGCCAAGGCGAATTTCACTACCGCGCACGACACCTACTGCCCGCTCCGCAAGGGCAACCCCGTCACACCGGCCTGCCCGTCGACGGCCGAGAAAGTGCGTGACTACATCCGTCCGGACGCGCCGAAGCACTTTCACGTGGAGGTGAAGGACAACGTCGTCGTATCGGTGAACCAGATCTTCTACCCGTAGCGCCATTGGCCACGGGCTCGTCGTAGTCGGCCGATCTCGGCCCAATACCCCGACCCGGGCTCGCCGTTCTTCGGTCGAAGAACCGAAGCGCCACCGCCATCAGGGCAACCGGCAAGGACCCCGTCGGCAACACGGTCATCGCCGCCAGGCATCGTCCGACAACTGCTGCGCCGTGCCAGGCAAGACTGGGCTTCTACGGTCTGCGCATTCCGCGCAATAGGTCGCCAAGGCCCTTAACCGGGTTAAGGCCCCCCGAGCCAGGAAGACACAGGACGACAGGGCGGAGGGCCTTAACCCGGTTAAGGCCGCGTCGCCGATCCCCGCTTCGAACCCCTCCGCCGGTCACCGGCGCCGGGGAACAGCTGGCGGCCGTGCTGTACGACGCCCTCCGGCTCGCGGGCGACTCCGCCACCTTGGCCGACGCCATCGTGGATCACCTCCCGCACGACACCCTCCTGGCCCTGACCGACCGACTCATGGCCCGCGTCTGAACTGCGGCGTTAACCCGGTTAAGGCTCCGACGAACCCGTGTCGGCCTTAACCGGGTTAAGGCCGGCGACACGACATGTGAGGATCGCCGGACCCGTCACGCGCCCTCGAGTCGTCAACCGATGTCGACCCTTAACCCGGTTAAGGCCGTCGCTCCGGGTACATGGACATGCTGGCGTCCGATGCGTGTCGGGGCGACATCCGGTGTCGGGTCGCGGCCGCCACAGGACTGCACGACAAGTCCGATGGGCCAAGCCGCCAAACCGTGTCGGGAGGTACCCGACACAACGTCCGAGGCCGCGCCCCACCCGACACGAAGGCGCGGACCCGCCCCAGCCGCGACACGGTCGAACATGGCGGGCCGTCTCGATCGCCTCGTGTCGGGCCCGTCATGTCCGGTACCGCTCGAGAGGTGCACCGCTCAAGCGGCATCGCAAACACCACCGTCAACCGGTCCTGCGTGGCCGCCAACCTACGCGCACTTCCAACCGGTCGACCGAGACGGCGGCCACCAGCCGTACGTCTCGTATCGGTGACCGAGGAGACGTGTCGGGTCGGTGTCGGCCGCACTCCGACACAGTCCGATCGCCACGTCATCCCCCCGGCCGTGTCGGCTGCTCCGCGTTGACCCGGAGACGCCCTTGCCCAACCGGGCAAAAATGATCTTGGCGGGCGGGTGCCGCTGCGCCGTGTCGAGTCGACGAAGGCGTGTTCAACCCCGTGTCGGCCGCCACGCGGGTCCCGACATCGACCCGACAAGCCGGGACCCACTCGCCGTGGCCTTGTCGGGTGGGGCAAAGCCCGACAGAGATTCCGGCCCTGTCGGGTGGCGGCTCGAACCCGCAGCGACGCGAAGGCGTGTCGGGTCACGGTGGCCCTTGGAGTCGGACGACGGTGACGACCAAGACGCCACTGGAGACGACGTACATCGTCACGCACCCGCCGACCAGCGCCTGGCGGGTGTCGTTGTCGCGCACGGCGCGGGAGCCCGAGCCGTAGGGGTCGTTCGCCAGGGCGGTCATGCCGGCGTCGAACATGCGGCGGCGGTCGGGCGGGAGTGCGTCGCGGCCGGCGCGGGCGATGTCGCCCTACTGGACGCGGTAGCTCACCGGCCCGGCTCGGCCGGCTCGTAGTCGAGTTCCTCGGGGGTGAGCTCGCGGGCCGCAGTCGCGTCGCCGGCGCGAATGCGCGCGATCAGTGCGTCGTCCTCGTCGCGGGCCTCCTGCGGCAGGCCCCATTCGGCGGCGATCAGCGCAACGTGTTCGAGGGGAGCCTGGGAGATCTCGCGATCGAACGCCTCGCGTGTCTCGTCGTCGGGGAGTCCGGCACGGATGCCTGCAAGCGACCCGGGGAGCTCGACGAATCCGACGCCGATGTGGGTGCGCAGCACGGGCTCGTCCATGGGCGTGGTCCTCCGCTCGGGTCGGTTCGGGTCCGTCCCCCAGTGTGCGCCGGCCGCCCCGGCGCCCGACAGGGCGCGCGGGGTGGCGTGCGGAGCCCGGGATCGGTCAGTGATGGATGAGCCACAGCCTCTCAATCCAGGACCAGGCCGTCATGCCCGCTCGGTAGGCCACGCCCCAGGCGGCGTGTGCGGCGATGTCGCGACTCGCGCGGGCGGCGGCCGTGTGCCCGCCGTCGCCGGGGGCGGGACGACCGTCCGGGGCGGGGTGGTCGTGGCTGCGGGCGGGCGCTGTGTCGGTCATCGGACTTCTCCTGACTGCCGTGGTTACCGGCCGCGTGGATGGAAAGGGCGGCCTGGGGGTGGTGGACGGTGTTGGGGTGGGCCCGGGGCGGCCGGCGGTTCACCGCATACGGAAATCGGGTCCAAACAAAAAGGGCCCTCACGCACGTGTTCGCGCGTGAGGGCCCTTTTTGGGGTGGTGTCTACCAAGGTGCTCGGGCGGTGCCGGATCAGGTGCCGCCGCGTGGCCCGGATGTGCGGTCCGGCCGCCGAGCGGCCGCGCGTTCGGGTGTCGCACGCGAGGGTGCGCTGGCCGTGGCCGCGTGTCGGGCCGTTCGACGCGCGACACAGACGGGGTGGCACGGCCTTCCGCCGCGCGCGGATCGGCTCCGCGTGTATCGGCCGCACAGGTCGCAGGGCATGTCGCTGGGGGCGACCATCCACCGTTCGGGGAGCGGGTCGCAGGTGTGGGCGTGCCATTGGGCGGTGAGCGCGGCGCTCTCGTCGGGGCTGCGGGTGGTGATGGATCGTTCGGCGCCGCAGTCGTTGCAGAACCAGGCGGCCTCGCCCATGGCGAGTCGATCACGCGGTGGGGTGATGCGTCCGGAGCCGCGTTCGTAGGTGGTGGGGAGGGTGTAGGCGGGTGGCCGGTCGGTTCCCATCAGGGGGTCCACCGGTGGGGGAGGCGGGTGTTCGGCATGACGCTGTCGGGGTCGAGGTCGCGGATGGGGAGACCGAGGACGGCGTCTTGCACGTTCCGGTCGTGGCGGTCGGTGATGTGTGCGGGGGCGACGCAGTCGGGTCGTCTGCAGGCGCGGCGCAGGAGTCCTCGGGGTGGTCGCCGGCGGTGGACGAGCCAGGAGACGGTGAGGATGGTCAGGCGTCGGCCCTGCCAGGACACGTGCGGTGGCGGCACGGCGCCGGGGCGGTGCCAGACGAGGTGGTCACCGTCGGGGGTGGTGTGTTCGGTGAGGACCGATCGCAGGGTGCGGACCAGGGGAGGGGCGAGCCCGAACCGGCCGTCGCCGGCCCGGGCTGCGGGGGGCGTGGTGTGTGCGGCGCGGCAGTGTCGGCAGGTGCGGCGGCCGCGGTAGTGCTGGGTGCAGCCGGTTGTGCTGTCGTGGGTGTTCGTCCTCCTCGAGGCGTGGGTGCGGGCGCGGGTGCGGGTCATGGTCGGCCTCCGGTGCGGGGGTGGTCGTCCCATGTCCGGCCGTCGAGTTCGCGGCCGTTGGCCGTGGGGGTGCGGCCGCCCCACTGTTTGAAGAAGAACGGCACCTTCGCGGCTTGGCATCGGTCGCGTAGTGAGCGGGCCCAGTCGGGGTGCATCGGCCGGGCGCCCGGCCCGGATTCGCCGCCGGCGATGACCCAGTCGACGTCGGCGGCTGAGAGGTCGATCGGGCCCAGGAGCGGCTCGCACGAGAGGAATCGCACCGCGGCGGGTGTCCGGGCCAGGTGGGGGATCCGGATGTCCGCCCACTTCTGCGTCTCCACGGACACGCCGATCCACACGTTGGGCAGCGGCCAGGGCGGGGACCAGAGGTGACCGTGCGGTGTGGGTGTCACCGTCCAGCCGCCGCCGTGTCCGGAGTCGCCGGCGAGCCGGTGCCCGCCGAGGTCGAGCCGCCAACCTCCGAGATGGGGCGGGGTGTTCCCGATGGTGTCGGTGGCGTGTTCGGCGACGGCTTCGCGGAAGTCGCCGCTCGACAGGACCGTCCGCATCCGCGCGGCCCGCTTCGTCAGCACCATGTAGGTGTGGCGGGAGCTCAGCGCCATCGTCGCGAACACGCGGGCGATGAACTCGGTCGGGATCCGGTCGTGGAACAGGTCGGACATCGAGTTCACGAACACCCGCCGCGGCTTGCGCCACGACAGCGGCTTGCTCAGCCGGTCCGGCCACAACCGGACGTCGAAGCCCTGCGTGAACGGGTGCCCCGGGACACCGCGCCAACGCTCGGCGAACGTCCTCGCGTAGCAGTGGTCGCAGCCCTCGGGCACCTCGGTGCATCCGGTGACCGCGTTCCAGGTCGCGCCGGCGGATCCGTCGTCGCCCCGCGTCCACTCGATCTTCGTCGACGTACTCATCACCGGCCCCCGGCAAGATCGCGACGGGTACGGGCGGCCTCGCGAAGAGGGCCGCACCAGGACCGACCGGTGAAGGGGGTCTCGGTGCGATCGATGGTCGTGGTCATGGGAGCCCTACCTTTCGGTGTCGGGTTCGTGGGCGGGGTGTCCGACGGGGCGGGCGTCCGGGTCGTCGATGGTGTGGTCGTCCCAGGCCAGGGGAGTGGGCCAGCCGCGTTGCACGCCCTCGGCGCGGGCGCGGCGGCTGGGGCCGGGGGTCATGGACAGGCGGTTGTACAGGTCGCGGATGTCGAGCGCGGATCGGGCCTCGACGTGTCGTGCCCGGGCGAGGATGCCGAGCATCTCGGCGGAGCGGGGGGTGTGTTCGGCGAGGGCTGGTCGGGACCAGCCCAGGGCGATCAGTGCTTGGAGGCGGCGGCGGGTGCCGGTGGCGTCGACGACGCTTTCGGGCCGGGTGCCCAGGACGGGGTCGGTGGGGACGGTGACGGCGAGCAGTCGCTGTGCGGTGTCGTGGTGCAGGCGGGGCCGGTGTGGGTCCAGGGCCCGGTTCACGGTTTTGATGTTCACGCCGGCGAGGGCGGCGATGCGGGTCTTGGGCAGGCCTGCGGCGCGAAGGGATTCCAGGTGTGTGCGTGTGGGGTCGCTGTCGACGAACGATTGCCATTCGCCGCGGGCGCGGGCGAGCGCGCGGCGCTTGTCGTAGTGGTACATGGCGGTCCGGCAGGCGGGGTGGGGGCAGTTGGTGGAGGCGCAGGACACGGTGCCGTGTCGGCGCGATCGTCGGTGACGCCGAGGCGCGGGCGCGGTCATTGGGCGTTGCCCAACGCGACGAGCGTTCCGGTGGCGGCGAGGACCGCGGTGAGGGTGTCGTGGCGGTCCGGTGCGTGGTCGGGCGTGCGCGACCGCAGCCGGCCGTGGTCGTTGTCGGTGGTGATCCACGTGTGGCCTCGGCCGTCCCTGTACGAGACCCGCTCGCCGACGACTGCGGGCGGGGCGCTGGGCAGGGTGCTGCGCAGGGCTCGCAGCCTGGCGTATTTCTGCGTGGTGGTGTGGCCGTCCCATTGGGCGAGCGGGTGGTCGGCGTCGACGACGCGGACGTGCCCGAACAGGTCGAGGTGTGTGGGGTTGATGTGCCAGCTCATCTGGCCGGCGACGGTGTGGATGTAGACGATGGCGAACTGGGGCAGGTCGGGTGCGCGTTCGACGAGGACGGAGCGCCAGCGGGCGGCGAGGTCGGCCACCAGGTGGGCGCGTTCGCGGTAGAGGGGCTCGGTCGGGTCGGATTCGGTGGCGGACGTGGGTGTGGGTGGACGGTGGGTGGTGGTGGCGGTCACGATGGGTCCCTCCATCCGCCCCCCTTTCGTGGGGGCGGGGTTGGGCCCGGGGCGGCCGCGCTCGTTTGGTCGCGGCGTGCGGTCGCCCCGGGGCGGATTCAGGTGGTCAGGTCGATCGGTGTCGCGCCGCGCACGTCGGCGAGGCGGGTACGCAGTGCGTGGGCGTGGGCGTGGCCGCGGACGCCGTCGCGGGCGGCGATGTTGGCGGCGAGTTCGTCGAGGGTGGCCAGCGCCTGGTCGACGTCGCCCTCGGTGAGGCGGCCTCGGCCGGCGGCGAGGGTGTGCAGGACGGTGACTCCGGGGCCGCGCGAGTACATCGCGGCTTCGGCGGCGAGCAGGTTCAGGCTGGTGCGGTCGCCGAGGTCGGTGTCGTCGGCGCGGATCATCGGGCGGTGCCCGTGTCGGTGAGGATGTGCCGCCAGGCGTCGCGGATCTCGTCCGGGCCCGGGGCGTATACGCGGCGCTGGGGTTTGATCAGGCCGACGTGGTGGGTGCCGCGTGTGACGGCGAGGGGTTGTGCCGGGTCGCTGCCGCCCCACATCACCAGCGGCAGGAACTCGTCGAGGGTGAACTTGGCGAGCTGGTTGGCGTACAGCACGACCTCGCGGTCGAGGGCGGGGCCGGCGGCGATCGCCTCGGCGACCAGGGGCTGCCAGTTCGGGTAGTCGCCGATGTAGTGGTGTTCGACGGTGTATTGCTGTGCGCCGAGGTGGACGACGAGGGCGGAGGTGCCGTCCCGGTCGGTTTCGGCGGGGACGTGTTCCAGGTACGCGTCGTCGGTGGTGGCCAGGGTGGTCAGGGCGTCGACGGCCGTGCGGGGCACGTGCGCGTCCCAGGTGCCGATGCCGGGGGTGTCGATCACGGTGGCGCCCAGGGTGTACAGGCCGGAGGCGACGACGTAGAGCCGGTCGCCGCGCGCCTGCAGCCGGATCCCGCGGGTGAGTTCCAGTGTCACGTCCTCGCCGCAGTGTGGGCGGACCTCGCGCAGCGCTTGGACGAAGTCGGCGGCGAACACCGGCGCCGACGAGGCCGGTTCCGGCCGGGGCGGCCGGACGGTACCGGCGGGCGCGCGGGTGTCGCGGTAGGTGATCGGCTTGCCCAGGCTCTTCGCGTGGGCGATCTCCTTCAGGGTGTCGTCGCCGATGTACCCGTCGGGGCAGACGACGACCACTTCGTGCGCGAATTCGATCTTGGCGCGGTGGACGCGGCCCAGGCGTTCCTTGAGGGCGGTGACCGCGTCGGGGGTGGCCCACAGGGGTGAGGGCCGGTCCAGGCCGACGGCGGCCGGGGCGAGGACGAAGTGGCCCTGGGCGGTCAGTCGCGCGTTCTCCCGGGCCAACTCGGCCGTGAACCGGAGGGATCCGCACAGGCACACGATGTGCGGCCGCTCGGGCTCGGCGGCCCGGGCGGGGACGGTGCGTTCGAGGGTGGTGGTCAACGTGACTCCCGAGGTTCGACGGGATGCGACGGCCGGGTTCGGCCGTGCTCGAAACCCCCGGACCCGAACGCTTCGGTTCCGGGGGCAACGGGCGCGGCCGGGTCAGCCCTGGTCGCAGTGGTCCCGCATGGCCATCGGCTCGGGGTGGGCGAGCCGGTCGTCGATCACCCGGTGCCAGTCCGTCCAGGTACCCGGGTCGACGTCGTCCGGCGTGATCCGCGCGGCCTCGGCGGCGGCGTTGGCGAGCGTGGCGTGCACGAGCGCCTCGGTGGCCCACGCCCGGCCCTTCACCGGGTCGTTGCCCTGGTTGTACTGGTGGGCGATCTTCGCCAGGCGTTCGGCCTCGACGTAGTGGCGGGCTCCGCTGCTCATCGCTGTTGCTCCTTCGGTCCGGTGTCGGGTTGTGGTCGTGCGGGGCGCTCCGGGGTGTGCGGCGGTTCCGGGGCTGGCCGTGGTCGGCTCCGCCGGCCCGGTCGCGTCGTGCGGGCGCGCGGGGGCTGGGGGTTCGGGGCGGGTGTGTCAGCTCGTGAGGGCGTGGACGACTGCGGCGATCAGGTCGCGGGCGCTGGGTGGGGTGACGGCGTTTCCGGCCATGCGGACGCGTTCGCGTTTGGTGCCGAGGAGTACGTACTCGTCGGGGAAGGCCATGGCGGCCTGGATCTCGGGGACGGCGAGCATCCGGAACAGGCAGTCCTGGACGTCGAGGTCCGCGACGACGAGGGCGTGGCGTTCGATGGTGGTGACGGTCGAGGCGGGTTCGCCGATCGGCCGCGCTTTGCCGTTGCCGTAGTAGGGCACGAGCAGCGCGTCGGTCTCGCTGGTGGTGCGGGTGCGCATCGGCTCGTCGACCGGTAGCGCGGCCTCGTTCCACGTTCCGCCCGAGGGAATGAGCAACGGCGGCCAGGTGATCAGGGATTGATGCCCGGCGGTGGTGAGGGTGCGCAGGGGTTCGGTCGCGGGAGTACACATCTGGGCCGCGTCGCCGCGCGGGGTGTTGTTGCGCATGACGAGCGTGTGTTCGGCTGCGGTGACCGGCCGGAGGGGCCTCCCGAATGTGTGCTCCGTGGGCACCGGCGAGCTCAGCGGCCCGTGGTCACCGCCGCCCCGGGGTTCGGCGGCGGGCGGCCCGTACGCCAGTGCCTTCGTGATGCTCGTGGTCTGCGTCGTCAGGGGCGCGTCCACCGGACGCGTCCGGACCCCCGGCCTGCGCTCGAACGTGTGGCCCGAGGCTTCGAGGGTGATCGGGCGGGCGTACTTGGCAAGCCCCGCCCGGATCCGGGCGAGCGTCTTGGCGGCGAGCGGGCGCGGGCGGTCGCCGATGCGTTGACCCGGCACCGTCCAGTCGATCGCGTCGGCCGCCGGCCGCACCGCGGGGTGGACCTCGACGTGGCAGCGCGCGGTCGGGCACCGCCACACGTACTGGGCGCGGTACTTGCCGCCGGGGCGGTCGTGGCGCTTCCACGCCTGCACCGCCCGGACCGGCCGGTCACACGCGGGGCAGTGCGCGGTCGGTCGGGTCCACCTGTCCAGGTCCGGGCACGGGGACGGCCCGTGGTGGGCGACGGCGTACCAGCGGTCCCGGGACTGCGGGGCGGCCGGGCCGAGCGCGGCGGCGAACATGCTGTTCATGAACACCTGGTGCACGCAGTACCCGAGCGCCTGCAGGGCGGCGCGCCACGCACCGAAGAGTTCCCAGTCCCGAACCTCGACCACGTTCTCCACCACGATCGCGCGGTAGCGGTGGTGTTCGGCGAAGCGGACGACGTCCCACATCGTCGCCCGCGACCGCACGGCCGCCTCGTCCGGCAGCGGCGGCTCGTCCAGCAACGACGTCTGGGCCGCCGCGCGCCGCTTCCCTTTGGCGTTCGTGTGGTTCGTGCACTCGGGGGAGAACCATCCGATGTCCGTGGTGGGGTAGCGGCGCGGGTCGACCTGGGAGAGGTCCGCGCAGTCGTGGTCGGTCGTGGGGTGGTTGGTGTTGTGGGTCTCGACGGCGAGCCGCCAGTGGTTCGCGGCCAGCCGCACGGACACCCCCGGGACCTGCAGGGCACCCGTGGAACTGCCGCCCGCGCCGCAGAACAGGTCGGTCATGGTCAGCGTCACGGCCGTTCACCGCCTGCCTGCGACGGCGCGGGTCACCGTCTCGATGACCGAAGGCCGAGCGGCCGCCGGGTCGTCGCCGTCGCCGTGACCGCCGTGGCGGGGCGGTTCGGTGAGGCGTACGGCCCGGGCCTGGTACCGGGTTGCATCGCTCATCGCGTACTCCTTCGATCGTGTCGGGTTGTGGGTTCGCCACGGCCCGGGCGGGATGTCCGGCCGGGCGGGGCCATGGACGCTCCACTCCGCCGGCCCGGTCAAGTCCGTTCGCGGGGGCGGCGATTGCGGGGCGGCGTGGAGTGCGGGCGGCTGGGTGGGTGTGCTCGTGTGGCCTGAACTGCGGCGGGGATCGCAGCGCGGGATGGTGCCGGCGTTCGGGGCCGTGCGGACGCGTTCGCGTTCGGTGGCAAGCGGTGCTCGGTGGGCCGCCGGCCGGATCCCCGGACGGCGGGCGAGCAGGCAGGCGGTCCTGGACGTCGAGGCCTGCGACGACGAGTGCGTGGCCTCGCAGGCGTGACGCCCACGCGGCGAGCTCGGCGACCGGCCGCGCGGCCGGTGTGTCGTCGGGGTCGAGCGGGCGCGGTGCCGGGTTCGGCCGCGCTCGAAACCCCCGGACCGCTGCGGGTCCGGGGGCAACGGGCGCGGCCGGGTCAGCCCGCGTCGGAGTGGGCTCGCGCGGCGACTTCCTCAGGGTGGGCGGTGCCGGCGCCGACAACCTTGCCCACCCGCGCCGGCAGGTGGGGGCAGGTGTTGACGGCTTCGAGCAGCGCGGCAAGGACCAGGGTCTGGGCGAGGGTGGCCTGCGCGAGCGCTTCGGTGGCGAGGGCTTGCCCAACCGTGGCGTCCTCACCGTCGCCGTAGGTGTGGTGGTGGGCCATGCCGGCGAGGCGTTCGGCTTCCGCCACGTGGCGCCGGTATCGGGTGTTCATCGTGCGATCTCCTTCGGATCGGTGTCGGTTCCGGGGTTGTGCGGGTGTTTCCGGGGTGGCGTGTGTCCGGCCGTGCGGTGGCGGCCATGGACGCTCGACTCCGCCGGCCCGGTCAAGTCGGTTCGCGGGAGCGGACGATCGCGCGGGTCGGGCGGCCGGCCGGGGCGGGCTATTGCCAGACGTTGCCGACGAGCACCTTGTTGCGGTCGCGCAGCGCCCACAGGCGGCCGGTTCGGCGCTCGGTGGTGGTGCGCGGCTTGCCCCAGGCCTTGAGGAGGCGGGTGGCGTCGCGCATGGCCTTGGTGTCGTCGGTCGCGTCGAACCGGGTGCTGTCGGCGACGAGTTCGACGCCCGCAGCGGTGTCGGCCGAGATGAAGTCGAGGCGGTAGCTGTTCACGTGGTGGGTCCCGTCTGCGAGGGACTGCCCGGCCGGGTTCGGCCGCGCTCGAAACCCCCGGTGCCACGTGGGCGGTTCCCGGGGGCAACGGGCTCGGCCGACTACACGGTCGACGCGGCGATCGCGGTGATCGACGCGGTGAGCGCGAGCACGATCAGCGCCAACCTGACCAGCACGTACTGGGCGGCCGTGATCCGGCCCAGGCGCTCGTACTCGGCCTCGAGCCCATGCGGTGTCTCGCCCGGCCAAATCGATGGCAGCGCGGCGTCGGGGTCGCCGGCCCGACGCGGCCATCCGCCGGTGCAGGGCAGCAGGACCGCGACCAGGAGCACGACGGCCAGGGCCAGTCCGGCTCCGGCACTGCGGGCAACGGTGACGGTCGGCAGCGTCGACAGCACCGGCGCGGTCAGTCCGATGCCGGCGAGCAGCAGGACCGCGTTCCGGTCGGCGGCGCGCCGGTCGGCGACGCGGTTCTCGATCCCGCGACGCGACGCGGCCATCAAGCCCGCGTGGTCGACGACGGGGTCGGGGCGTGTCCCGGCGTCGTCGGCGCTCATTCTCCGGCCCCGGCGACCGGGTCGGCCCTGCGGTAGGCCTCCAGGACGTGCTTGGGGACGATGCCTCGATCGGGGCAGGCGATCCCTTCGCGTGCGGCCCACGCCCGGGCCCGTCGGCCTTCCTCGCGCCGCTGCGCCGTTCCGGGGTCGCCCCCGGGCGCTTGGAGCGGGGGCGGGGTGGTGGTCGACGTCGCGCCGGTTCCGATCTTGGCGGCGCGCAGGTCGCGCTGGGCTTGGGCGAGCAGGAGTTCGGCGTCGATGAGGCGGCGTTGCGCGGCGTGGACGGCTTCCTGGCGCTCGCGTCGCGCGGCGAGGTCGGACAGCGCCTTGCCGGCGCGTTCGGCCAACGTCCGTATCGCCGGGCTCTGTTGGGCCGCGCCCCAGGCCAGGAGGGCGTCCACGTCCAGGACGTCGGCCGGGTGGCCGTGCGCGCCGGCGGAGGGTGCGGTGGTGGTGGGTTCGGGCAGGGTCTCGATCACGACGGTCCTCGTCTCGTGGGTGGTGTCGGGGGTGGGCTCGTGCGCCCACGGCCCGGACCGCGCCGCCGACGCCGCGAGGCGGCGGGGCGCGGTCGGGACCGTGTGGGCAGGGGCCGGGGGAGCGGCGCGTGTCACCAGGGCGGGGGTGTGTCGTCGTCGACGACGGTTTCGCCGGTGAAGCACGGCACGCACATGCCGCGTGAGGTCGGGATGCAGTAGTCCTGGACCACGCGGCAGCCGGCGCAGGTTCGACGGGCCCGCATGGCGGCGTCCAGCGCGCGGGCCTGGGCTTTCGTCATCGGTCGGACGCGTTCGGCGCGTCCGACGTCGAACAGGTAGGCGACGCGCAGCCCGCGTCGCCATCGGATTTCGGCGGCGATCTCCTGACGGCCCTTGCCGGGGCTGAGACCGAGCCTGCGCAGCTGGCGGCGGGTGAGCAGGTACCAGGGGGCGTGCCTGTACGCGTAGACCTCGATCCCGGTCTCGGTGGTCTCGGTCATCGTTCGGTGGCCCGGGCGGCCGCGTCCAGGACGTCGCTGGCGGGGTCGGTGGCGCCGATGGTGGGTTCGGGCACGGTCTCGATCACGACGATCCTCGTCTCGTGGATGGTGGTCGGGGGTGGGCTCGTGCGCCCACGGCCCGGACCGCGCCATCGACACCGGGATACGGGCGGCGGCGCGGTCGGGACCGTGCGGGCAGGTGCGGGCGGGCGCGTCGCCGCGTGGGTGCGGGGGCGCGTCACAGGGAGACGGTGTCGCCGTATTCCTCGAGGCCGGTGGTGGTGTCGGTGATGTACAGGTCGGCCCTGAACTCGTCAGCCATCGCCATCGCCATCGCCGTCCCCGTCCGCGTCCGTCGTGGGGCGTCGTTGGGAGACGGCGATGACGATCCCGTCGTCGCGGATGTGGCGTACACGTGGGTGGGGCCAGTCCTCGAGGGCGTAGAAAATCGCGAAGTCGTCCATGTCGAGCCAGCCGCCGACGGTGCCGCGGGGGTCGTGTTCGGCGTCGGCCATCAGGACGCCGGCCTGGCCGGCGCGTGCGTCGAGGCCGTGCGGGCGACGAGCGGCGACGATCCGGATCAGCTCCGGGGTGAAGTCGCTGGTGGGTTCGAACTCCTCGCGCAGGCGCCAGGTCTGCCCGGGGGCGGCGATCAGCCAGGGGGACAGGTCGGCGACGCGTTCGCACGCGATGCGGGTGGCGACCGGGCGCGGCAGGTGGTCGTCGAGCATCAGGGCGGTGATCCAGGCGTTGACGAGCGCGGCTGCGCCGTGCGCGCCCAGGACGTGGTCGACGCGCTTGTCGGCGTCGCGGGGCGCGGTCATCGGCCGGCCTCCTTGTCGGTCGGGAAGGCGGCGGTGAGGTCGGCCGCGAGGGTGCCCAGGCCGGCGGTGCGCAGGCCGGTGAGGATCAGGGCGTGTTCGTCGGTGTCGCCGCGCCGGGCGGCGAGTTCGAGGCGGCGGGCGAGGTCGGTGCGTGTGGTGGCGGTGGTGGGGTCTGGACGTGCGGGGGCTATGGCGTTCACGATGAGGTGCCCTTTCTCGATCGACGGATCGGATGTGGGTGGGGCTCCGGGGCGGCCGCGTCGTGATGGTCGGTGGCCGCCCCGGAGACCGGGGGTTGTCGCTACGCGTCGTCGGTCTCGGCGGCGCATTCCTCGCAGCAGTCGGTCAGGCGCGAGCCGTGGCAGCCG
Source organism: Embleya sp. NPDC127516 (assembly GCF_044765325.1). Lineage (NCBI taxonomy): Bacteria > Bacillati > Actinomycetota > Actinomycetes > Kitasatosporales > Streptomycetaceae > Embleya > Embleya sp. NPDC127516. Next base: position 19,021 of record NZ_JBIWJT010000043.1, on the reverse strand, counting down.
GGCGTGCACTGGACCTCGTCGCCGAACGTGTCCTCGATCTCGTCCCACTTCGTCGTGTGGGCGGCGATCTCCTCGCGGGCGAGCGTCAGGGCCCAGCGCAGCCGGTCCTCGCTCAGGTCCTGCACCGGGATCGGTTCGGCATCGATGCTGAACAGCGCGCGCAGGTCGAAGGTTTCGGTATCCGCGGCTTCCGTCGGGGCCGAGTCGTGGTCGGCGTGGTGGGTGGTGGGCAGGACGTCGAGGTGCACGTCGCGGTGGACCAGGTCGACCGCGACTGCGGCGGCAACGATGTGTTCCGCGATCCTGCGGGCCGCACCGACCGCACGGTGCCTGCCGCCGACGCATCCCGTGGCGACGGTGATCGGGCCGATGGCGGTGTGCAGGTTCAGGGCTGCGGTGGCGATGGCGGCGGTGAGTTCCTCGACGCCGGGGGTGGCCAGGACGTGCCGGTAGACGTCCTCGTCCAGTCCGGTGCGGCCGCGCATCGCCGGGTCGTGGTGGGGGTTGCGGAACGCCCTGCGAAGGTCGCAGACGATTTCGGCGGCGGGCGGCGGCGTGGGGTGGCCGTAGCCGAACGACACGATCCGGATCCCCGGGGTCGGCGCGGGTTCGCCGTCGAGGTGGGCGAGCATCGCGTCCAGGTCCTCGAAGAAGGTGGTTTCGCCGCGGGCGATCTGCTCGTCGGCCTCGCGTTCGCCGGCCATCCACTCGGGGGAGCGGGTGAGGTCGTCGTGCCGGTCGGCGGTGATGTCGGGTGCGGTGTCGTCGGCGGCGCGTGCCGGGCGGTGGTGGGTGGGTTCGGGCATGCGAGATCACTCCCGTGACGGGAATCGGATGGTGGTGGGGGTCGGGTGGTCGTGCGCCCGCCGCCCGGACCGGACCCTGTCGGGGCCGGTCGGGACGGTGGGCCCGCGTGCCGTGACTGGTTGCGGGTGGGCGATGTTCGCGTGGGGTCAGGACGTGTAGCCGAGTTCGACCGGGTCGGCGCCGCTTTCGAGCGCGTGTGCCGTGGCGCGGTAGTGGTCGGCGTTGTCCTGGTGGGCGGTGATCGCGCGGCGGGAGAAGTCCCGGTCGGCGGGCCGCGCGTTCGGGTCGTCGGCGGTGTTGCGGGCGTCCTCGCGGGCGGCGTCGCAGCGTTCGGCCTCGACGCGCAGGAAGGAGATCTCGGCGGAACGCCGTGCGGGGGTCCAGGTGATGTCGGGCATGAAAGGTCGTCTCCTGTGGGTGCGTCGGGGATCAGGCGGGTGGTGCGGCGGCCAGGTGCGTGCCCGGTCGGCCGGGGCGGCGGCCGTTGACGGTGGCCGTCGCCGCGTCGGCCTGCGTGCCGAGGTACGGGAACTCCGTCTCGCCGGTCTTGACGCGGTACATCGCGACGTCGGCGGCGCGCAGCAGCGCGGTCCACGGCCGGCCGGGCAGGTCGGCGGCGTGGGTGGCGCCGACGGACGAGGAGACCTCCAGGAGCGTGTCGGCGTGCGGGACGGGCTTGTTCAACCGGGCGCGCAGGGCGAGGAGTTCGCGGTCGGTGTCGGTGCGCGGTACGCGGACGATCGCGCCGAACTCGTCGCCGCCCAGGCGTGCGGCCAGGCCGCGGCGGGCGGCGCACCAGCGGTGCAGGCGCCCCGCGAGCGTGACCAGGACCCGGTCCCCGGCGTCGTGTCCGTGGTGGTCGTTGATCTGCTTGAAGCGGTCGCAGTCCACGAGCAGGACCAGGACGTCGTCGGCGCGGCGGCCGGTGGCGAGCAGTCGACTGCCGTGGTCGACGAGGGCCTGGCGGCGCGGGATGCCGGTGAGTTCGTCGCGTCCGGCTGCCTCGAGGCGACGGCGCACGCGGACGTCGTCGGCGACCGCGAGGGCCAGCGGTAATGCGGCGGCCGTCAGCAACAGGGCGCGGGAGCGCTGTCGTTGCGGGGTGTGGATGGGCATGATGGTGGCGATCCCCTCTCGTCGTGGGGCGGGTCACGGAGGCGCACCCGGCTGTCCAGGCGTGGGGTGCGCCTCCTCGTCGTGGGGTTCGGGTCGTTCGTGTGGTCGCCGTCCCAGGGCCTGCGGCGCCGGTCGCTGCCCCTCGGTGGAGCGCGGTGCCCGGGGCAGGTTCCGGGTCGGTCGACGCGGCCCGGGCGGGTCAGTCGATGTCGAAGATCAGCTCGTCGCCGCGCGTCACCATGAGGGTGGTGTCGCAGATGCCGCACCTGCGGGTGAGGTAGGCGCGGTCGCCGTCGACGGCGGGCATGTCCTGGTCGCAGCAGAGGGGGACGTCGTCCAGGTCGAACTCGTCGCCGATGGTGAGCACGAAGCCCTAGCTGGTCGTGGGCGTCGCGTACATGTTTTCTCCGGTTTCGGTTCGGGTGGTCAGGCCGGGCGGGGGCGGTGGAGGGCGCTGGGGTTGGTGTGCATCGGGTCGTCCGCGCAGTCCTGGGCCCATGCCTGGTGGGTCCAGCAGGTCGCCCTGTCGTCGCCGTGCATGCCGGTGTCCTCGAGCCGGTTGTCGCGTTCGATCGCCGCGGCGAGCCTGCGGTCCGGTTTGCGGTCCATGCGGTGTTCCGTTCCGTCGCTGGGTCGGCAGGGTGTGACCACACGAGGTGGCCGCCGGGCGGGCGGTGGGATGCCGGCCGTCCTCCACGGCCCCGGACCCTGGGTTCCGGGGGCATGGGGATCGGCCGGGTCAGGCGAACACGGCGGTCACGGCGTCGATCGCGGCGTGCGCGAGGCGGTCGACGAGGTCGGACAGCGTCCCGGCGAACTCGGTGCCGGAGAGCATCGCCCCGGCGGCGATCCCGAGCAGGACCAGCAGGAGCACACCGCGTTTCCAGGACAGGTACAGGGCCGTGCAGACGGCGAGCACGCCGGTGGTGATGGACACCGCGCTGCCGCCGGTCCCGGCGGTCGCGGGCGCCGTGGTGTCGGCCGCGTACGCAACGGCCGGAGTCAGGGCCAGGACGAGAGCGCCGGCCATGACAACGGCCGCGCGCACCAAGCGGGTTCGGGTGTTCTTGGGCATGACGGAATCACTCCCGGGTGGGATGGGTGGTCGGGGTCGGGTGGGTCGTGCGCCCGCGGCGCCGGCCGCTGCGCCCGGGTATTGGGTGCAGCGGCCGGACCGTGGGGGCAGGGCCGGTCAGTCGGTGAAGCGGGTGCGGTGCCGGTCGGTGTCCGCCGGGAAGAAATCGGCCGGCGGGGCGGAGGGGGCGGTCACGGCCGGGCGGTGCTGGTTGGTGACGGTGTTGAAGACGATCGGGCGAAGTGTGAGGCCCTGCAGGGCGATCACGGAGGCGAGGGTCCAGGCGAGGACGGCGATGGCGGCGGCGATTTCACGGCCGGGCGCGTCGGTGCCCGCCCAGGTCATCGCGGTGGTGGCGGCGCCCCATCCGAGCCAGGTCAGGCGGCCGCCGGTGGATCCCCAGGCGGCCAGGATCAGCGCGACCAAGCCGGTCCACGCCCACAGCGAGAACGTGGTGGCGGCGTCCAGGGGCAGGCTTCGGGTGTGGGTGTCGAGGTAGTGGCGGACCGGGTCGGTGACGGTCAGCAGCAGGTTGCGGGGGAGTGAGCCGGGTCGGGTGTGGTCCTGTCCCCAGTCGCCGATGCCTCCGGCGATCGCGACCAGGACCACGGCGCCGGCCAGGATTCCGACGGTGCCGATGGCGACGCGAATCCAGGAGGCCATGTACCGCCAGCCCAGGTCGGGCGCCTCCCGCAGGTCCCGCAGCCGAGCCGCGAGCGGCCCCTCCGGGCGGCGCACGTGCTGCCACCAGGATTCGCGGGCCGGACTCGGCTGCTCCTGGCTGTCGTTGTCGTCGTCGTGGAACGGGTTCGGGACGTTGTCGGTCACGAGGTTTCCTTCACGGGGTGTACGGGTCGGGTGGGTGGTGCGGCCGAGGCCCGATCGCCGCGCCGTCCCCGGGGTTCGGGGCTGGGGCGGTGATCGGGCCTCGGAGGTGTTCGTCCGGGTCAGGCGAGGGTGTAGACGCCGCGTTCCGGGTTGGCCGTGCGGCCGTTCTTGGTGAGGGTGGTGAGGTTGGTGGCGACGCTGCCAGCGGTCACCTGGTCGCCTCCGTCGTTGTTGACGGCGGCGAGGATGTCCGCGCGGGTGAGCGGCCCGGCCTCCAGGACGCGCAGGATGCGCGCGGCCAGGGTGGGCTTGACGGCGGGCGGCGCGGTCGCGGGCGCGGCCTTCGGCATCCGCAACCGGCCCTTCGCGCCGCCCTTCTTCACGGGCCGGGCTTCGCCGTCCTCCGCGTCGTCACCGTCACCGTCACCGTTGGCGTTGTCGCCGGTGGTGCCGTTGAGTTGGGCGAGCAGGTGGGCGGGGATCTCATCCTCGTGGCGGGCCTCGTACGCCTCTCCGGCCGCTTCCCACGACGCCTGTTCGAGGCGGCGGGGCTCGCCCGGTCCGTACAACTCGACGATGAGCGGGTCCAGGCCGTCGACCGGCACGCGGCTGCCGACCTGGAAAAACCGCATGACGGCGCCGGGCCGGTCGGACCCCAGGAGGTAGGCGGTGCCGGCGGTCGACGACGGCGCCGACGCGTCGTCGTCGACGTCGAACCGGCTGCGCAGCCGCGGGGGTCCGGTGCGCTTGGGGATGACCGCGAGTTGGGTACCGGCGGGCAGGAGCCCGTCGGAGACCAGCGACGCCATCATGCCGCTGCTCCAGCGCAGCAGTACGACCTCGCCTTCCTTGAACATGGCGCGCAGCGTGTCGCTGCCTCCGAGTTCCTCGATGTGTCCGGCCTGCGCCGCCGCGTCCTCTCCGAGACCCACCGACCTGCCCGTGCGGCCGAGTTCCTTGACGAGGAAAGCGGCCAGGTCGCGGTACGGGGCGCCCTTCTCCAGCAGGCGGTTCGCTTCGTCGATGTGGACGATGAGCAGCGGGTCGGGGTCGTTGATGGCGAAGGAGGAGCGGCCCATGGCCGCGTAGCGGCGGGTGCGTTCCTCGATGACGGCCACCGCCGACAGGAGCATGAGGATCGCTCCCTCCTGGGTGGTGGTGTGCCAGTCGACCTGCCCCTTGGCCTCGGGCACGGATTGGCCGCCCTTGAGGTCGGCGAGCCAGGACACGATCCCCGAGCGTTTCTCGGCGGCCAGGCGCAGTTGCAGGCTCCGGGACTTGCCCGCTCCGGTGGTGCCGAACATGACGGACCTTTGTGCGCCGGACCCGGGTTCGTACAGGCGGATCCGGGCGGGGCGGCCGTCGTGGTAGAGGCCGACGGTGATGTAGCCCTGGGCGTCCATCACGAGGTCCTCGCCGACGGCGTACGGCATGTTCGCCAGCGGCGGGTTCCTGTAGACGGTGATCAGGGCGCGGTTGAGGCCGTCGGTCTCGACGGCCAGGCAGGCGGGGTCGGTGACGCCCAGGGCGGAGCACAGGCGCCGCAGGTCGTAGGTGATGATGCCGCCCGCGGGGACTTCGACGGACAGTTCGACGAGGTCGACGTCGGCGTGGACGCCGGGGATGGGGGTGAGGGTCATGACGCGATTTCTCCTGCGGTGGGGTTGTCGGGGGTTTTGGTGGAGCCGTAGCGGATGTCGGTGATGACCGAGCCGGGCATGGCCTTGGAGGCGACGTGCCGCTCCCATCGGGTGTTGATGTCGTCCCGCGCGCGGCGGACGGCGCCGGCGGTGATGTGTTTGCGGCCGGCGCCGCAGCCGGGCACGGGGCCGACTGTGATCAGGTGCATGGGGATGTCGGTGAGCGCGCTGATCCTCGCCACCGGGATGTCGGGGACGGGCATCCCGCGTTCGTCCGCGACGATCTCGGCCTCGAAGTCCTTGGGGCCGTCGACCTGGGGGTATTCGAGGTGGGTTCCGGGGGCGGCGCCGCCCTCGCGGGAGACGGCCGCCGCCCACCAGGCGACCAGGATCTCCTCGGGGGTGGCGGCGAGTTCCAGGGCGGTGGAGGCCGGTTCGGCCTCGCCGCCGGTGGGCGGGATGTCGATCATGAACAGGGCGGTGCGGGCCGGGCGGGCCCACCAGGTCAGCCCGGTCCAGACGGCGGCCGCGACCGCCTCGCCCCAGTGCACGCCGGGGATCAACCGGAACGCGGCCATCTCGGCGAGGAGGAGCGCGGTGGGGGTGAGGTAGACGGTGGTGATCTCGGCCTGGACGCTCTCGCGCCACGGGCGCAGGCTCGCCGCGACCGCGACGCCGGCCGTGCAGGCGACCGCCGGGGCTCCGTAGGCGACGGTGCCCGGGTCGCACATGCCGGCGGTCAGGGCGGCGGTGCCGGCCAGGGTTCCGACCCGGCCCGCCCGGTCGCGGGCCCGGTCGATCGCGTGCTTGAACACGGCGGGACTCTTTCTCCTGGGGATCGTTCGGGTCAGTGGTTGGCGTAGAAGGAGCGGTCGGCCATCGCGACGGGCATGGCCTGGACGGCCTCGGTCACCGGGCCGTAGTCGGCGCGGTGTTCGGCGGCGGTCCGGCGCAGCTGCGTCGACATCTCCTGTGCCTGGGCGACCAGGGACTCGGCCTTGCCGTGGGCGGCGCTCATGCAGGTGGCCGCGTCGCGGTGCTCGCCGACGGTGGACGCGTCCACGCGCAATGCGGCGGCGGTGTCGGCGAGTTGCTTCACGCTCGCTGCGCCGTCGCCGACGGATGCGAACGCGGTGTCGATCGCCTCGGACACGCGGCGCATGCCCTCGGCGGCGTTCTCGAGTTGCTCGATGAGCGAGCCGTAGCGGGTGGCGTCGCCGCCGCCGGTGGCCGCGAGGCTTTGGGCGGCGACGGGAACGAGGTCGGACATGGGCTACTCCTTGTGGTAGTCGGCCTCGGCGGGCGCGCTGTGTCCCAGGTCGCGGGTCCGGTCGGCGGGGGCGCGGTGGCGGGCGGCGGCGTTGTCGCCGGCGGTGCCGATCGCTTCCGACGCGCGGGGCAGCGCGGCCGTCAACTCGTCCGCCGTCGATTCGAGTTGCTCGGCCAGTTCGAGGAGCCGGTGCACGTTCGCGGCGAGCGAGCCGGGGACCTTGCGGGCCTTCACGACGGTCTTGAGGCGCTCCAGGCAGCGGTGCAGCTCCTCGGCGAACTTGACCACCTCACGCGCCTCCGGGACGCGGTCGAGGATTTCCCTGGCGGTGTCGCGGTCGGCGTCGATCAGCTCGTGGATGGTCAGGTCCGAGTCGCCGCCCGGGGCGGCGACGGCGGTCGAGCGTGTGGCGGGCACGGGCATGGGGGCAGTTCCTTTCCTGGCCGGGCCGGCGGTGATGGCCGCCCTGGCCGGCGCGGTGGCGATGGCCGCTCGAGCGGTCGGCGCGGGAGGCGGAGGCGGTGGGTCCCACAGGCGCTCGAGGGCCATCTCGTGGTAGCGGCGCAGGCCGGGCGGCACGACCATCCCCGGGGTGCTCTGCCGTCCCGGCCGCTGCCGGGTGGGGCCGCCCTGGGTGGGGCGGCCCCGGGTGGGGCCGTCCCGGAAGGGGTTTCGGTACGGCCGCTCGGGCTCCTCGAAGGGGGCGTCGGTCTCGTCGAACAGCCGCGCGTGTTCCTCCTGGGTCGGTGTCGCTTCGGTCGGTTCGTGTTCGGGTCGGGGGTTCTCGGCTTGCGTCGCCGGCTTGGGCGGCGGCGTGCTCTTCGGGGCCTCCTTGGGCTTCGGTTTCGGGGCCTGCCTGGGTGGGCGTTGCCTTCTCGGCGGCACCACCCCCGCCAGGTCCACCCTCGGTGGGGTGTTCTCGGCGCCCCGCTTCCCGGGGATCGGGTACTTGGGTTCGTGGGCCCGCGCGGCCGCGTACTTGGTCGGCCGGTCCCTGAGGCCCCGGTTCATGGCGGTCGCGCCGCCGCCGGGGCGGTCGGTCGCGGTCCGGGTGCGCAGGGCGCGTACGCGGGCCTTGATCCGCGCCCACCGGGGCCACCCGCGCGGGGCGACGTCTGCGGCGCGCTGCCGGCTCCTTCGGGCGGCCTTGCCCACGATCGACCTGGCCCACCGGGCCCTGCCGCGAGCCCTGCGCGAACCCTTCGGGGGATTCGGGGCCATCTCGCCCTCGGGCACGCCCAGCCGTCGCCGGTACCTGCTCTCGACTGCCAGGCCGCCGGTCCACCCGCGGTACCGCTTCGCCGCGCGCTCCCGGAGCGCGGCGGCCTGCTTCGCCCTGCGGCTCTTGGGCGCCCCCTTGGGGGAGTTGCGCACGGGCTCGTCGGGCCCCTCCCGGTGCCGGCCCCGGGTCTTCGGGGTCGGTGGCCTGCGCGGCGGCCGTCCCTTCGAGGCCTGCGCCGTCTTCGGCTTCGCTGCCTTCGGCGGGTTCGCGCCGGGGCGGTCCCCGCCCTGGGTGTTCGTCGCGCCCTTGACCCGGGACTTCCCGAGCGAGGGACCGGACTTCGGGCGTACGCGATCGCGCCCGCGACCGCCGCTCCCGCGCCCGGGTCCGGCCGCATCGGCTTTCTTGGGCGTGCCGTTCGCGGGGTCCTTGCCGGCCGAGGCCTTGGGGGCCTTGTCCGGGGGGTCTTTGGGCGGCTTGGGTTTGCGGACCGGGCCGCCGAGGGCAGCGCGCGGACCGGAACTCCGGCTCCCGCGCGGGCCGCCGGGCCCGCCCGGCTTCCCCGGCCCCGGGCCCGACCTGCCGCCGGTCGCGGCGCCCGAGGCGGCCCCGGAACCGGAAACGCGGCCGCCGGGCCCCGGCTTGGTCGCACGCCCGGTCTTGGCTCCGACCGGCGAGCCCGATTTCGATCCGGGAGCCCGGCCCGGGTTCCCCAAGCCTCCGGGGCCCGACGTCCCGCCGATGCCCCGTCCCGGGGGCTTGCGTCCCGGGCCCGACGCAGGCCCGCCGGAGCGGGAAGTCGAAGGACCGCCGGTCCCCGACGGCCGCCGCGCCGACCCACCGCCACCGGCTTCGCGACGCTTGAGCTTCGCCGCCAACGACGCGGGGGAGAGCAGGCTCTTCGCCTTGCCGTCGGCCTTGCCGTCGTTCCTGGCGTTGGCCTTGGCCTCGCGCCGCTCCTCGGTCTTGGCCTTCAGCCACCCGGTGACGTGATAGGTGCCGCGCAGCGCGGCGACCGAGACCCCGGCGACGGTGACCACCGACATCGCCGCCAGGTCACGCCCCGCCTCGCCCAGGCTCCCGGACGAATCCGCGGCGCCGGGTGCGGCCGCGCCGGCGGAGGATTCCGCCGGTCCCGTGCCGGTGGGCAGGGGAGTGGGCAGCACGGCGGGCTGCCGCATCAACCGGCCACCGCCGCGCAGCATCGGCCATACCCGCGCCTCCGGTTCGGGGGGCTCGGGCGGGGTGTCGGCGGGTTCGGACGACGGCGTCGGGGGCGTGTCGATCGAGGGCCGCAGACCGATCTGTGGGAAGTTGACGACGTTGTTGGGAACGCCCGCGCCGGGGGGTTCGGCAGGGGTGTCCCGGTCGTCGGAGTCGCTCATTTCCCCTCCTCTCGAAGTTGACGGACAGTGACCGGTGTGAGAGCCTCGCGCGCGCACGTCGCGCGCGCAGGTTGGGCCCCGGGAAACCGGAGCCGGGGGGTTGTCGTTGACGTTGTCGTTGACGTTCTCTCGTCACGCCTCGTGTTCGCGGCACCAGGTGTCGAGGGCCCGCGCGAGCGAGTACCAGACCTGTTTGTCGCCGCGTTCCTCGGCCTTGACGCCGGCCGACTTCGCGCGGTCGATCATCACCTCGGCGAGTTCCTTGTCGCTCTTCGCGGCCTTCTGCCGGCCGTTCCAGTGCTCGGCCCGCCGCACCCGCTGCTGCTCCTCCGTACGGCTCATTTCGACCCCTGCGGGAACAGGTCGAACGCGGGGACCTCGGCGTCCGGCGAGGCGAGTTCCTCCCGCACCGGACGCCCGGGCGCCTGCTCGACCGACGGCCGCTGGGCGCGTCGCGCGGTGTGCAGTTCCTTCGCCGCCGCCCGCTGCGCCGCCTTTTCCGCGCGGGCCTTGGGGAGTTCGACGTATACGCGCCGGTGGGTGGCGTCCAGCTGCTTGGCCAGGGCCACCACCGCCTGCGTGTGACGCTCCATCCCTCGCAGGAGTCGCGCAACCTGCCAGGCATGGAACCGGGTCTGCGCCGCGTTGTCGCCGGGCATCGGATCGGCGACCAGGTCGCCGTACACCTCGGCCGCCAGGCTGCGGAACTCGCCCTTGTGCGCCCGAAAGATCAGCCGTACCTGCTCGGTGTAGACCGCCATGCCCCCCGGCTGCAGCAGCACGTCGGAGGTCCAGTAGGGCTGGTCGTCAGCCATGGGAAGAGTCCCCTTCTCGGTGGATCGGATGAACGGCACACGGCTCGGGCCGCTGCCGGATTCGGTGTTCGGATGAAAGGCTTGGTGCGGCGCACGGCGCCTTCGCCCGCCCCCGAGGCGATAGCTGCGTCTCGGGGGCCGGCGGAACCGTCGGCAACGCGTTCTTCGGGTCAGGCCGGGACCGTTTCGGAGAGTCCGAGGAGCTTTCGGGCGCGCTTGCGGCGGTCGTGCGCGGTGGTGACGGACACGCCGAGGCTTTCGGCGATGGCCTCCAACGTGAGCGCGTCGTCGCCGAGTTCGCGGATCATGTCGGCGACCCGGCGGACGTCCCTTTCGGTCGGCGTCATGCGGGCTTCGGCTTCGAGCTCCGCGGCTTTCGCCTCGGCCGCCGCGGCGTCCTGGCGGTCGCGGGCGATCCGCAGTTGCGCGGCTGCCCACTCGGCCTCGCTGTCGGCGGCCTTCGCCCTGCTTTCGGCCTCGGCACGTTCGCTTTCGGCGGCCCGCGCCCGGCTTTCGGCAGCCTCCTCGGCCGCCTTCGCCGCCTCGGCCTCGGCCCGCTCGCGCTCCGCCTCGGCGGCTGCCTCACGGGCGCGGGCCTCGGCGGCCTCCGCCGACTCCAGCGCCTTCGCCTCCAGTTCGGCGCGCAGCCTGTCGGCGTCCCACCTGAGCTGCTCTTCCTCCGCCTCACGGCGCGTACGGGCGGCCTCCGCCTCGGCCTCCGCCGCGATCCGCGCGACGTCCGCCTGAGCCCGGGCTTCCCGCAGGCGAAGCTCCTCCTCGGCTCGCCGAAGCTCGGCCGAAGTCGCGTTCTGCGCCTCGGTTCGCGTGAGGGCGAGCTGTCCTTCCGCGCGGATCGCGGCGGCTTCCGCCTCCAGGTGCGCGGTGCGGATCCGGGCCTCGCTTTCGACTCGGCGAAGCTCGCTCTCGGCTTGCCGAAAGCGTTCACGCTCGGCCCGAAGGCGCTCGCGCTCGGCCGCGTCGGCCGGCACGTCCAAGGCCTCGTCGACCGAAAGTCCGAAGCGCGCGAGGCGAATCGGCAGGAGCGCGTCCGAAGGTGCCGTGCGGCGCCACTTCTTGCCGTGTTCCTTGCGGAGCATCTGCCGATAGACCAGGCGCTCCTGGTCGCGTCGCAGCGCCATCTCGTAGGAGGGGATCTCCCACAGCGTCATCTGCCGCGCGATCCGCGCCGAGGCGATCGGCGAGAGCAGACGGCGGGACAGCCGCACGCCCTCCATGCGTTCGCGCTCGTCCGCCTCGCCGATGTGCGAGGCGTACAGGTGGGCTGCGATCTCGGAGAAGACGACCCACAGGCTCGCGAGGACCGCGTGGCCCAGCTGCGCGGGCAGCGACACCGACGACGCCCAGTTCAGCCAGATCGTCACCCCCGCACCCGCGCGCGGCACCCACGCCACCCATGCCAGTCGCCGCCCGGAGCGGATCAGCAGCAGGTTGACCAGGGAGAAGCCGAGGATGCTCAGGTCGATGCCGATCGGCAGCATCCACGGGTCGGTGAACGCCCAGCCGCCCTCGGACAGCGGCGCGGCGGCCTTGGCCTCCACGGCGCTGTAGGAGGAGACCAGACCGAGCCCGGACACCCCGCCCGCGAGCGTGACACACAGGACCAGCAGCCATCTCTCGCCGCGCGAGAACGGCTTCGGCCGCCTCTTGCCCTTCTTCTCCCGGTCCGGGAGCGGATCGGGTACCGGGGTAGTGGTGGGGGTGAGCATGACGTACTCCGTTTCCGAGGACGAGAAAATGGGTGGACCGGTGGAGCCGGAAGCTCCCGGTTTGGCCGGCTCTCCTCACCGCCGCGACCCGGGAACCGGGGGCGCGGCGGATCGGGCAACCGTCAGCCGTGGGCTGCGTGGTCAGCGGGCGGCGCGGCGCGGGAGCCGCGCAGCGCAATCGGTGGCGGAGGGGTGGGGGTGGTCGCCGCACGGGTAGTGCGGCGAGGTGCGGCCGCAGCGGCAGGTGGCGTCCGGTGTGTCGGTGTCGGGGCGGTCTCGAGAGACGGGGCAGCCGAACAGCACCCACACGACGAACCACAGGCCAGTGGCGAGGAACAGCCACATCAGGGCGATCAGGACGTAGGTCATCGGTGTTCTTCTCCGGTCGGGATCGACGGTGGATGGGTGGCACGCGGCGGCAGGGCGGAGGTCACACGGCCCGGCGCGTGTCGCGGGCCCGGCCCTCGGTACCGGCGCCGGGCATGCCCTCGAAGAACTCGATCGGGATACCGAGCAACGCCTGGAGACGGCCGGCCATCGCGGCCGGAGTGGTGGCGGGGAGCGGGGTATCGATGTGTCGGGAAGCGGGCATGCTGGTGTCCACGGTGATCTCCTCTGATTACGGTGGTGTTCGCCGCGCGGGCCCGGTGCGTCCTTGGTCGGTCGCCGGGCCCGCGATCTTCGCCCCGTACACCGGGCGTCCTGGTCGGCCGGGACCATCCCGGCCCGGCCCAGTCCTCGGCATCCGCCGGGCCGGGGCGCAGCGGGTCGGGTCGTGTGCCTAGCGGGTACTGCCGTCGGACATCAGGCAGTGGAACGTGTGCACCGGCAGCTTCCCGTCGCGGATCCTCACCAAGAGACCGAGCGCGGCGTCCTGATCGCGCGCGCCGTCGCTGTAGGGCTTGTACTCCTTGCGGCCGTCGGGGTGCACGATGGTGATCCGGCGGATGGTGGGCTGTGCCATGGCTACTCCTGGCCAGATCGTCGGCGGGGAGGGTGTGTCGGGTCTTGGGGGCTCCGTGGGTGGCGTCGGGTCGGGCGGTGAGCCGGCGCAGGAAGCGCAGGCACGCTTGGCAGGTGGGCGGGTCGCCGCTGTCGACGTCGTCGAACACCTGGAGGTCTGCGGCTCGGCTGGGGGTCCAGCACAGGACGCGGCGGGCGTCCCGGTGGAGCCGGCCGGCGGTGAGGGGGTCGAGGAGGTACACGTGGTCGACGCCTTGCCGGTAGCCGTCGAGGTGTCGGTGTGAGGTGTAGTTGTGGCGGGCCTCGACCCGGACACCGTGGCGGTCGAGCATCACGCCGGCGGCGGTCGCCCAGTCCTGGGCGAGGCGGGCGTGTTCCACGGCGGCGGCGGTGCGGCGTGCGTCCTCCTGCGCCCGGTACCGGGCCAGAGCCGCGGCGGCCCTCGGGGGCTCGGGCGGTGTCGGCTCGGCCTGAGCGGCGAGGTGGAGCGTGTAGCGCTCGGTCCAGGTGATCGAGCGGGGGCCGGTGTACGGGCGGCCGAGGATGGCGGCGACCCATTCGGCGTTGGGGATCGGCTCGTTCAGGATCCGGGGGTTCACGAACGGGCCGGCCTCGTGGCGTGCGCGGTCGTGTAGGGCGGTGATCTGTTCGGGGGTCAGGTGGGTGGCCCGGTGGTCGGTGGCCACGGGTCCTCGTTTCGGCGTGGCTGCGGGGGTGGGCGTGCCCGGTGGGGGTCGGGCACGCCCGGGGGTGGGTCAGGCCGGGCGCGGCCGGGCGTGGTGTTCGAGGCGGCGGTGGGCGGTGTCGGCGGCGGTGAGCGCGGCGTCGAGGTAGAGGCCCTTGAGGAGGCGCGCGGGGAGGTTCTGCTCGCGGTGCCAGTGCCAGGCGGGCGCCATGCGGCCGGCGGCCGAGATCCACACGTCGTTGGCGTGCGGGGTGCGGGAGAGCCACCCACGGTCGAGGAGGAGGCGGGCGGCGGCGGGCGGGATGCTCCAGATCTCGCCGGCGGAGATGGTTGCGGCGCCGTTCTTGTCGACCTCGACGCGGGCGCGGTCCTCGCGGTGGTCGATCAGTTCCAGGTCGAGGAATTGGCGGGTGGTGAGGGTGCGGGGGGTCACGACGACGTCGAGTGTGCGGACCATTCTGGTGGTTTCGGTGGGCGGCCGGACGTCCACCTCAAGGGGTTGTGCGCTCCGGTTCTCCATGCCGCTGCGACGCCCGACGTGGCGGGGGCACAGCGGCGTGGGCAGCCGTCGGCCGAGGGGCCGATGCGCGGTGTTGGGGTTCAGCCCTGCTCCTCGTCGTTGCGATCGACGGGGGCGTAGAGGATGAAGGGGATGCTCACGAGCATGGCCACGACGATCACGGCCCAGACGATCGCGAACACGACGTCGGCGCTCACGCGGCACGGTCCATGTGATCGGTACTCAGTTCGGGCGAGGCGACGATGATCAGAGCCGTGTCCAGGGCCGGTTCGCGGCCGCGCATCACGGTGTTCATCAGGGCGGGGGCGCGGACGGCGAGGTAGGGGTCGACGTCGAGCAGGTCGCGGGCCCGGCCCTCGGTACCGGTGCCGGGCATGCCCTCGAAGAACTCGATCGGGATGCCGAGCAGTGCCTGGAGGCGGCCGGCCATCGCGGCCGGAGTGGTGGCGGGGGGTGGGGCGTCGATGCGTCGGGCGCCGGGCCCGGGCAGGGTGTTCACGGTGACTCCTCAGTGGTGTCGGGGTGTTCGCCGGGTCGCGGGTCGGTGATTGGGTCACCGGCCCGCGACGTACTTCGGTCGGGTGTCGGTGGGCGCGTGTCGCCGGGGCGGGAGGGACCGGGGCGGGTCGGACCGCCGGGGCGCGGCGGTCGGTGCCGCCGGATCCCTTTCGATGCCGTCGTCCTGGTGGCCGCCGCCGGTAGCCGACGGGTCAGGCCGCGGCGCGGGCGCGGTTGCGGGCGGCGCGGCGCTTGAGCGCGCGGCGCTCGTCCTCGCTCAACCCTCCCCACACGCCCGCGTCCTGGCCGGACTCCAGCGCCCAGCCCAGGCACTGCTCCATCACGGGGCAGCGGCGGCACACGGCCTTCGCCTCCTCGATCTGGAGCAGGGCGGGGCCGGTGTTGCCGAGCGGGAAGAACAGCTCCGGGTCTTCGTCACGGCAGGCAGCGACGTGGCGCCAGTCCATGGAGTACCTCTCCGGCCGCGGCGGGCGCGGCCTGTGTCGTGGGTGCGGTGATCGGTACGTGCACGGGGCCGTGCCACCGAACTCCGGTGACACGGCCCCGAGGGCGGGCGGTTCAGCGGGCGGCCATCTGCGCGCGGGCCAGGGCGTCGGCCGCGCGTTCGGCGGCGGCCAGGGCCGCCGCGGCCTTGGCGCGCAGACGCTCCAACTCGGCCATGTCCTCGTCGCTCACGGCCGTCACCGCTTCTCGGTCCGGCGGCGCTCGGCGTCCTCACGGACCCGGCGCAGCGCCTCGTCGAAGTCGATCCGGCCGCCGTCTCGGGAGCTGTCGGCAGGCCGGGAAGGGGGCGGGGGGTTGTCATTCGATACGATGCGGTTCACAGGCAACTTCCTTTCAGTTGGCGCCTGTTCGCGGTCGTCGGGGGTCCATCCCGGCGACCGCTTTGCGTTTCGGCACGAACGGCCGCGACAACCGGCACCCGCGCGGGGTGTCGGTTCTCGTGGGCATTGGTGGCGAGGGCAACGCCCGGGCGGGTGGTGTGGTCACCGCCCGGGCGCGCAATCGAGAGGCATGCCGAGGTCGGCCGGCAGGGGTTGTGGGTGGTCAGACCAGGAGTTCCCAGGACGACAGCGGTTCGGAGCTGAACGCACGGGCGCGTCGGCGGGCGAGGTGCGTGTTGAGTTGCTCGGCGGTGGCGACGGGCATCTCGGTCGCGGTCTCGGCGACCGCGAGGGTGAAGGTGTTCGCCGCGCTGTTTGCGGCGGCGTGCCAGATCAGGCGGATACCGGGGGCCAGGTGCATGCTCGCGCCTTGGTGGTGGCCCTGCCACAGATGCGCGTTGCCCAGCCACACGTCGCCGGCGTCGAGGTGAATGTGTGCGGCGTAGGCCGCCTCGCGCTCCGTGCGGACGTTCTCGTCGGCTTGGGCGACTGCTTCCATCCGGACGCACGCCTGGGTCAGTTCGGTCTCGTCCGAGGTGGTGTGGTCGGTGCGTGAGCGTCGGCGGTGCAGCGCGGCCGAGGCCCTGATGGAGGCCTCGTCGAGGATGATCGCGAAGTAGATGCCGGTGATGCCGGCGAGCGCGATCCGCAGCAGCAGGGGCGGGTGCAGGTTGCCGACCGCGGCGTAGCCGACCAGGGCGCCGCCGGCCCCGCCGGTGAGGACGGGGCCGTGGTCGCGGGCCGTTGCGAGGACCGTGGACAACGCGGCGTGAAGCCGGGCCAGGGTCTGGGTCTTGATGGTGGTCACGTTGCCGCTCCTCTATAAGGGGCGGGCCTGCGGGTGGTCCCGAGGCTCCCCGCCGCTCCCGCGCTCGAGGCGGGGGCGACAGGCAACCTGGGGGCTCACGCGGTGGGGTGCAGCGGGCCGTAGGCCGCGATCACCGAGACGAGCGGGATCGGCGCCCCGTACGAGGGGCCGTCGGTGCGCATCAGCGGTTCGCTGCGCTGGGTCCAGCCGCAGCAGGTCCAGCAGCGCCCGCACGCGTCGACCAGCGGCACGGTCACGTCGTACTCGCGGCCGGCGCAGCGCGGGTGGGTCAGGGTGGTGACGGCGCGCTCGACGTAGTCGGCCAAAGTCAGCGTGCCGGGCCGGGACCCGGCGTCGAGGTCGCCGTACTCCGCCTCCGCGCGGGCCAGGGCCAGTTGGGCGACCGAAATCTGCGGAACGGTCTGCGTGTTCATCGTGGGCTTCCTCTCCGAACGTTGGTTCTCTGCGGGACGGGCGTGGCCGAGCCCCGTCCGCGTCGTGCATGCGGGCGGGGCTCGGTGGGCGGGGCGTGTGGTCAGGCGACGGCGGCGCTGATGATGTCCGCGTGGTCGAACGCGAGCTGCGGCAGAGCGTCGACGGGCCACCAGCGGGCGGCGGTCGCGTCGTCCCCGGCCCGGGCCTGGGTGCCTGCGGGGACGATGACGGCGTATGCGAGGGTCACGTACCGGCCGCGCGGGTCACGGCCCGGCCGGTGGAACGCGCGGACCTCGCGCAGTTCGGCGGGAAGCACCCTCACGCCGGTCTCCTCCAGGAGTTCCCTCGCCGCCGCCACGTCGCCGTCCTCTCCCTCGTCGACGTGTCCGCCGGGCAGCGCCCACGCACCTGCGTAGGGCTCCCAGCCGCGCTCGATGAGCAGCACCAGGCCGTCCGGCGTCGTGACGACGACGTCGGCGGTGAGACGGATGCTCTCGGGTGTCTCGATCTCGGTCTCGGTCATGCGCGGCCCTTTCAAGTGATGTCCTGAGCGCGTCGGTGGTCCGGCGCTCTCGATCGTGTCCCGCCCGCGCGGTGCGGGCGGGACACGATCGGCAACTCCGGTGCCGAAGTGGCGGGTTGGCATGCGACGCCCCGCCCGCATGGTGCAGTGCGGGCGGGGCGTGGTCGCTGAGTGTGGTGTCAGGCCTGGTGGTGGGCGAGGATCGCAAGGACCTGGCCGACGGTGTCGGGGGTGATCGTGGTTTCGATCCGCGTTGAGCTCTGCGCGACGGCGAAAATCTGCGGGTCCGCGTGCCAGACCAGGCGCAGGCCGGGGGCCAGCGGCATGCTCGCGCCACCGCGGCGGTGGGCCTGCCACCGAGCTTCGTCGGACAGCGGTTCACAGTCGGGGCCGAGGTGGGCGAGGACCTTGTAGGCCATGCCCAGCGGCTCGATCGGGATGTCGTGCTCGGTGGGCGCGCCGCCTGCGGGGAGTTGCTCGCGGTCGTCGTCCACGCGCCGGGTGGCCGGCCCGACCCGGGCCCACTGCTCCGCGCGGCGTTCGGGGAACATCTTGGCCTGGTACCGGTCGAACGCCGCGTCCTGCTTGGCCGTCCGCTCGCGGACCTGCTTGCGCTGTGGTTCCTCGTGCCGCAGGCGGGCGGTGAGGGCGGCGAGCCGTGTGCCGTCGATGCAGTGGGCGGTGCCGGTGCAGGCCGCGCAGCGCCGGCGGTGGGCCTTGTAGGTCTCGCGGGCAGCCTCCGCGCTCGGTACGGGCGGAAGTACGTGCATCACGGCCGGGGCCACCGGGACCACGGGCTTGGGCAGCACCTTCGTGGCGCGGCGGGAGCCGGCCGACGGGATCGCCTCGTCCAGGCGTTGTCGAGCTGCGGCGGCGGCGAAAGCGAAGTGGAGCGCACCGATGAGGGGTCGGGCCGTCGGGCACCGCGTGGTGTCGGTGCACGTCGCGCACCCATCGCGGTGGGCGGTGTAGGCCCGGTACGCCGGCTCCGGGGTGCGGGTGCGCCGGGCGGCCCGCGCCTTGGCCTTGTGCAGTGCGCGGGTGTCGCACCCGGACTGCGTCGGGGCGGACTCGGCCCGGTGTCGCTCCCACACTTCGAGCGCGGTGGCGAAGTCGGCCAGGTCGAGATCGAGGAGGCGGTTGGTCCCGCAACACGTCCGCGGCCCGGGAGAGCCAGCGGGCTCCGTGTGGTGCGGCACGAGCACGAACGTCGCGGTGCCCCGCACGGGCGTGATCGGGCACCAGGTGTTGCAGTCCGGGCATTTCAGCGATGGTGTCGTCGGGTGGTCCAGGTCCATCCGGTGCGGGTCCACGGTCGACAGAGCGAGCGCGGCGCGCTGGCTGATGTTCTTGGTACGGGTCCGCTTCGGCCGCTTCCGGGCCACGGTGGTAGGTGCAGCATTCATCACGTGAACTCCCGGCAGGTGAAGGGGGTTTGGTGCAACGTGGTGTCGCGGTTCGCGGTGCTCTCTCCGCCTACCAGGGCCATCGGGAAGTCCCGAGGTCCTGGAAGACGGACAGCGCATCAACGCTGTGTGTCCTGCGTGCCGGTAGTCCGGGCGGTTTGTTTGTGCTACCGCTCCTGGCCGCTAGCGCAGCGACTACCTGCCGTGCATCGGTGCTGATACGGGGACCGAAATCCCACTCCCGGCGCCACCCCGAGTAGCGAGTGCCGCGTCGGACAGCCAGCCGCATGGTGTTCTCAGAAGCCGTTGTCATACCGAACTTGGCGTCGGGTTATAGGACTTGGGTTCTCGTTGGAGTGGTCTCGGCGCTGAGAGCGCATGAAAGCAGGGCCT
>NZ_JBIWJT010000042.1:0-79817 GCF_044765325.1 Embleya sp. NPDC127516 | reverse complement strand
GCACACCCCACGAAGTCCTGCACCCAGAGCGGGAATTGAACCTGATGGCATAGAACAACAGCAATCAACCCGTCCGGAAAACGCGGGGCTCCTCATCTCGCGCGACGCGCACAAGTCGGTGATCTCGGGGCTCATCCTCAGCGGAGTACGGCCGATCTGGGTAGACCCGACGTGGGATCCCCGGCTCCACCTGGCGCACCCGCCGCAGCCCGACGCCTACGAGGCGGCGTTCACGGAACACCCCGACGCACGCGGGGCGTTGGTGACCAGTCCCACCCCGTACGGCACGTGCGCGAACCTCGCGGCGATCGCCGAGGTGTGCCACCGACGGGGCAAGCCGCTGATCGTCGACGAGGCGTGGGGGGCGCACCTGCCCTTCCATCCGAGCCTGCCCACGTGGGCGATGGACGCCGGCGCCGATGTGTGCGTCACCAGCGTGCACAAGATGGGTGGCGGCCTGGAGCAGAGCTCGGTCTTCCACCACCAGGGCGACCTCGTCGATCCGCAGGTACTGCGCTCCCGGGCCGACCTGTTGGGCACCACCAGCCCCAACGTACTGATCTACGCGGCGCTGGACGGGTGGCGCGCGCACATGGTCCGGGACGGACACGACCTCCTCGACACGGCCCTGCGCCTGGCCGACACCGTGCGTGAGCGGATCGAGGGGATCGACGGCATGCACGTCGACCGCGCCGAGTTCGTCGGCCCCGACCGAGCACACGACCTGGACCCGCTCCAGCTCATCGTCGACATCTCCGCCCTGGGGCCCACCGGCTACGCCGCCGCCGACTGGCTGCGCGAACACCACCGAATCAACCTGCACGTCTCGGACCACCGTCGAATCAGTGCCCAGCTCACCTACGCGGACGACGAGCAGACCGCGGCGACGCTGGTCGACGCCGTGCGCGACCTCGCCCGGCACGCCTCCGGACTCGACCGGGGCACCCACGTCGACGTCCCGGCGCCGGCCGAACTGCGCCTGGAGCAGGCCCATCTGCCCAGGGACGCCTACTTCGGGCGGACCGAACAGATCGCCGTCCGCGACGCCGCCGGACGGATCGCCGCGGAGATGCTGACCCCGTATCCCCCCGGCATCCCCGCCGTCCTGCCCGGCGAGCGGATGACCGCATCCGTACTGGACTACCTCGTCTCGGGTGTCGCCGCCGGCATGGTCGTCCCCGACGCGGTCGACCCCAAGCTCGATTCCGTCCGGGTGGCGGTCCGCGACATCCACGGGTGACCTCCACAGACCTCGACAGGGGAAACGACGCGACGGGGACGGGGAACGGGAGCGTACGGGATCCGGCGAGATCCGACGCTAAGGGGAAGTAATTTCCGGCGAAGGAGTGTCCCGGCTTCGTGCGCGAGCAGGTGGATCGCCACCCGCGACGGCGGAGAGGTCACCGCGACCTCCGGACGCGCTCGCCGGTGACGCCGACCTGTCCCCACCGCCCCTCCTCGGGACCGTCCGGTCCGCCCCGGTTACCCCCGGGCCCGCGGCGGCGGCCCATTCGGAGTCCGGCCGCATCAATGGGCGGCAAACCCGGCCAAATGTTCCGATATCGGTGGTAGGGACGACGACGGCCGTTCCGGCGGACACGACCACCGAGTTCTCGGCGGCAGCGGTGGCCTCTTCGACTCCGGGGGGTGCGGCGCCCGGGCGACCGGGAATCTCGTCTGCCGTACCGGACGTGTTCGATACGGGTTTGGGGTCGGCCATCGTTCCCTCCGGGAAGGGTGGGGCCGGGAAGGACGCGCGGACGCGCGTCGCGAGCGTCTTCGCCCGGCCGCGTGCGGTCAAGCCGGACGGTGACCGCTGGGCACAGCGACCGCGAGAGGCGGAGCTACCCCGGCCATCCGGTTCAAACCGGTTTGTCGTTCTCCTTCTCCTCCTTCAGGACGTCGAGGAGCCGTGCACCGGATGCGTTTCTCGTGGTCCCGGGGATGTCCGTCGCCCGACCCGCCCCTGGCCCCGGGGCGAGTCGGGTCAGCCGGGTAGGGTTTCGCCGCCGATGGGCGCCAAGACCTCGCCGGAGTAGTAGCCGGACAGGCGGCCCGAGGCGAAGAAGACGTACGACGGCGCGATCTCGTCGGGGTGCGCGGCCCGTCCCATCGGGGCCTGTTGCCCGAAGGAGGCGACCTTTCGGCCGTTACGAGGACGGCACCATCGCCCGCCCGGCCATACGGGATTGCCGACGTCGTCGAGTCCGCCGGCGCGGTCGCGGAGCCGCCGGATGAGCCAGTCGCGGGGCAGGCACACACCCGGGGCGCGGTTCGTCGCCATGGAGCAGACCGGGCACAAGGTGTTCCCCGGCGCGACCTGGGACAACGTCATCTCCGCGCTCCTCGCCCCCGACGCGGCGTCCGTTTCCCGGTGGACCGCCGCCTCGCTGCGCGGCACCGTCAGATGCCCCTCCCTCTCCCGGAACGCGGCCGCTGCCGGGAGGATCCGTCCCGCTTGGGGGCCACCCGGAATCGAGGCTGCCTCCGCCGCTTGGTGCGACGGCCGAGGCACATCACCGCGCTGTCGCGCACCGCACGCCGCACACGAACTCCGTCAACAGGTATGTGGGTTCGGCCGGCCCGTCCGACCCAGGACCCCGGTACCGACCGGACGAGCCGAAGGAGGACTCCAGTCCTCGGACCGGCGGACGATGCGCGCCGAGAGCCCGGGTTCCTAGCCTGGGCGCCATGCCAAACGCAACTCCGCGTGTACCGCGCGCTATCCCCAACCACCCGTCCGATCAACGGAGTCACCCGCATTCGCGGGCAGTCCGGCAGGTGCTGCGTACCTTCGTGCCCCTCGTGCTGTGCGTGGGTGCGACCGCCGGCGGGCTCGGCACCGCATACGCGGGATCGACGACCGACACCAACCCCCCGGCCACCGCGTCGGTCTCCGCCGACGTCGCCGCGCCCGCCGGCCCGGAGGATGCCGCGGCCGCGGCGTTCCGCTCCCCCGAGGCGGCCCTGGGCCGGGTGGCCCACCCGCTGCGCACCACCGAGCCACGCGGCGGCCTGGCCGATCTCCGTCCGTTCGGCCGCATGGTCGGCGACGCCCGGGTGGTGGGCCTGGGCGAGTCCACCCACAGCTCGCACGAGTTCCTCACCGTCAAGCACCGGATCCTGCGGTACCTGGTCGAGGAGAAGGGTTTTCGGGCCTTCGCCCTCGAAGCCGCGTGGAGCACCGGACTGCGGCTCGACGCCTACGTCCTGCGCGGCGAGGGCGACTTGAAGCAGATCATGGACGAGGAGTTCCAGGGCTCCTACCGGTTGTGGAACAACGCCGAGTACCGCGATCTGCTCCAGTGGATGCGCGCGTACAACGTCAAGCACCCGAAGGACCCGGTCCGCTTCGTCGGCGACGACAACGGGTTCGCCGGTGCCGAGCTGTACGACAAGGTCGGCGCCTACGCGGCCGCGGCCCGCCCCGAACTGGTTCCGCAGCTCACAGAGTTGTATCGGGGCCTGCGGCCCGCCACCGACATCGACACGTACATCAACGAGTACCTGTCCAAGCCGATGGCCGAACGCAAGGAAATCGCCGAGCGGACGGGCCGGGCGGTGGAGCTGCTCAAGCAACGGCCCGGCACGGGCACCGACGCCGACGCCCACGCCTGGGCCGTCCAGCACGCCACCGCGATCCACCAGATGACCACGCTGTACGCCTTCGACTGGGACGACCCCCGAAGCATCCCCGACGCCATGACCTACCGCGACCGGAGCATGGCGGACAACGTCGCCTGGTGGCAGCGGCAGACCGGCGACAGGATCGTGCTCGCCGCCCACAACACCCATGTCGCCTTGAATACCTACGCCCCCGACACTCATCCGAAAGTCCAGGGCGCCTTCCT
This sequence comes from Embleya sp. NPDC127516, assembly GCF_044765325.1. Taxonomy (NCBI): domain Bacteria; kingdom Bacillati; phylum Actinomycetota; class Actinomycetes; order Kitasatosporales; family Streptomycetaceae; genus Embleya; species Embleya sp. NPDC127516. The sequence continues at coordinate 75,966 of NZ_JBIWJT010000042.1, read as the reverse complement.
CCGCGAACAGTTGGGCAGCGGCTACCTGAGTGTCGGACTCACCTTCGACCGGGGCTCGTTCAATGCCTTCGGCCAGGACGGCGGCCTCCACCGCTTCACCGTCGGCCCGGCCGCACCCGGCACCGCCGAGCACACCCTCGACCGGGTGCGCTACCGCGACTTCGTGGTCGACCTGCGCAACACCCCGACGGAAGCCCGCACCTGGCTTACCGAGCCGCACACCATCAAGAACATCGGCGCCACCTACCCCGGGATCGCGGACGCCCCGCAGATCCGGCTCGCCAAGACACACGACGTCGTGATCCACCTCCGGCAGGTGAACGCGGCCAACATGCTCAACCAGGCACGTACGGGGTTGTGATCAATCTGTGGGATTCGTCGTCGAGGCGGTCCTGGTCCGCTGGATCACCGTGTTGTGACGCGAATGCAACTGACGAATCTGGAACGGGAGTTCATCGGGCCGTACCCGCCGATCGGTGCGTACGGTCCGTATCCCGAGCGGCCGCTGCAGCGGTTCGAGGGCGTGATCCGGAAGTTTCGGACGGGTGCGCAGTGGCGCGAGGCGCCGGAGCGGTTCGGTGCGTGTCGTAGGGAGAGACGATCGCCGAAAAGGAGGGCGGCAGTCCGCCGTCGTCGGCGGTGCGCGGCATTGACCTGCAACATCCCGGCCCACACCACCCTCCACACGCCAACAACCACCCCCGGAATCACACGGGCCCGGTGGGTCGCGGGTTCGCAGGCGTTGTCATGGATGGCGCGCAACCGGTCCATCCGATTCGGGTCCGAGTGGACCACTCGGTCGGGCCGGCTCGCGTCTACCATTTCGGCCGTGACCGAAAAGCGCGGTGGGACCGTATTGACCACCCTCCTTCACCAGACTCCGCCACTCCTGCCGACGTCGGCCGAAGTGATGACGATGACGATCGAATTGCCGCCCGGCGACGCGGGCACGCCGCCGCACAGGCACTCGGGCCCGGTCTTCGGCTACATGCTCGAAGGCGAGATGGTGTTCGAACTCGAGGGCGAGCCCGAGCGGGTCATTCGCGCCGGTGAGGCGTTCTGGGAGCCGGGTGGTGACGTCATCCACTATCAAGCGGGCAACAACCTCGCGGACGCGTGGAGCCGGTTCGTGGTGGTCATGATCGGCGTCCCCGGCGAGCCCATGCTCACGCTCGTCGAGGAGGGCGAGTTGCTCGAACGGCGAGACCGCCGAGCGGCGCGAGCGGTTTTGTGAGCATCGGATCCTCGACCACTTCGGACACCGACACCCGCCTCAGCAGACCCCGACCGAAGTCGACGTACCACACATGCGCGTTTTCGTTGCCGGCTCGACCGGCGTCCTCGGCCGGCGCGGCGAGGGGGATCGGCCACCGGTCGACGTGATGCAAGCACCGGCGGCCGGGTGGAACTCGGTGCGTGCCAGGCCGGTGGCTCTCCCTCGCAGCCGTCCAGGCCGGCCCCCTCGCGCCGCAGGGTCCGAATGCGGTGCTCGCGCGGGCGCACCCGCCGGACCCGCTTGAACGCCGTGCTGAGCGCGAACGCGCTTCGGTAGCCCACCTTCTCGGTGCCCTCGCGCGCGAGGGCGTATGACCGCTCCACCAAGTGCACCGCCCATGGACACGTTCGACCGCACCCGGCTCGTCACCGGAATACATTCACTGCCGTCGCCGCGGCCCTCGTCCTTCTCGCCTGCATACCGCACGCAGCAGCGACAACCCCCACCGCCCGGCCCTCCGTCACCGGCACCGTCATTTTGACCTCGGAGACGGGCCGCCCGTTCGCCTACCAGGACCCGTACCCCGGCTGCTACCTGGGCACCGGCCCGAATTCGACGATCGAGAACCGGACCTGCGAGACCATCGGCTACTCCGATCAGCCGTGCGGTCACGTCTCCTACAACACCGTCCTCCCTCCCGGGAAAACCGACGCCGCAAACGGTCTGGAGCTTCACCGTCCACTCGCCCGAGTGACACGGCGCCGGGCCGGCACGGCAGCAACCTGCCCGCAACCCGGTGGCGTTCCCCACACACGGACATCGAGGGGCTTGTTCAGGCAGGGTTCGGGCCGTGACCGAGCGGGGGTCCCTGCGCGTTTCGGTTCGGCGTCCTCGCCGTGCGGAGTACGGGCCGGTGGGATGTTCTGGAGGCATGGACGAGCATCCGATCGTGACCCTGACCCACCGCGTGATGGTGGCGACCGGCCTGGAACAAACTGCTGCCGAGCAGCTCGTGCGGCAGGTGTGGGAGGCGGGTGTCGCCGAGGGCGCGCGGCGGATGGCCGCCGATCTCGCGGCCGCGCACCGCGAGATCGCCGAACTGCGTGTCGAAGCGGACCTCGACTGAGCCCCGGCCCGGGACGGGCGTAGCCCGGCGTCCTGGGGGATGGGACGCCGGGTGCGCGGCTCCGACCACGGGGATAGTCGGTGCGTACACGCTCAACGGGCCGGGCGTGCGTCCGGTGACGCGCACGCGGCTGCTGTGCGCTGCCGGGTCTCGCCAGATGTGCGAGGTCGGATTCGCGGGCCGTCGCGGGGTCGGGATTCCCACGAAGGCCCGCGAGCCCGGGTGGTGCCCGGTCGCATCCTCCGACGGTCGGGACACCGCCACGTTGACATTACCGAAGAAATGACAGAAAACGACTGATTTGCATAGCAGTCCGATCGGCGTGGCGGTGCGCAACGCATCACCCCGCACCGGCTCTCTATGTCCTAGTAGGTTCCTCGCCAGGTGGGTGTGGTCTCGCCCGTTATGCGCCTATCGAGGTTGTCGATCGAGGCGACGTGGATCAATGGCTTCGGAGCCGGCGCCGACGGTCGCCGCACGCGCGCGAGTGGGGCGCGCAGTTCTTCGACTGTTACCACCACGACCACCGGCACTCCGGGATCGGCTACCACACGCCCCACGACATGCACCACGGCCTGGCCGAAGTCGTTCGCGAAGTCCGAGCGGACACGCTCGCCGACGCCTACCGGGACCATCCCGAACGATTCGTCCACGGACCTCTCGAACCACCGCGCATCCCCACACACGCGTGGATCAACAAGCCCACCGAACACCAGGAACACGCCCCGGCACAGCGTTAACCATCCCCATCTGCCTTGATCGCGTTGACAGGTTCCGGGCGCTCAAGCGCTTGGTGCGCGGAATACCGGCCGTGCGGTCGCGTCGCGGACCGCGTCGTCGACGGCCCGTCAAACTCCGCGCCGGCAAGGCGTACTCGGATCACGAAAACCCAATGCCCCTGTCCCTTTCGGTGGGTCTCCTGGTGGGGGCTCCATGGGGATTGCGCAGATTTTCCCGCCCTGCGGAGGGATGCAAAGGTGCGCTTTCCGGGTTCGCTCGATTACGCGGAGATCCTCCGCCGAGTTGCCTCCGAAGATCCGATACTGGCCCTAGATATTTCCCGACATCCAGGTCTCGCGGTTCGCGCGCCCTGCCTGGCCCCGTCAATTCAAAACGAGTGGGAACATCACGACCCGGAGGCTCTCGTTCCCAAAGGAAGTAATCTTGACCCGGCCGTGGCCATTTCAGATATTGACGATTTCCAAAACTCCGTAGAACACCGTCTTTGACGATGGATATCCTGGCGCTCCCACCCCCATCCACATGGGCGCCCCAGGTGAACCCGATGTCGGCCGTTATGATGTCGCGCGTCTGGGCGGGTGTCACTCCCGGAAAGGTCGAAGAGCCCGGCCGCCCGTCGAAAAGCCGGATGTGCGTACGATCGTCGAGCCCGCCGTAGACCACCATCCTGATCGCCTGAAGGTCCGCGAAGACGGGCCTGGTGCCCAATGACGGATCCTGGTTTATGGGATGAGCGAAAAAATCCGGTGTCGCCAGCGAAGGCCCTGAGGAGACCGCAAACTCGGGCAGGTTATCCGCCCGTAAGGAGCCGATGCTCCTGATGGCGAGGCGGTTTTCCCCTTTCCGGTTGACGTGCTCTTCTGGGCATCGGACAACAAGGTCATGGGCGAAGATGTCCATCCCGCCCTGCGGAGCGACGGCCACGGATGTGAACGTGCCATCCTCCGAAGCCATGAACCCGACGTCCGACCGTGATTCTGCGGCGGGCATGACGGGGGTGAAACGCGAGCTTTCGTCCAGGCACCTTTTGCTACCGGTCTTGGGGTCTCGTCTCAGGGTGACCCTGATGTTGCCGTTGCCATACACATGACTCTGCGCATCTCGGTCGGTCCTACTACCTGCCCAGGTCAGCGTCCTTCCGTTGAGCGATAACTCGCCACTTGCCGATATGTGGTCCATCGCGAGTTCTCCGTCACGGATGTACACGGCCTCCCGATCAACCACGGGCATACCGAGAATTCGGCCTTCACTGATGATGAGATTGAGGCTGGCCTGCCGGGGGATAGCGGATGCTTCATCCAGAAAGGTGAAGAAAGTCGCCGAGGTGCTGGCTGAAACACCTGGAGCGTGAACGAGCATGCTCTCTGGACGGGGCGTGATGCGCATCGCCGCCCGGGCGTCTTCAGGCGCCCAGTTCAGATCGTACGAGTTGGTGAACGTGCCATCGTCAAAGAAATGTGGATGCATGTCCAACTTGAATCCGTTGTCAAGCGTAATCTCACAGGGTTCGACCGGGCGATCGACCTCGGTCTTCATGAACTCATGCGCATCGCGAAGTGACGAGAAGCGTCGGCTTTCAGGCCCCATAAACTTTTCACCATTTATCTACACGCGGCCACCATGGTCCGGGGGCCGGACTCGCCGTACGGTCGCCGCATTCCGGCGAACGTCTTCAGGCTTCGCGCCGGATAGCGTGAGACGGTCTCCGACCGGGAACAGGGCCTTAGTGCGGAGGTCGGCGGCGTGGCATCTCGGGGAAGCAGCGACGCCAGAATCCGGCCGATCCGTTCTTCCCCTGGTGCCGATACGGCCCACGATCCTGCGGCTGCATTCCGCCGGGCCGGATAATGTCCAGCCAGCGCACTTCGTGCAGGGTCACCAGCAGGGACGAGGCCGTCGAAGGATCGATCCACCAGACCTGGCCGGGTTCCGACGTGCGCGGCCGGGACAACTCCCCCGCAGGCTCGTAAAAGGAAGCCACAAGAACGAGCGGAGTTGCACAGTGCCACACCGGCGGCGGCTCCGGAGCAGGTCCGCGGTCGCGCAGGACCCGGGACTCGTCCGGCGTGCTGTACTCGAACATCTCCCCGGCCATCAGCAGCGACTGAATATCCACCCGGGCCCGGCAGGCATAATCCAGCCGAGCACTCAATCGCCGCGCGTCATCGATGCAGTCCCCGTAGCTCTCGATGAGGAGCCCGAGAAGACCATCGGGTGTCTTGGCGCGTAGGCGCCACCCGGCAGACCGGACTTCCACAAAACGAGCCGCGCTGTCCTTGTTCGCCGACTCGTCCGGCTGTTTCAGGAAGTGATCAGCCACGACATCCGCCACTCCTCGGAGACTAACCCATAGGAAACACAGCCTGAGCCTGCCGGTCGAGCTGCGTCCATAAATTATAGCCGAATCTGATTGTGCCCAGATTTTCCGACAAATTGGTCAAACTGCAGCCGACAAGCGCTGTCAAATACGGTTATCAGGCATGTTCCATCAACTTGCCGATGACGCTACGGATGGGCTTCCTGTCGGCCCCAGGGTCATTACAGAAGGGGATTTGTCCGGTTCGTATCGAACGTGTGTGGCGTGACGCCATGCGCCGCTGACCTGCGCCGGCACCTGGACGCGGTGCCCGATCCGCGCGACGGACGGGGTCGCCGCTACCCGGCTGCCGTACTGCCGGGGGCTGGCGACGCGGGTGACGGCTTCGGGCTGCACGTGCTCGCCAGGATGCGGGAGCGGGCCGGCGCCCGACCAGGTCCGCACGTAGGTCAGGTCGGCGACCCGGAGCCGGGCCGGGCCGTCCGCGGTGAAGACGCGGTCGACCAGGTCCGACGGCCGCGGCGCGGCCGGCTCCGCGACGGTGGTGCGGCGGCGGCCGCCGCGGATGACGCCCTCGATCCCCAGCTCGCGCATCACCGCTCTACCGTGCAGCGGGCGACCGGGTGGCCCTTGCGGGCCAGGCGCGGGTGATCCTGCGGGCGCCGTAGGTGCCACCGGACTCCGCGTGCTCGGCTTCGATCAGCCGGATGAGTTGCTCGTCGCGCAGCCGCCGCGCGGATTTCGTGCGCTTCTTGCGCGCGAAGTACGTCGACGGCGACAACTCCGGCACCCGACATACGGGATCGACCCCGAGGCCTTTGTCGCGCAGGTGGTCGATCACCTGCTCGGCCTCGTCCGGGGACGGTCGATCTCCTGGGCAAAAAACACCGAGGCGGCTTTCAGGATCTCGTTCGCCCGCCGCAACTCGGCTACTTCCCTGCGGAGTTGCTTCACCTCGTCCTGTTCGCCGGTCGTCATCCGGTCCTCGCGTTCACCCGCGTCCGCCTCGGCCCGGCGGACCCAGTTCCGCGGGGCCTCCTTGTGGACCGGGATCTCGAGGTCGGTTTCCTCGAGGCCGCCCAGCCCGGGGAACGTCGCGTACGGGTGTCGGCGCCGGTGCACATGGGACTTCGCGCTATACGAAGGAATGTCACCCCAGGGCGGCACGGCCCTGGTCGCGAACGGCAGGTTCGTCTACCAGGTCGTCCCCCGCCACGAACGCGTCTACATCCTCTCCCGAGATTGCCGCCGGCGCCGACCCGGCCACCGGCCCGGCTCGTCCCGGGCCCGCGCGCGGTGTGGGTGGATTCGCGCCCATGTTCGGCACATGTGCGAGACGGGCCGGAATCCGACGCCCGGCGGCGCCCCTCGCCGGTTCGGGAACGCCGACCGGCTGACCGGGCGGTGCTGCCTGCGGATCTGTTTGGTCGGTCGTCCGGCCCGGACCTACCCTCCGCCATTGCTCGTAATCGATCAGTCATCCCATCGGAGGACGCCGGATATCCGGCCCGACATGGGATGTTCTATCGACCCACGTGGGCCCCTGTGATGTCGAAAAGAACATCGCAGGGGCCCACGTCGGCACTGTCCTGCCTCGTAGGCTTCGGAGCGTCGGCGGAACGGGTGTCCCATGCGGCGTCGTACCGCGACCGACCCGACCCGAGGGGGACCCGCTCATTCGCGGTTGGCCGGCCAATCGTCGCCTCGGCAGGTTGGCACATGACAAACGACGACCCTCCGCGAGACGCTCGCCGGGCAGACGCCGGCCTGTATCCCGGCACGCGAAGCCCTGCGTACGGGGGTTGGGCGCGCTCGGGTCGAGGACGAACGACGGGGCGTCGGTGTCGTCCGATATACCGCTCAGCGTCGCTTCGGCGCCCTCCCGTTCGCGATCGGTGAGATGCGGGGTGAGGTTGGTCCGGGAGTCGTGCGTGTCCGGGGGCGGCGGATTCGGCGTGGTGTGGGCTATTGGTGGCGTAGTGCGGCGGCGAAGTGTTCGGCGGGGTCGACGAGGTGGTTGTGGTCGTCGTCGCCGAGGTCGACCTGGGCCCAGTTGATGGTGGCGGTGAAGGTGCCGTGCGGGTCGGCGTACTCCTCGTAGACGGGCATTCCCGTGTCGCGGCCGACGTCGAGGCCCTCGTCGAAGGAGAAGTAGAGCGGGTGGGTGCGTTCCACGCGCCCCTCGGCGAGTCGGGTGCCGTCGAGGTGGAGGGTGACCTTGCCGCCCTTGCCGATGCCTCCGCCGTCGTAGGCGAATTCGGCACGGACCTGGTGGGTTCCGGCGGGCAGCGGGTCGGGTGCGGTGGTGGTGCTGCGAAGCAGGCCGCAGTAGTTGTAATGGAAGGCGAGCCTGCCGTGGTCGGCCATGAGGACCCAGCCGCCCGTGCGGCCGCCCTGGCAGACGATGACGCCCTCGGCGCCGGTGTCGGGGATGGTGATCTCGGCGGTGACGTCGAAGGACTTGTTCTTGATGTTCAGGGCGACGTTCTCGCCGATCCGGGTCATGCCCGGGTACAGGCGGAGCGTTGTGCCCTGGAAGAGGGTGGGGCGTCCGGCGATGTCCGGGTTCATGCGCTCGGCGGCGCGGTCGTCCATCGGCAGGACGTTGTGCCGGACCGCCTCGATGAGGAAGAGTTGCTGGAGTGCGGCGAGTTTGTCCGGGTGCTCGGCGGCCAGGTCGTGGGCCTGGGTCCAGTCCTTGGTGGTGTCGTACAGCTCCCACTTGTCCGAGTCGAAGTCGGTGCCGTGGGCGAACAGGTCCCAGGGCACGCGGTGTTTGGTGACCGCCGTCCAGCCCTTGTGATAGATGCCGCGGTTGCCGGCGAGTTCGAAATATTGCGTGTGGCGGACTTCGGGAGCGTCCCGGTCGGTGAGGCTGGCGGAGAACGAGGTTCCCTGCATGGGGACCTGGGTGACGCCGTTGACGGTGTGCGGTTCGGCGATGCCCGCCAGTTCCAGGACGGTGGGGGCGAAGTCGATGACATGGTGCCACTGGTGGCGTACCTGGCCGCCGTCGGGGACGCGGGCGGGCCAGTGCACGATAGTGCCGTTTCGGGTGCCGCCGTAGTGCGAGGCGACCTGCTTGGTCCACTGGTACGGGGTGCACATCGCGTGGGCCCAGCCGACCGCGTAGTGGTTGTACGCGTGCGGGCCACCGACCTCGTCCAGGTGCTCGCTCCAGAACTCGGAAGTCTCGAACTCGGCGCCGCCGTTGGCGGCGTTGGTGACCATGTACGCGCCGTGCATGCCGCCTTCGGCGGAGGCGCCGTTGTCGCCGATGATGTACACGACCAACGTGTCGTCCAGGACGTCGAGTTCCTCCAGTGCGTCGATGACGCGGCCGGTGTGGTGGTCGGCGTATTCGAGGTACGCGGCGTACACCTCCATCTGCCGGGCCAGGATCGGCTTCCAGGAGGGGTCGAGGTCGTCCCACGCGGGAATCTCGGCCGGGCGCGGGGTCAGGGTCGCGTCGGCGGCGACCACGCCCAGTTCCTTCTGGCGGGCGAAGGTGGCCTCACGCACCGCGTCCCAGCCCTGGTCGAACTCGCCGCGGTATCTGGGGATCCAGTCTTCGGGGACGTGGTGGGGGGTGTGTGTGGCGCCGGGCGCGAAGTAGACGAAGAAGGGCTTGTCGGGGGTGAGTGACTTCTGCTGCCGGACGTAGGCGATGGCCTTGTCGGCGAGGTCGGGCATCAGGTGGTAGTCGGGATCGTCCGGCGGCTCGATGGCGGTGGTGCCGTCGACCAGCGCGGGGGACCACTGGTTGGTTTCGCCGCCGATGAAGCCGTAGAACTTCTCGAAGCCGCTGTTGACCGGCCAGCGGTCGAATGGCCCGGTGGGGCCGGACTCCCAGGTGGGCACCTCGTGGCACTTGCCGAACTGCGCGGTGTTGTAGCCGTTTTGGCGCAGGATCTCGGCGAGCGGTGTCGCCGAGTTCGGGCGGGCCGAGGTGTAGCCGGGGGCGGCGGTGGCGGTCTCGGTGATGTGCCCCATCGCGACCGAGTGGTGGTTACGACCGGACAGCAGGGCGGCGCGAGTCGGCGCACACAGCGAGGTCGTGTGGAATCGCGAGTACTTCAGGCCGCCGTTCGCGAGTCGTTCCGCGGTCGGGGTGCGGACCGGTCCGCCGAACGCGCCGGCGGCCCCGAAGCCGACGTCGTCCAGGAGGATCAGCAGGACGTTGGGGGCCTGTTTCGGCGGGCGCTTGACCGGGATCGGCGGCAGCGGCTCGTCGAGGTCGCGGACGTCCACCGCCAACGGCCCCTGGTAGGGCCGGTCCGGCACCGGGAGACTCGTCAAACGTTCGTCGGCCATGGCGTGCCGTCCTTCTGTGCCTGACCCCGCAAGGTCGCCGTCGATGGACTCATTCCAAAAGACATTAGCCATAAGTCCGACAAAACCTGGGGAAGTGTGTGCGGCGTGGCAAGCCCACCCGGGCCCGGCGGCCCGGGGAGTATGGCCGTCATGACGCCGAGCACCGCCGACGCCGACACGCCGATGGCCCTCGCCCCCGTCACCGTCCACGGGCCCGTCAGGGCGGTTTCCCAGGGCATGGCATGGATCCCCGGAGGAACCTTCGCGATGGGCAGCGACGACTTCTATCCCGAGGAGCGGCCGGTTCACCCGGTCACCGTGAACGGCTTCTTCCTCGACGTCCACCCCGTCACCGTCGCGGCGTTCCGCCGCTTCGTGAAGGCCACCGGGTACGTCACCGTCGCCGAACGCCCGCTCGACCCCGTGCTCTACCCGGACGCCGACCCGGCACTGCTGGTGCCCGGCTCCCTGGTGTTCCGCCGGACTCCGGGGCCGGTGGCGCTGGACGACTACCGCCGCTGGTGGCACTACGTCCCGGGCGCGAACTGGCGGTTTCCCGAAGGCCCCGGGTCCACGCTCGACGGCCGCGACATGCACCCCGTCACCCAGGTCGCCTTCGAGGACGCGGCCGCCTTCGCGCATTGGGCCGGCAAGGATTTGCCCACCGAGGCCGAGTGGGAGTACGCCGCCCGTGGCGGCCTCGATGGCGCCGTCTACGCCTGGGGCGACGACTTCACCCCGAACGGCCGCCGCATGGCGAACACGTGGCACGGCGACTTCCCCTGGCGGGCCGACACCCCCACCGGCCGCCCGGGCACCACCCCGGTCGGCCGCTACCCCCCGGGCGGGTACGGCCTGTACGACATGACCGGCAACGTCTGGGAGTGGACCCGCGACCATCACACCACCCGCCACCCCGATGCCGCCGCCCGCCCGTGCTGCACCCCCCGCGACTTCCGCGTGGAACACCGTCACCACCTCGACGCCGGCTTCGCCCGGCGCACCATCAAGGGCGGCTCCCACCTGTGCGCGCCCACCTACTGCCTGCGCTACCGCCCCGCCGCCCGCCAGGGCGAAACCGAGGACACGGCCACCAGCCACCTCGGTTTCCGCTGCATCCGACGCCCGTAGGCCGAGGTGACCGAGCGACCGCCGCCCTGCCGGGCCCGCGCGACCGTGGTCGACCCGATCTCGCGAACGCCGGGCTTTCGCGCACGGGTTCGTTGCCTTGCGTCACCGAACTCGAGATGCGCACGAGCCGGAGGTGGGCGGGCAGTTCGCCCGAGACCGCTCGGGTGCCGCGTGCTCCCGAGCGTGAGCAGTCGGGGTGTGCGAGTCGGCTGAGGGGGTGGTGAGCGGAGGGTCGTCGCCGGCCATGGGCGGATTGTGCGCCTCGACGTCCGCCCGTCGCACGGTCTGCCGCGGCTTGTCCGCGCCCCTGTCGGCGCTGACCGGTCGTGGCGCGCAGATCGCCGGAGTGCCGCCGCAGAACACCTTCTACGCCGCGCCCGTCGCGCTGGTGGCAGCCGCGCGTCCGGGTCCGGTTACCGACCGGCAATGGCGTCGGCCCTTCCCGAACTCGCCGAGCGCCACTCGGAGGTCGGCGAACCCGGAGATGACGCGTCGCGGCGCTGCCCGGCGGTGGGGTCAGGACAAGCCAAGGTGCCTGGCGATCATCATCTGTTGTACCTCGGTGGTGCCTTCGCCGATTTCCAGGATCTTGGCGTCGCGGTAGAAGCGGCCCACGGGGCTGTCGTTCATCACGCCGGAGCCACCGAAGATCTGGGTCGCGTCCCTGGCGTTGTCCATCGCCGCCCTGGAGGAGACCAGCTTGGCCATCGCCGCCTCCTTCGAGAAGGATTCGCCGCGCAGCATCGAGGCCGCAGCCGAGTAGTAGGCCAGGCGTGCGGTGTGGGCGCGCGTCTCCATGTCGGCGATCTTGAACTGGATCGACTGGTACGCGCCGATGCGCTGCCCGAACGCCGTCCGCTCCTTGGCATGGCGCACACACTCGTCCACGCAGCCCTGGGCCATCCCCGCTCCGACGGCCGAGATCGCGATCCTGCTCTCGTCCAGCACCGACATGAACTGCGCGATGCCCAGGCCGCGTTCGCCGAGCAGGTGCTCGGCCGGCACCCGGCAGTCGGCGAAACCGAGTTCGTGGGTGTCCGAGGCGCACCAGCCCACCTTGGAGTACGACGGTGCCACCGTGAAGCCCGGAGTGCCCGACGGCACGACGAGCGCGGAGATCTCCTTGGCGCCGTCGGCGCGGGTACCGGTCACCGCCGTCACCGTGACCAGGCTGGTGACGTCGGTACCGGAGTTGGTGATGAACGCCTTGCTGCCGTTGATCACCCATTCGTCACCGTCGAGTTCCGCCTTGGTGCGGGCCGCCGCCGTGTCGGTTCCGCCGCCGGGTTCGGTGAGCCCGAAGCCGGCGATCCGCTCGCCGGTGCACAGGGCGGGGAGCCAGCGATCCTTCTGTGCCGCAGTGCCGAACCGATGGATGGGGATCGCGCCGAGCGTCACGCCCGCGGACAGCGCGACGGCCACCGAGCAGTCCACTCTGGCCAGTTCCTCGATGGCCAGACACAGGGTGAACACATCCCCGCCCATGCCGCCGTAGCGTTCCTCGAAGGGCAGTCCGAACAGGCCCATGCGGCCCATGGCGGCGACCAGTTCGTAGGGAAACTCCTCGCGTCGGTAGATATCGGCGATCACCGGAGCCACCTTGGCGCGGGCGAAGTCGGCGACCGTCTCGCGCAGCAGCCGGCGTTCCTTCGACAGGCGTGAGAGTGTCATCGTGCTCCTTCGGGGGGATCGGACGTGGACCCGGAGCCGGACCCGGCGACCGCCCGTCGGGCCGTCGACGAGAGCAGGCCCGGTACGGGTCCGCGGTGGGGGTACAGGGCGTGCGCGCAGGCCGACGCCAGTGCGTCGACGCTGGACACCTGGAATTCCGCCGGCAGCCCGCTGTGCGCGTAGGCGAGCGGGAGTTCGGTACAGGCGCTGATCACCGGCAGGCACCGAATGCGCAGCAGCTCGTGGACCGCCGAACCCAGGGTCGCGCCGGCAGCCGGCAGCCGGTTCGCCTTCACCAGCACGGTGGCGGCGTGGATGCGCTGCTGGAGCGCCTCGTCGGGGAGCAGCAGTCGGTATCCCCGGCGCTGCGCATAGCGCTGGTAGATGCCGCCGGCGACGGTACCCGCGGTCGCCGTCAACCAGGCCCCGTCGGGACTGGCGACCTCGGCGGCCCGCACGCTCGCCTCCACGATGTGCACCAGGGGCACCGGCAGTCGGCTGCGGAATCGATCGATGTAGACGTGCGCGGTGTTGCAGGGCACCGCCAGCAGCTCCGCGCCCCAGCCGGCAAGGGTGAACAGCGCCTGCCGGATCGGCAGGAGCGGTGCGTCGTCGCCCCTGAGCAGCGCGGCGGTCCGGTCCGGGATGCCCGGCTCGGACAGCATCAGGATCCGGGGGTGCTCCTGGTCGCCGCCGGCCGCGACGCGCACGGCCAGCAGCCGCAGGAACTCCGCCGTCGCCGCCGGTCCCATCCCACCGAGCACACCGAGGGTGCGTGAGGGCTCCACCTCAGCCGGCCTGCTCCCCGATCAGCCGCCGCGCGACGCGCTCGGGGATGTGGGCCGCCGCCAGCCGCGTGCCCACGGGGGCGGGACACCACCAGGTGAGCACGAGCTCGCCGGCGTCGACGAAACCGGTGATCGTCGCATCGGTCTCGCCCGGGTGCCCCGGCCCGGCGAAGTCCCGCCACACCGTGTCGCGCAGCGTCCAAGCCACCCCCGACGGAAGCAGCGAGGCGGCCGGATCGCCGAAGTGTTCGTAGCGCACCCGGGCCGGCTCGGCCGCTCTCGCGACCCGTACGACGCTCGCTCCCCGCGCGAGCGGGGTCACCACCCAGCGGTCCGCTTCGGCCAGCGGACCGATCACCCGTGCCGCGGGCCTGCGCGTGGTGTGATCGAGGACGTCCGCGACCAGTCGCCCGCCGCCGAACTCCTCGACCAGCACGTGCGCGATCGCAGCGGCGACGTCGCGGGCCGTCGCCGCGCGCACCGGGCAGCGCGCTTCGAGCGGCTCCTCGGCGATCGGCTCGGGTGCGGGCGAACCCGGGAGGACACAGCCGGCCCCGGCGGCCTCCGGGCCCGCCTCGTCCTCGACGCCGGCGGGCTCGGCCGGGTGGTCCAGGAACGACGCGGCAGGCGGCAACCGGACCTCCGAGCCCGCCCGGAGCTGTCCCAGCCCCAGGGCCAGGTCCGCCAACAGCACCCGCCAGGACTCGACATCCGCGGCCAGTTCGTGCACGACGATCAACAGACCCGCCGGCCGGGTGCCCCGGTCGACCACCGCAGCCCGCAGCAGCGGACCCCGATCGACGTGCAACCGGGCCCGCATCCGGTCGGTGAGCCGACGCAGCACCTGCCCCTGCGCGCCCGGGTCCTGGCCGGTGAGGTCCACCCGCGACACGTGGACCGCACCGCCGAGGCCGCCCCGGGACTGCCGCCAGCCCTGATCCCCGTGGCCGAACCGCAGCCGCAACGCCTCGTGATGCAGCAGCAGTTGCAGCCACACCCGCTTCAGGTCGGTGACCGGGAAACCAGACTCCGAGGACAGGAACAGGGCTCGGGCTCGGTGCGCCGCCCGGACCGGATCCCGATCGAGAATCCGACGCTGTACCGGACGGACCCCGACCGAGCGATCGGAATCCGCGTCCGCGGTGACGCCCCCGCCCCGCGAGCCCGGGGCCTTCGGGCGGTGCATCCCGCGCAGAGCCCACTGATCCACGGCGCCCGCGACCCTGGGGATCTCCGCCACCTGCACCCACTGCGCCGGTACCAGTGTGGGCGGCAGGGCATCGGCCACCGCGGCCGCGAGCCGGTCGCCCGACGCGCTTCGGTCGGCGACGTAGTAGACCGCCAGCCGGGCGCCCGTCCGGTCGGCGTCGGCCGGGTCCGGATAGCCGATCCTGGCCAGCATCCGTTTCACCTGCGCGGTCTCCACCGGGGCGCGCAGCTCCGCGTCCGCCTCGGCGACGTCCAGATGCCCGAGCCGTACCTCCCAGCGGGTCGGCGCCTCGTAGTTGTGGAAACCGCGCTCCGCGGCGTGGACGTAGGTGCCCACATCGTTGATCATGCAGTTCGAGCTGCAGAACCCCGTATCGGTGGGCTGCGCCCAGAACGACGAGCGCTCGCGCAGGAAGGCTCGCACGTCCTCCTTCGTCACCGCCGAGTAGCGGAAGTAGTCGACGACCTGGACCGCGTTCACCGCGGCGGCGTCGACCGTGCCCGCGGCCCGGTGGTACACCTCCCGGCCCAGCCGCAGCTTCTCCTCGATCTCGGCCACGTCGAAGATGCCCTGCTCGTGGAACCAGGACAGCCGCTCGTCCATGATCTGGCCGCGGGAGAGCCCGGTGACCACCGTGGGGATGTCGCGCTGGTGCGCGAGTTCGGTGCTCAGGTCCAGGAGGGAGCGGAAGCACCCGTTGCACACGCTCTTGTGCTCCTGGAGCGAGTTCAGGAAGATCCGCTTCTGGTCGGCGTGGGTGGCGGTGACGTGTTCGATGCCCAGTTCGGCGGTGACGGTCTCGACGTTGCGCAGCGCGGTCCGCGAGATGAACCCGTTGTCGAAGGTGAAGGTCATCACCCGCAGACCCAGTCCCACGAGCTGGTAGAGCACATAGGTGCTGTCCTTGCCGCCACTGAACAGCAGCAGGCAGTCGTAGTCCGATCCGCGCCCTCGCGCGGCCTCGCGCAGCCGCGGCGCCAGCTCCCGCGGGTCACGGAAGTAGGCGTGCATCGCCGATCGATGGGCGGCATAGCGCGCGCACAGCGAACAGACCCCGTCCGGGTCGAAGCGCAGTCCCGGGTACGCGGCGCTGATCCCGCACCGGACACAGGCGCGGGCACCGGCCGCCGCGGGGTCGGCCTCGTTGAACACGACGGCGCAGTCGAGGACGCCGTCCTGGTCCAACACGGCCGTCCGCACCCGGCGTTCGACGGACTCGATCTGCTCGGCGTCCAGCGGCTGGTCGGTCATGTCAGCTCCCGAAGAGGTCGTCGGCGTCGTCGTCGGCGAGCAGCAAACGCTCGACCAGGTTCGACAGGCCCTCGATCGTCTGGTTCGCCAGGAAGTCCGCCAGCGGGACGGACACCCCGAACTCCTCGGTCAGCCGCGCCAGTACCGAGATCACGGCCAGCGAGGTGCCCACGTCGAAGAACCGGGTGTGCACGTCGTCGACCGGGGCCGGCAGCGTACGCGCCCAGATCCCGGCGATCGTGCGTTCGGTGGCGGTGCGCGGTGCGACGGCGTCGGGTCGGGTCGGCGACCGCACGGGCACGGTGAGCGCCTTGCGGTCGATCTTGCCGCTGATGGTGCGCGGGATGAGCTCCAGCGGCACGATCACCGCCGGGATCGCGCCGTCCGGCAGGTGCGCGCGCAGATGCTCGCTCAGCCGAGTGCGAAGTTCCTCGGAGTCCGTCCCGGTGCCGGTCTCGACAAACGCGCACAGGTACGGCGGGGCGTCGTCCGGCTCGACCGACACGACGGCCGCCTCGGCGACCGACGGGTCCTCGCGCAAGAGCTGCTCCACCCCGTCCAGCTCCACCCGCACGCCGCCGACCTTGACCTGTCGGTCCCGGCGGCCGAGGAAGTCGAGCGTGCCGTCGGGCAGCAGACGGGCGAAGTCCCCGGTCCGGTAGACGACTTCGTCGTCGCCGGGCCGGGTGGGGTCGGCGATGAAGGCGCGTTCGGTCTCCTGCGGCCTGCGGTGGTACCCGAGGCTGCGGTAGGCCGTACGCAAGTGAACCTCGCCGACCCGCCCCGGTGGTACCTCCCGGCCGCGTTCGTCGAGCAGCAGGACGACGGTGTCGGGCATCGGGCGTCCGATCGGGACGGACCTGCCCCGGGCATCGGCGGCGGTGACGAAGTGGAAGGTCTTCGTCATGGTGGTTTCCGAGGGCCCGTAGAGGTTCAGCAGCCGGATCCGCTCGCCGAAGCGGTCGAACCAGCCGGCGGCGTCGGTGGGCAGCACGCGCTCGCCGGACAGGGCCACGCACTTCAGCGCCTCGAACCCCGGCCGGACCGTGTCGATCGCGCCCGCCAGGGCGCGAAAGACCGAGGGCACGCAGTGGATCAGATCGATCCGTTCCCGGTCCAACCACCGGCACAGGGCGACCGGGTCGAGCCGGACGTCCTCGGCCGGCACGCATACCGTCGCGCCCACGCTCAACGGCAGGAGCAGGTCGCGCAGCACGGCGTCGAAGGCGGGCGAGATCAGCTGGCCCACCCGCCATTGGGGACCGGCGCCGAGCAGCTCCGCCTCCCAGCGGATGTAGTGGTCCACCGCGCTCAGCCGGCCGAGGATCCCCTTGGGCCGGCCGGTGGAGCCGGAGGTGAAGAACAGGTAGCAGGGATCGTCCGGCGCCGGCACGTGGGGCGGGTAGTCGTTCCCGGGTCGGTCCTTGACCGTGCCGAGATCGACCAGGGTGGCCCGGTCGCACGTGTCGCGCACGTGCTCCGCGAGGCCGCCGTCGTCGGCGCCGACGACCAGGAGATCGGGGTCCGCCTCGCGCAGCATCCAGCCCAGCCGATCCGGCCGGGTGCCCACGTCGAGGGGGACCACCACACCGCCCAGCCGCAGGACGGCGAGCAGGGCCGCGGTCAGCTCGGCCCGGTCGCCGGCGAGGACCGCGACGACGGAGGCGCCGCGTGCTCCGCACCGATACAGCTCGGCCGCGACGGCGTCGACGCGTTGGTCCAGTTCGCGATAGCGCAGCGAGCCGTGCGCGGTCTGTACGGCGACTCGGTCGGGGAAGCGGTCGATCGCGCGGGCGACAAGCGACTGGATCGGTTCGAACGCCATTGCGGTTTCCTTTGCTCGACCCGCGTTCACACGTGACCGGGAAGGTTGAAGGTGTCCAGCAGAATTCCGAACGTCAGGACGACCAGCAACAGATCGTCGTCCAGGTGCGGATGCAGGTCGAAGCCCGCGTCCAGGCTGCGCGAGCGCAACTGCTCCACGACCGCCGGATCGAAGTAGCCCTGACGGGTGATGCGCGCCGGGGACAGCAGGTCGTCGACCCATTCGATGTTGCGCCGGAGCAGCCGAGGGCTCGCGGGCGCGCGGAACCCGTACTTCTCCCGGCGGATGATCTCCGGCGGGACCAGTCCCTCCGCGGCCTGTTTCAGCACGAGCTTCTCGCCCCGCGTGCCCACCTTGAGCCGGTTGGGAATCTGCGTGGCGAAATCGAGCACGGCGCGGTCGAGGAACGGGTAACGGGCCTCCACGGAATTGGCCAGGGCCATCCGGTCCCCGTGGTCGGTCAACAGGTGGTCCGACAGTCGCAGGGTGAAGTCCAGATAGGAGCGCTGGCTGAGCCGCGGCCTGCCCACCAGGCGCTCGTGGTCGACGACCGGGTGGTGCAGACAGTCGAACTCCTCGAAGGCGGCCCGGGCCTGCTCGGAGTAGAGCTCGAACTTCGCGTCCCGCCACGCGTGATACCGGCGCTCGTAGAAGAGCTCCGGGTCGCCCCACAGCCGGGCGCGAAGGTCGTCCTCGAAGGCGTCCTCCAGCGGATCGCCCGACACCACCGGGCCGCGCCCGCCCGCGTCGAACCGGTACCCGGGATACCCGCCGAAGAGTTCGTCGGCCCCCTCGCCGGTCAGGATCGCCTTGACGCCGTGTTCTCGCGCGAGCGCCGACAGGACCAGCGAGCAGGTGTTGTAGGTCTCCTTCACCGGGCACTCGGCATGGCGCACCATGCGCTGGAGTTCGGCGAGGGTGTCCTGCTCCGTGAAGACCGCCTCGTGGTGCACGGACCCCACCTTGGTCGCCATCAGGCGCTGATACCCGGACTCGTCGATGGCCGCGTCGGGGAAGGTAATGGAGAAGGAGTGGGCGGGGGGTCCCGATTGCGACGCCAGCGCGCCGATCAGTGAGGAGTCGAGACCGCCGCTGAGATAGAAACCGACCTCGACGTCGGCTCGCATCCGGAGCCGAACGGCCCGGGTGAGCAGTTCACGCAGGTGTTCCGGATAGAACTCGTCGGGCCGGTGCGCGACGTCGTCGCGGGGGTAGTCCAGGGCCCAGTAGCACCGGTCGGTGACGACACCGTCCCGCACGATCAGGTAGTGGCCGTTGCGCACGCTCTCGATGCCGCGGAACATGGTGCGCGGACTCACCAGCCCGGGGAAGGTGAGGACCTGGTCCAGACCGGTGAGGTCCACGTCGCGCGGTACGCCGGGGTGTTCCAGGATCGACTTGATCTCCGATCCGAAGACGAAGTGCCCGCCGGTGTCCGTGTAGTACAGAGGAGCGATCCCGGCGTGGTCGCGCGCGAGGAAGAGCTGTCGCCTGCGCCGGTCGTGGATCGCGAACGCGAACTGGCCGTTGAGTCGCGCCAACAGCTCGGGCCCCTCGTCCTCGTAGAGGTGCAGGATCACCTCGACGTCGCAGGACGACCCGAATCGGTGGCCCCGGGCGAGCAACAGGGCGCGCAGCTCGACGTGGTTGAAGATCTCGCCGTTGCACACCATCGTGACGCTGCCGTCCTCGTTGGACATCGGCTGCCCGCCGCCGGCGAGGTCGACCAGACTCAGCCGGCGGCAGGCCAGCGCCACGCCGTCCCGGATCAGGGTGCCCGCCGCGTCCGGTCCGCGGTGCGTCAACGTATCGCTCATCCGCTCCAGTACCTCGGCCGTCGTCGGTCGAGCGTTGTGCAGGACCATGGACCCGGTGATGCCGCACATGTCAGCTCCGCTCCTTGATCGCCGGCGACAGGGGCATCGTCGATCGCAACGCCCGGGCGAGGACCGGTCCGATCACGCGCAGCGCCGCGGGGCGCATCATCCGCAGGTGCTCGCTGTCCACCGGCACCACCGCGATGTCCCCGCCGATGCAGGACCGCCACCGTTGCCCGGCCTGCGTTCCTCGGCCGCCGGGCGCGGCCTCGAAGAGCAGCAGCGAGCCGTCGAAGAACTCCGGGACGATCCCCGGATCCTGCAGGAGGCGGATGTTGTTGTCGGTGGCCCGCAGCAGCGCGGCCACCGACTCTTCGTCCAGGGCCGCCATCGCCTCCCCGCCGTCGAAGGCCACCAGCCGGACGTCGGAGGGCTCTTCGGTTTCGCGATCGGTATGGGCGCCCGCCGGCCAGGCGTCGATGGCGGCGAGCAGAGCGACCGCATGCCCCGACGCGCGCAGTCGGACCGCGACGGCATGGGCCGCGGCTCCGCCGAAGGACCAACCGGCAAGCAGATACGGCCCGTTCGGTTGGATGTCGACGATCCGCGAGCAGTAGTCCCCGACGAGCTCGGGGAAACTGCCGGCCAGGGCGGTGGAGCCGTCGAGGCCGCGCGCCTGGAGGGCGTACACCGGGTGTCGGGCCGGAATGTACGGCAGCAGGCCCGCGTAACTCCAGCCCAGGCCACTCCCCGGATGGATGCACCACAGCGGCCGACCCGTTCCGCCGCGTAGGCGGATCAGCGGGCCGAGCAGATCCGCCGTCGCGGGATGGTCCCGGAGCAGCTGCGCCACGGTGGGTCGCACGAACAACTGCTTCAGGGTCAGTTCCAGCCCCAGGGCCTCCTTGGCCCGGGTGAGCAACCGCGGCATGAGCAGCGAGTGCCCGCCCAACTCGAAGAATCCGTCGTCGATGCCGACCGTGTCGACGCCGATCACCTCGGCGAACACCTGGCACAGCGACGCCTCCGCGGGGGTACGCGGCGCCCGCCGGTCACCGACCGGTGCGTCGGTCTCCGGCAGCGGAAGAGCGGCGCGGTCGAGCTTGCCGTGTGGCGTGACCGGCAGTTGGGCAAGGACCACGACGGCCGAGGGGACCATCGGCGCGGGCAGTGCGTCGGCGAGGGCCGCCCGGACGGCTGCCGGGCTCACGCTCGCGACCGGACCGGTCGGTACGACATACCCGATCAGGCGTCTGTCGTCGGAAGAACGCTCGTGGACCACGACCGCGCACCGGGAGATCCCGGGCAGGGCCAGCAGCGCGGCCTCCACTTCGCCCGGCTCGATGCGGTGGCCGCGCAATTTGATCTGGTGGTCCGCCCGCCCGACGTAGTCGAGTTCGCCGTCGGAGCGCAGGCGGGCCAGATCACCGGTGCGATACATCCGGGTACCGGCCCGGCCGAACGGATCCGCCACGAATCGCTCGGCCGTCAGCGCGAACCGGCCCAGATAGCCTCGCGCGAGGGCCGGACCCGCCACGTACAGTTCGCCCGCGACGCCGCTGGGCACCGGGCGCAGCCGCTCGTCCAGGACGTACATGCTCAGGCCGTCGTGGGGGCGGCCGATGGGAACCGGTCCGGGCGGTGTGGGCTCGCCCGGGTCAAGCCGGAACCGGGCACAGTCCACGGTCGCCTCGGTGGGGCCGTAGAGGTTGTGGACCACGACGTCCGGGTGTTGCTCCCGCCACCTGGCCAGCGACTCCCCGCGCAACGCCTCACCGCCGATCAGCAGGCATCGGGTCGGCGACGGATCCACCGGCATCGCCGCCATCAGGTCGAGATGGCTCGGCGTGACGTCCAAGAGGGAAGGGCGGCGCGGGCCGGTGCGGGGCCCGGCCAACTCGTCCAACCGCACGTGCCCGCCGCTCACCAGCGGGGTGTACAGGGCAGCCACCGTCAGGTCGAAGGACAGCGAGGTATGGACCAGGCTCGACCCGGCCGCGCTCGGATACGCCGCCCGTGCCTGTTCCACATAGGCGGCCAGGGAACGGTGTTCCACCACCACGCCCTTGGGGCGGCCGGTGGAACCGGAGGTGTAGATCACATAGGCGGCGTTCGCCTCGTGCGGCACACCGGCCCGCGCACTGCGGGTCGGTCCCGCTTCGGGCGGCACATCCGCCGCCTCGTGCTGCCAGGCGGCGATGTCCAGAACGGGGACGGTGCCCGCACCGGCCGGGCCGGCCGCGCTCCCCGTGGTGATGAGCAGCGTGGGTGCCGAGTCCGTGAGCATGAAGGCGATCCGGGCGGCCGGGTAAACCGGGTCCACCGGCAGGTACGCGGCGCCGGCCTTGAGCACGCCGAGCATGGCGACGACCGCGTCGATGGAGCGCGGCAGCAGCAGCGCCACGATGTCCTCGGCGCCGATACCCCGGCCGGTGAGCCATCGGGCCAGCCGGTCGGCCCGCGCGTTCAGTGCCCGGTAGGTCGTCCGTGCCTGCCCGGCAATCAGTGCCGTCGCCTCCGGAGTACGCGCCACCTGCGCCTCGAAGAGCCCGGGGAGCAACTGCTCCCGGGTTCGAGCCGGGGCCGGGCGGCACGCGCCGAGCAGGGCGCCGCGCTCACCGGGCCGGAGAATCTCCACGTCGCCGATGCAGCGGTCCGGGTCCGCAGCCATGGCCGCGAGCACCGACTCCAGCCGTTCGACCATGCGTTCGGCGGTGATCGAGTCGAACAGATCGCGGGCGAACTCCAGGCCGCCTTCCAGGCCGTCGGGGCTGCCGTCGTGGGTTAGTCGCTCCCGGAGGTGGAGTGACAGGTCGACTTTCGAGTCCGGGTTGTCGATCGGTTCCTCGGTGGCCGGCAGGCCCGGGAGGTACGGGAGGTTCGTGGTGCGGTCCTCCAGGACGAGCATGACCTGGAACAGCGGGTTCCACGCCGCCGAACGGGAGGGGGCGAGCACGTCGACGAGCCGTTCGAACGGCACGTCCTGACGTGCGTACGCCGCCAGGTCCGTCTCCCGTACGCGGGCCAGGAGTTGCCGGAACGACGGATTGCCGCCGGTGTCGGTGCGCAGCACCAGGGTGTTGACGCACATCCCCACCAGTTCGTCCATCGCCTCGTCGGACCGGCCGGCGACGGCCGAGCCGATGGGGATGTCGGTGCCGGCGCCCAGCCGGGTCAACAGGGCGGCGAGCCCTGCCTGCAACACCATGAAGAGACTGACCCGCTCCTGTCTGGCCAGCTCGATCAGGGCCAGGTGTGTTCGCGGTGCGATCAGCATCGGGATCGTCTCGCCGCGATGGGAGGCCGCAGCCGGCCGAGGCCGGTCCACGGGCAGCGAGAGATATTCCGGGATCCCGGCCAAGGCGGCGCGCCAGTAGGCCAGTTGCTCGCTGATCAGACTGTTCGGATCAGCCTCGTCGCCGAGCAGTTCACGCTGCCACAGGGTGTAGTCGATGTACTGGACCGGCAGCGGATCCCAGCCCGGCGCCCGCCCCGCGCACCGCGCCCCGTAGGCGGTCGCCAGGTCGCGCAGGAGTGGTTCTCGCGACCAGCCGTCCGCCGCTATGTGGTGCAGGAGGATCAGCAGGACGTGCTCGTCCGGTCCGAGCGAGAGCAGGGTGAACCGCACGGGCGCTTCGGTGGTGAGGTCGAAGACGTGTGCTCCCGCGGCTCGAAGGACCGCGGGCAGTTCCGGCGGCCGAATTCGTTCGACCGCCAGGACGGGCCAGGCCGCGGGGTCCTCCAGGACCACTTGGCGGGGGGCGCCGTCGGACTCGGGAAAGACCGTGCGCAGGCTTTCGTGTCTGGCCAGGACATCGGTGAACGCGGCCCGCAGCGCCGCCACGTCCGGCTCCCCGACGAGTCGGTACACCAACGGGATGCGGTAGCCCGTCCCGTCGTCCAGCTTGTTGAGGAACCAGATCCGGTGTTGCGCGTACGACAGCGGAATCATCAGCGGTACCCCAGGTGGGTGCGGTCCGAGTGGATCACGAGCCCTCGCTCCGTTCTTCGGCCGCGGGCCCCGGGCGGGGCATCCGCCGCAACGCCGGCCGGCGCGAACGTTTCGTGCCCTTGATCCGGGCGGCCAGCGCCGCCGGCGTCGGCGCCTCGAACACCGCGCCCACCTCGACGTCGATGCCCAGCACGGTCCTGATCCGGCTCGTCAGTCGGGTGGCAAGGAGCGAATGACCGCCGAAGTCGAAGAAGGAGTCGTCCGGTCCGACCCGCTCCAGGCGCAGTACGTCCGCGAACAGCGCACACAGGGCCTCCTCTTCCGGCGTAGCCGGTGCCCGGGTCGAGGCGAACTGCGCGAAGTCCGGGACGGGCAGCGCCCGGCGATGGACCTTGCCGCTCACGGTCAGGGGCAGGTCGGCCAGGATCAGCACCGCGGTGGGCACCAGGAAGTCCGGCACCGACTCGGCCACGAAGCCGCGCAGCGCGACCGGGTCCGGACGGGTGTTCGCGGCGGGCACGACGTAGGCGACCAGCCGCTTCTCTCCCGCCTGGTCCTCGCGCACGACGACCGCGACCCGGTCGACGTCCGGGTGCCGGCCGAGCACCGCTTCCACCTCTCCGGGCTCGATCCGAAACCCGCGCACCTTGACCTGATCGTCGACGCGGCCCACATAGTCCAGCCGACCGTCGCCGGACCAGCGCACCAGGTCGCCGGTGCGGTACATGCGCTCGCCGGGGCCGTCGAAGGGGTTCGGCACGAACCGGTCGGCGGTCAGGCCGGGACGATTCCAGTACCCGCGGGCCAGGGCCGCGCCGGCGATGTACAACTCGCCGGTCACCCCCGGCGGAACCGGCCGCAGGGTCGGATCCAGCACGTACATCCGGGTGTTCCAGATCGGCGTTCCCAACGGCGCGGTCGAGGACTCCCAGTGCGTCAGGTCCGCCGGCAGCGAGAAGGCGGTCACCAGATGCGTCTCGGTGGGGCCGTAGAGATTGTGCAGCCGCACCTTCGGCCGCGCGGACAGGAACTCTCGGACCCCGGGGGTCAGGCGCAGCACCTCGCCGCCCTGTCCGATGTCGCGCAGTGCCGGCAGCGCCAACCCCTGGGCCAGGGCCGCCTCGCACACCGCCTCCACCATCACGTTCGGCGCGCAGAACTGCTCCACCTCGTGCTTGTCCAGCCATCTGGTGAACGCCGCCGGGTCGCGCCGGACCTCGTCGTCGGGGACGACCAGGTGCCTGCCGGAGGTGAGGGTCTCGATGATCTCCCAGGCCGAGACGTCGAAGCTGATCGCCGCGAACTGCGCCACCGGGCCGCCGATGCCCGTCCGCCCCCGCCGGACCCACCGGGCGTGCGCCTGCACCAGGTTCACCATCGCACCCGTACCCATGGTGACGCCCTTGGGCCTGCCGGTCGAGCCGGACGTGTGGATCACATACGCCGGGTGCAGCGCCGACAACGGCCCGGTCCGTTCGTCGTCGCGCAGGTCGTCGGCCGGCTCGGCGGCCGCCGCGGCGCCGGTCCGCGGCTCGTCCAGGAGCAGGCGCGGGACGCCGGGCGGCAGTTCCGCACTCGTGCGCACGGTGGTCAGCAGCAGGTCCGGCCGGACGTCGTCGAGGAGGAAGGCGATCCGCTCGGGCGGATACCGCGGATCCAGCGGCAGGTACGCCGCACCCGCCTTGAGCACCGCCCACACCGCCGCCACCAGGTCGAGCGAGCGTGGCACGGCCAGGGCGACCACGGATTCGGGCCCCACCCCGGCGGCCACCAGCAGCCTCGCCAGCCGGTTCACCCGGGCGTTGAACTCGCGGTATGTCATGCTCCCGTCGGGCGCGGTGACCGCTGTGCGCTCGGGGCCCTGTTCGACCCGGGACTCGAACAGGGCCGGCAGCGTGGTCGCGACGACCGGGTGATCCGTGTCGTTCCAGTCCCGCACCACCCGCTCGCGCTCGCCGGGCGCCCACAGTTCGAACGCGCCGATCCGGCGGGTGGGCTCGCTCACCACCTGTGCGAGCAGGCACCGCAGCCGGTCCGCGATGGACAACGCCGTACTCCGGTCGAACAGGTCGGTGCCGAAGAGCAGGGCGCCGCTCAGTCCGGTGGGGCCCTGCGACCCGGCGGACTCGTCGTCGAACTCCACCACCAGGTCGAACGGGGACATGCCGGTCCACACCGACTCGGGGTGCACCTCGATGCCGGGCAGCACCAGTTCGCCCGCGCGAGTGTTACGCAGCACGAGCGCTACCTGGAACAGGGGATGCCGGGCCAGGGAACGCTCCACCGCCAGGTCGCCGACCAGCAGTTCGAAGGGGACGTCCTGGTGGGCGTAGGCGTCCAGGCAGGTTTCCCGCACCCGGGCGAGCAACTCGGTGAAGGTCGGATCTCCCGACAGGTCCGTACGCACCACGAGGGTGTTGGTGAAGAACCCCACCAGATCCTCCAGCGCGTCGTCCAGACGTCCGGCCACCGGCGCACCGATGGGGACGTCGTCGCCGGCTCCGAGCTTGGACAGCAGCACGGCCAGCACGGCCTGGAGCACCATGAACGTGCTCGCGTCGTGTGCCCGGGCGAGGTTCACCAGCCCCAGGTGCACGTAGGCCGGGATCTCCAGCGGAACCGAGTCGCCCGCGTAGGAGGGCAGGGCGGGCCTGGGCCGGTCGGACGGGAGGCTGATCTCCTGCGGCAGGTCGGCCAGGGCCCGCCGCCAGTAGGCCAGTTGTTTGGCGTGGACACTGTCCGGATCCGCCGCCGAGCCGAGGCGGTTGCGCTGCCACAGGGTGTAGTCGGCGTACTGGACCGGGAGCGGCGCCCAGCCGGGGTCCCGTCCGGCGGCGCGTTCGGTGTATGCCCGGCTCAGATCGGCCAACAGCGGACGCAACGACCACGCGTCGCCGGCGATGTGGTGCATCACCAGCAGCAGGACGTGTTCACTGGGCGACAGGGCGACCAACCGCGCGCGCAGCGGGATCTCCGACTCCAGGTCGAACGCCCGCCGGGTGGCCCGGGCCAGGTCCTGTGCCAGGTCGGCCGGGTCGATCGGCACCACGGGCAAGTCGAGGTCAACCGAGTCGGCGCAGAGCACGTGCTGATACGGGTGGCCGTCGTCGGCCGGGAACACGGTGCGCAGTACCTCGTGCCGGCCCACCAGGTCGCGCAGCGCGGCGCGCAGGGCGGCGGCGTCCAAGGCACCGAGCAGACGCAGCCCCATGCCCTCGTTGTACGTGGCGACCGGCCCCTGGAATTGTCGAAGGAACCACAGTCGGGACTGGGCGAACGACAGCGGGATCCGGTCGGGCCGCACCGCCGGGACCAGTGCGGGCCGGGCCGGGCCGGTCGTGCCGAGCCGGGCGGCCAATGCCGCGACGGTCGGTGCCTCGTACACGGTCCGAATGCCCGTCTCCCGGCCGAGCACGGTCCGGATCCGGGTGAGCAGGCGCGTCGCGGACAGGGAGTGGCCGCCCAGCGCGAAGAAGCTGTCGTCGACGCCGACCGAGGTCAGGCCCAACACCTCGGCGAAGATCGCGCACAGCGCCTTCTCCGCGGGTGTGCCGGGCTCGCGTCCGCCGCTCGGGGCCTGGCGGGAAGGTGCGGGCAGGGCGCGCTCGTCCACCTTCCCCGCGGTGGTCAACGGCAGCGCGTCCAGCACGACGAAGGCGGCGGGCACCATGTAGTCGGGCAGGAAGCCGGCCACCTGCGCACGGATCGCGGCGATGTCCGGCCGCGCTCCCGCTGCGGGCACCAGGTAGCCGACCAGGCGCTTGTCGGTGCCGGGGTCCTCGCGCACCACGGCGAGCGCGGCGGCGACGCCGGCGCACCGGGCCAGGGCGGTCTGCACCTCGCCCGGCTCGATCCGGAAGCCGCGGATCTTGACCTGGCGGTCGGCCCGCCCGACGAAGTCCAGATCGCCGTCCGACGTCCAGCGCACCAAGTCCCCGGTACGGTACATCCGCGATCCGGGTGCACCGAAGGGGTTCGGGAGGAAGCGCTCGGCGGTGAGGCCGGGGCGCCGCAGATAGCCCCGGGCCAGGCCGGGTCCGGCGACGTAGAGCTCGCCGACGGCGCCCGGGGGCAGCAGGTGCAGACCGGCGTCCAGCACGTACGCCGTGGCGTGGGCGACCGGTGGGCCGATGGGCGGCGATCGGCCGTCGGAGGGCGCGACACACAGTTTCTGCGCGGCGTCGACGGTGGTCTCGGTGGGTCCGTATCCGTTCCAGAACTTGCGTCCGTCCGCGGCCCACTGGTCCACGAGCGTTGCCGGCACGCGCTCGCCACCGGCGGACACCGTGCGCAGCGCGGGCAGTTCGTCGGGCCGCAGCAGATGCATCAGGGCCGGGGACAGGTGCGCGACGGTGACTCGGTGGGCGGCCAGCAGCCGTTGCAGGGCTTCGGCGTCGAGCCGTTGGTCGTCGTCGGCCAGCACGATCCGCGCCCCGGCGGCCAGGGAGACCCACAGTTCGAGCATGGAACCGTCGAAGGTGAAGGCGTACGCCGCCAGGACACGGTCCTGTTCGCCCACGCCGTACGCCTGGACGGCGTGCGCCACGTACCGGGCGATCGACCGGTGTTCGATCACCACCCCCTTGGGACGTCCGGTCGACCCCGAGGTGTAGATCACGTACGCCGGATGCGTCGGGAGGAGGTCGGGCGCGGGTGCCTCGCGTGACTCGGCGAGGGGCGTTTGGTCGGCGGCGCCGGTGACCTCGTCCACCACCAGACACCGTGGCCCGGTCCAGTCGGGTGGAAGTCCCCGCGCCAGGTCCGCCGTCGTCACCACCAGTGCCGGTCGCGCGTCGTCGAGCATGTACGCGATGCGCTCCGGCGGGTACCCGGGATCGATCGGCACGTAGGCGCCTCCGGCGGTGAGGGTGGCCAGGAAGGCCACCACGCCCGCCGGGGAGCGGGGCAGCAGTACGGCCACGAACCGCTCGGGCCCGACGTCCCGCTCGGTGAGCACGCGGGCCAACCGCCCCGCGCGGGCCCGGAGTTCGGCATACGTCAAGGAGGTGTCCCGGTACACCAGCGCGGTCCGCTCCGGGGTGCGCAGGGCCTGCTCGGCGAGCAGCTCGGACAGGGTGCGCGGGGGGAGTGGTGCGGACGGCGGGTTCCACCGGGTCAGGAGCAGCCGCCGAACGGCGGCCGGCAGCACCTCGATTCGGCCCACCGGGGTGTTGCCCGGCGTGTCGACGACGCGCTCGAGCGCTTCGTCGAGCAGGCGCGCGCAGCCGGCGTGCGTGCGCTCGTCGAACCGGTCGGGGTCGGTGTCGACGGCCAGTTGCAGGCTGCCGTCGCGCGAGATGTCCCACAGGTTCAGGGAGATCTCCTCGAAGGGCCCGGTGGCGAGGTTGTGGGCGACGAATGGCCGGCCGGCGAGGGTGACTCGATAGTCGAACGGCATGACGTTCAGGGAGACCGCCCAGGGCACCTCCCCCGGGGCGAGGCGGAGGTCGTGGCGGATGTCCTCGTAGCGGTATCGCTGGTGGCGCATCGCCTCCAGGACCTGGACAAGGCTTCGGTCGAACAGGTCCGCCAAGGTCGTCTCGGGACGCACCGACAGGCGGATGGGGACCACGTTGGCCACGACTCCGGGGATCGTCTGCTCGATGCCGGGGCCGCGGCCGGGTACGGCGAAGCCGATGACCACGTCCGTCTCGCCCGTGGCCCGGGCGGCGAAGAGCGCGGTGGCCGCGACCGCGAGGCCGGCCAGGTTGGTTCCGAAGCCGCGGCAGGCGGACCGGAGTCGGTCGGCCGCCGCGGGGTCCAGGTTCCTCGTCTCGCGCCGGCGCGCGCGGGCCGGTCCTTGCACCGCCCCGCCGGCCAGGGACACCGGGCGGGGCCGGTCGGCCAGCAGGTCGAGCCAGTACCGGCGGTCCTCGTCGAACGCGGGGGAGGCGCGGTACGCCGCATCGGCGTCGACGAGGGCCTGCACGGACTCGAAGGGTTCGCCGTCGGCCGAGCCGCCCTCGAACAGGGCGGTGTAGAGCTCGGCGACGCGGGCGACCACCAGGGGAAAGCCGAATCCGTCGTTCACGATGTGGTGGCAGCCTTGGTACCAGTGGAAACGCCGATCGTGCAGCTTGAAGAGCGCGAACGTGACGAGCGGCCCGCGTTCGAGGTCGCGCGGGTGGGCCAGATCGGCACTCATCCACTCCAGAGCGGACCGGTGCGGGTCCCGGTCCGCGCTCACGTCGACGACGTGCAGGCGATGTTCGAGGTCCGGGTCGACCTCCTGGCGGAGCCCGTCCTCGTCCTCGAAGAATCTCAGCCGCAGGGTCTCCGCCTCGGAAACGGTCTGCCGCAATGCCTCCTCGAACAGGCCGATGTCGAGGGAGCCGTCGATGTCGAGATACTCGCCCTCGTTGAGGATCGGGCTCTCGGGGTCGAATCGATGGGCGTACCACAGGCCCCGCTGCCCTGCCATGAGCTCGATACGTCCGGCGCTGCGGTCCGACATCTCACACTCCAGATCGAGACGGCGCTTGGCGAGGTGCTCCCTGCGGCGGGTCAGCCGGGGTGGTCGAGATAGGAGTCGAGTCCGCCGCTGCGTCGCACGTCGAGGGTGGCGCAGTGGAAGGAGCCACCGAAACTGTTGAAGTTGCGGAAGCTGCACGGGATGGGGGTGAAGCCCCACTCCTTCATCGCGGAGATCATCGGCTCGTCGCCGCGCTCGACCACGACGCGGTTCTCGTCCAGCATCAGGACGTTCATGTTGATCCACTTGCTGGTCAGGTAGAGCGGGTGACTGTCGGGAATCACCGGCCGGGGGGCGCGCATCACGTCCCAGCCCTTGAAGATCGCGGGTACCTTCGACACCCGCTCGGGGTGCACGAGCAGCTTCCCGGGAGCCAGCGGGGCCAGCGTGGCGTCGATGTGCATGGGGTGCGTGTCGTCGAACTCGAGGACGTGGATCCGGTATCGATCACCGAGATGGCGGCGCAGCCAGTCTATGCCGAACTCGTTCGTGACGTTGCTCTTCTGCGCGACGATGTCGCGCCCGAGCCGCAGGAAGTCGGCCGCGTCGAAGGTCGGCTCGAATTCGGTCACGATCAGCCGGGTCGGCATCCCCTCGGCCGGCTCGGTCCAGGTCAAGTCGTATTGTTCGTCGGTGAGTTCGGGCTTGGGTCCGGCGCTCCACCGGGCGCCGGACCGGAAGTACTCCTTCAGGAGCGGCCGGTAGGCGAGGGTCTCGTAGTACCGGGAGCGCCAGGCCATCGGGCACTCGATGACGTCCTCGCCCACCACCAGGAGGCAGTCCCGCGGCATGGCCGCGTACAGACCGGTGCTGGTCCAGTCGCGCGTGGCGTAGGGCGTGCGCTGCGCGACCGGCTCGGGGCGTCGGACCGTTACCCCCTCGGCTTCGAGGATGTGCACGAACTCGTCGAGTTCCTTGCGGGCCGCGGTGATCAGCTCGGCGGGAAACGGTTGCCCGCCGCGGCGGCGGAAGGTCTCGTGCTGGTGCGCCGGAATGACCGGTTCCAGTGACGCGTGCCACGGGGGAAACGTGGCGTCGTCAACTATGCCGACAATCACTTCTTCGAGTGGATCCCACTCGGTATATGACGAGACGGAAGAATTTCCTGATAAGGGCATGTCTGCTGACGAATCGGACAACGTGAACTCCAGTCACTCTGCCGCATTCCGGTCCGACGGTCGCGCCAACCCCTATCCAGGGCGGCCGCACGGCAGGCGGGGTGACATGAATTCAAGCCGCCGTCCCGGCGTGCCGAGTGGTCGGCGGCCCTGGTCGTCCAGGTGGGTCATGGTGAACCTGCCGTCGGTGCGGCCGCCCTGTCAACACGGCGCCGATGTGACGCACATCACTTGCGTTATCCGATCGTGATCATGGATATTAAATGTCGCCTGTCGTAAATTTTTGTTTCTCACCATTTTGCGTGAGAGGGGTGGATGTGACGCCGGGGGACAGCGAAAGAGCGATAACCCACATATACAATTCTGCGGTGGCGGCTTCGGCCATCGGTGCCGCCTGGGAACTCGGTATGTTTGACGAGTTACACACGCAGGGAATGCTCGACGTGCAGAGTTTCGCGGCCGAACGGGGACTCGACACCGTTTCCGTTCTCGGCCTCTTTCGGGCACTCTCGGCGGTCGAGATCGTCGAGCGCGAAGATTTCAAGATATTACCGGGCGTCCACTTCTCCGAGGCATACCGAAACAAATCGTTCTTTCACTGGCTCACCAGGGGGAGTGCCGATCTGTTCCGGCGGGCGCCCGAGGTCGTGTGTACCGAGAACCGGGTGGGAAATTTCTGCCCGCGCGACAGCGCCGCCATCGCCTTCGCGTGCCGGGAGATCAGCGAGTTCTGCTACGACCCCTGGTTCTGGCAGACGGTGCAGGGCCTGGACTTCGACTTTCACGTCGTCGCCGACCTGGGCTGCGGCAGCGGCGAGCGGCTCATGCAACTCCTCGGCCGCCATCCGGGTACCCGGGCCGTGGGCATCGACATCGCCCAGCCGGCCGTACGGATGGCAACCGCCGCAGCGGCCGCGGCGGGCCTTGCCGATCGGATGACATTCGTGCAGGCCGACGTGCTGACGATGGCCCCGGTTCCGGCGTTCGAAGAAGTCGAACTCCTGACCTGTTTCATGATGGGGCACGACTTCTGGCCCCGGCAACGGTGCATCGAAAACCTTCGGCGGCTGCGCACCCTGTTCCCGCGGGCGCGCAGATTCCTGCTGGGTGACGCCACCCGCAGCGAGGGAGTCGCCGACCGTGACCTGCCGATCTTCGCGCTGGGATTCGAGGTCGCGCACGACATGATGGGCACCTTCATTCCGACCGTGCGCGACTGGGAATCGGTTTTCGAGGAAGGCGGTTGGCGACTCAGGAGCAAAAATTCGATCGACATCGCCGTCGGCGAGGTCATCTTCGAACTCGAAAAGCTCTGAGCCACGCAGGATGTCGGAACCGGGGCCGACGCAGGCCGCCGGCCACCGGAGAGGATTCGTATGCCCGATCTCGAATCGGTGCCCGTTCTGCACCACATCGCGGTGCAGACGGACAACCTCGACAACTCGATTTCATGGTACGAGGACTTCTTCGGCGGCCGGCTGACCTGGGCGACGGACATATTCTCGGACCTGACCGTATCCCGCCTGCCCGGCATCGTGCGGATGGCCGAACTGGCCGTCGGGGCCGCGCACTTCCATCTCTTCGAACGCGGCACTCCCGCCGAGCGTCGGGCCGCGCCGGACGCACCTCGTTTCCAACACGTGTGCCTGGGCGTCGAAACGCCCGCCGAACTGCGTACCTGGCGCAGCCGTTGGTTGGAACTCTCCGGTTCGCACCGCTACGCGTTCGTCGACCCGGAGCAACCCACCGAGATCGTGACCGACGCGCAGGGCACCCAAAGTTTCTACTGTCTCGACGTGAACGGCCTGGAATTCGAGTTCACCTGCATCGGGGGAGCAGTGGGGGAGAACGCATGAAGCGCCCGTCGGCCGTCGCCGCACTCTCCCTGCCCGGCACCCACGGCTGGGACTTCGGCGACTACCCCTACGGCCTGGAACCGCTGACGATGCCGGCGCCGAACAGCGCCGCACCCGACGGCGGCAGTCGCGACGAAGCCGACCTCGACGACGCGTGCCTGGGCTTTCTGGCCCGGGCCAAGGAGGGCTTCGGGATCACCCCACCCGTCGACGACAGCCGCCTGGGGCAACTGTTCTGGTTTCGCTGGATCATCGGCCATCACGTCTCCTTCGTGATCTGGCGCCTGCTGGCGGACGAACTGTCGCGACTGTCCTCGAACCCGAAGGACCGCGAGGCCGCCTCGGTCGCCGTGACGGAATACGTGCGGGCGTACTGCGGGATGTTGCTGTACACGGGCTCGTGCAACAGCGCCATCTACAACGCGGACATCCGACCGAGCATGCATCGGCTGCACAGCACCTTCAGCGGTACCTGGGCGCCGGACTACCCGCCGGTACGAAGCCTGTTCCGAGGCCGGAAACTGCCACCCGTGGTCGACTCCGAGCGGGAACGGCTGGTCCGACAAGTCGAGTTGAGTCACCGCATCCACCTGGGGGTCGCGGCCAAGCTGGTGGAAGGCGGCAGGTCGCTGCTCCAGCAGTCGGTCGCGCAACGCGACGCCAACCAGCCCCGCATGTGGGAGGGGATCTTCGACTGCTACTTCCTGACCCTGCGGGCGCCGACCACGCGGCAGGAGATCCTGGCGCAATTGCTGCGGCGCAACAAGGCCATCGTGATCGACCTCGCCACGAACGGCCTGTACCCGGGGTCGCCCGAGAGCCGAGACGAGACATTGGCGGAGATGCGACACCCCGACATCGTGGAGTGCGAGGAGGATCTGACCCCCTCGCTCTTTCGCGTCGCCGGTCTGGCCGCCGGCTTCTCGGCGGCCCGGGTGGCCAAGGAGATGACCGCCTCGTGAGCACCATGCGGCACGGGGTGATCCTGCTGCCCGAGCAGCGCTGGTCGCACGCGCGGCGACTGTGGACGCACGCCGAGGAACTCGGCTTCGACCACGCGTGGACCTACGACCATCTGATGTGGCGATGGTTCCGCGAAAAACCCTGGTTCGGCGCCGTCCCCACGCTGGCGGCCGCGGCCGAGGCCACCTCCCGGATCGCACTCGGGACGATGGTCGCCGGCGCGTCCTACCGGCACCCGGTGACCTTCGCCAAGGAATTGATGACCCTCGACGACATCTCGGACGGCCGGCTGATCTGCGGCCTCGGCGCCGGCGCCGGTGGCCACGACGACCGGGTGCTGGGCCACACACCCCCGTCCCCGGCCGAACGCCACGACCGTTTCGCGGAGTTCGTCGAAATGACCGACCTGCTGCTGCGCCGACGGGTGACCGACCACCGGGGTGCCTGGTTCGAAGCCCACGGCGCCTTCATGGTGCCGGGCTGCGTCCAGCGCCCGCGCCTGCCCCTGGCCATCGCCGCGACCGGCCCCCGAGGCATCCGGCTGGCGGCTCGCCACGCCGACATCTGGGTGACGGCCGGCGACCCCGGCTGGGGTGAACCAAGCAGCTACGCACCGGCGATCGCGAACCTTCGCGCACAGGCGCAAGCCCTCGACGCGGCGTGCGCGGACATCGGCCGCGACCCCTCGACGGTGCGCCGCCTGGTCGTCACCGGCGCGATGATCACCGGCGTGATCGATTCGGTCGACGCCTATGATGACGCCTGCGGGCTGTTCGCGGACATCGGTTTCACCGACCTGGTCGTCCATTGGCCCCGAGCCGACTTCCCCTACCAGGGCAGCCCCGAGGTCGTGGAGCGGATCGCCGGCAAGCTCTTCACGTCGACGGGCACACGATGATCGGCTACGAGCTCGTCAACATGTTCACCGACCGTCCCTTCACGGGCAGCGCGCTGGCCGTGGTCCCCGACGCGACGGGACTCTCGTCCGCCGTGATGCAGTGCGTCGCGGCTGAACTCGGCGCCGCGGAAACCGCCTTCGTCCTCCCCGCGACCTCGCCCCACGCGTCGTACCGGGTACGCGTCTTCGGTCCGGACGCCGAATCACCGCACGGCGCGCATTCCGGCGTGGGGACCGCCGCCACGCTGGCTCGGTTGGGCCGCGTTCCCACCGGCCACCTGGTGCAGGAATGTGGCACCGGACGCCAGGTGCTCGCGGCGCGGGCCGACCGCGCCACCCTGCACGCGACCGGGCCGGTGCGCGGCGAGCCGCTGGATCGGCAACCACTGCTCGACGCGGTGGGGCTGACCGAGGCCGACCTCGCCGATGCGGACGGCGACGGCGGGCCGCGACTGGCGGGCTTCGGCGGGGGCTTCGCGGTGCTCCCGGTCCGCGCCGGCGCGATCGCCCGGGCCCGACCCGACTTCGCGCACATGCGCGACGTCGCGCTGCCGGCTCTGTGCCTGTTCACCTGGGACCCGGCCGATCGCCTCGCCCGGGCCCGGCTGTTCGCCCCCGGCTTCGGCATCCCCGAAGACCCCGCCTGCGGACCGGTGGCCATGGCCCTGGGCGGGTGGCTGATCGTCGCCGGCCGACTGCCCGCCACGAACGGCGAGCACGGATACACGGTCCGCCAGGGAGCCGAGGCGGGCCGCCCCGCACTGCTCGAGTGCACGGTGACGGTCGAGAACGGCCTCGTGGTGCGAGGCAGCGTGACCGGCCGGGTGACACCGGTCGCCTCCGGGCACCTCGCGGACCCCGTCGAATCCCCTTGACCGACCCCTCGGAAGGACGTCTCGTGCTGCATCGTCCGGAACTGCACGGCACCGCGTGCGCGGTCTCCTCCACGCACTGGCTCGCTTCGGCGGCGGGCATGGCGATGTTCGACCGCGGCGGGAACGCGTTCGACGCCGCCACCGCCGCGGCCCTGGTCATCCAGGTGGTGGAGCCGCATCTCAACGGCCCCGGCGGAGACGTCCCGATCATGGTGTACGACGCGGCGACCGGGTCCACCCGGATCGTCTGCGGACAGGGTCCGATGCCGCGGCAGGCGACGCCGGAGGCGTTTCGCCGGCGTGGGCTGGCGGTGATACCCGGCTCCGGACTGCTGGCGGCCACCGTGCCCGGGGCCTTCGGCGCCTGGATGCGCCTGCTGCGCGACTTCGGCCGGCTGACGGTACAGGACGTGCTGGAGCCCGCGATCGGCTACGCCGAGGACGGATATCCGCTGCTGCCCAAAACCGCCGCGATGATCGAGGTGATGGCGCCGCTCTTCCGCGACGAGTGGACCGAGTCCGGCCGTACCTATCTGCACCACGGCGCGGCTCCCGCGCCCGGCGCCCGGATGCGCAATCCGGCGCTGGCCCGGACGTATCGCCGTATCCTCGCCGAGGCCACGGCGGGCGGACGAACGCGCGAGGCACAGGCGGACGCCGCGATCTCGGCCTTCTACGAGGGATTCGTCGCCGAGGCCGTCGACCGGTTCATGGCGACCGAGGAGCCGATCGACTCCACCGGCCGGCACAACGGCGGCTTGCTCACCGGTGACGACCTGGCCGGCTGGCGGGTACCCGTCGAGGCCACCGTGACCCTCGACTACCGCGGTCACAGCGTGCACAAGGCGGGTCCCTGGTCCCAAGGCCCGGTCTTCCTCCAGCAACTGGCCCTGCTGGAGGGCTTCGACATGAACGCGATGGACTTCGGGAGCGCGGACCACGTGCACACCGTGATCGAGTCCGCCAAGTTGGCCTTCGCGGACCGGGAGGCGTGGTACGGCGACCCGGAGCACGCCGACGTGCCGCTGGCCGGCCTCCTCGACCCCGTCTACGCGGCGGCCCGCCGGACCCTGATCGGATCCGAGGCGTCCGATGTCCTGCGCCCCGGCTCCCCCGACGGTCGGAAACCGTGGATTCCCCCGGTGCTGGACGTGTCCGCCTCCTCCGGCGACCCGGACTGGCTGCGGCAGTTGGCCGACGGCATCCCGACCGTCCTGCAGCGGACGGCGGCGAAGGGCGACACGTGCTGCGTGAGTGCGACCGATCGCGACGGCAACATGGTGGTCGCCACCCCCAGTGGCGGGTGGCTCAAGAGCTCCCCGGTGGTCCCCGGTCTCGGATTTCCGCTCGGCACCCGAGGCCAGATGGCCTGGTTGGACGAGGGGCACAACAACTCCGTCGCTCCCGGCAAACGGCCCCGTACGACGCTCAGTCCCACCTTGGTGCTCCGGGACGGCGCGCCCTACCTGGCCTTCGGTACGCCCGGGGGTGACCAACAGGACCAGTGGACCCTGAACTTCTTCGTCAACCACGTCGACTTCGGCATGAGCCCCCAGCAGGCCGTGGAAGCGGCGACCTTCCACACCGATCACGTACCGAGCTCGTTCACGCCCCGTCGGGCGCGGCCGCTGGCCGCGGTCGTGGAGCAGGACGGGTTCGATCCGGCCGTCCTGACCGAGCTTCGCCGGCGCGGCCACGAGGTGCAGACGGTCGCGCCGATGACCCTGGGCAAGGTGTGTGCCACGGGCCCGGACTCGCACGGCGGCGTGCTGGCGGCGGCGAGTCCGCGTGGGCAACAGGCGTACGCGGTCGTTCGGTGACCGTGGCCGGGCGCCGTGGGAGTCGCGCCCGGACTTGCGGAAAGCGGTGCCCGGTCACCGGGGGAGCGTCGGATCGTCGACCGGATCCGGATCCGGATCGGGATCGGGATCGGGATCCGGTTCGGCTGCGCCGTCGAGTCCGGCGGGTCGGCTTCGAACCGCCTCGAGACTCGCCAACCTGGGGACCACGACGAGGGACGCGAGCAGGACGACACCGCCGAGAATGGCGGGGGTGCGCACGGAGAACGCGGAACCGAGCCAGCCGCTGAGCCCGGCGCCGACCAAGATCCCCAGACGGCTCAGCAACAGGTAGCAGCTGTTGACCCGACCGAGAAGCCGACGCGGTACGACCCGTTGCCTGAGGGAGACCACCTGCACGTTCCAGGTCACCACACCGAAACTGGCCACGGCGTACAGGACGGCCGCCAAGGCCACGGAGGAGCCGACCCCCAGACCCAGCAGTGAGGCTCCCATCAGGAAGAAGGACAGACCGATTCTGGCCGTCAGGCCGAGGCGGTTGCGCAGCCGGCCCGAGGTGACGCCGGCCAACGTTCCGCCGACGGCACCCGAGGCCAACACCATGCCGTACGCCACGGGCGACGCCCCCAGGGTCTTCGTCAACAGCAGCACCAGCATGGTGACCGCCAGATAGAAGGCCATCGACGCCACCGCGGCCACGATGGCCAGCAGCCGGATCCCGCGGTGCGTCCAGGTCCAGCGAACGCCCTCGCGGATGTCCGCCGCCACCGGGCGACGAGGTGACGGCGTGCTCGCGCTCGACCGACCCAACGCGGCCACCAGGGCGGCGGCCAGGACGAAGGAGAGGCCGTCCACGGCGAACGGGTACCCCGCGCCGACGACGAACAGGGCGGAGCCCAGCAGCGGGCCGACGAAGTGTCCGCCGACGATGAGACCGCCCTCCAGACGACCGTTGGCGGCCTCGAGTTGCTCGGGCCGCACCACTTCCGGCAGGGCGGACGTGGACGCGTTGACGAAGACCGTCTCGCCGCATCCGAGCACGAAGGCCAGCAGGGCCGGCACCACCAACGGCGGGCTCGCGACGAGCACCCACGCGGCGAAGCCCAGGACCACCACGGCGCGCACCAGGTCGACCTGCCACATCAGGCGCCGCCGGTCGAACCGGTCGGCCAGGACACCCCCCACCAAGGACATCATCAGCCAGGGCAGCGTTCCGGCCACCGTCACCAACGCCACGGCGTTCGGGGACGACGACACCGTGGCGGCCAACAAGGGCAGGGCCGCGTCCCGCATGCCGTCACCCACGGCGGAGACCGACGAGGCCGACCACAGCAGCGTGAACTTCCTGCCCAGCCTCGACGCCGGAAGCCCCTGCGATGCCGCCGATTTCGCCGTAGTCACCGCCCCAGTCTGGCAGCCGGCCGGCCCCGACGAACGGGAGACGAGAGGGATGGCGCCGACAGGCACCAACACGTTGACGGCGCATTCGACCCGTCCGCCCGATTCGTGGTGAACACCCGGATTCGGGTGAAGACGTTGCCCGCGTCGGCAACCGTCGAGCAGTCCGCGGGTACCGAACTCCGCGGCGACCCGCTCCGGCCCGACCGACGATCACGACCCGCAACGGCCACCAGCCGCACCCGGACCCAAGCGTCGGCGCCGATGCATGATCGGCACCGGCGCGAGTAGCCGCACCCGCCAGGTGGCTCAGGGCCTCCGTGACGAGTTCGGAACCGCCTCAGCCCGCATGGTTCGCCGGCGAACTCGCTCGTCCACACCCCCATCGAGGACCTGACGAACGACGAAGTGTGGATCCGTTTGATGCAGTTCCATGGCGACCTGAACCAGTACGCCCTGATATGCGAACTCCTCGGTGTGGAACCCAAACACGCGACCTCTCAGCGACGCCGAGGACTGTTCGCCGACCTGCACGCGGTTCTCCTCGAACGACGGTTCGACAGCGAGGCCGACGCACTCGAATTCGCTCTCGAACGAGATCGCGCCCGAACAGCACACCACGCACCCGACGCAACACCACCGACAGACCCCGAGGCCGACCACGGCCCCGCGGCTGAAGCAACGATGTGACCCGACTCCGGTCGACCTTCGTCAGAACGGAGTTGCCCGTATCCGGCAACTCCGAAGACCTTGTGTCGATCCAGGGGTGCCGTCGATGGTGACGGAGCCCGTGAGTGCCGCGCCCAGGGCGTCGACGGGTTCGAGCGGGGCCAGGAGGGGGTGGGCGGCACGCTGGATGGAGGCGTCGTCGACGAGGATCCAGGTGTCGCGCAGCCGCACGAGGGGGCGGGCGGCCACGGCGAGGGCGTCCATCTCGGCGTCGGTCAATGCCTGTGCTGCCACGGGTCCCACTGGCGACGACGATCCAACACCGCGCACGCGTCAGCCACTACAAACGACGAGGTCACAGCCCGTGAGCTGTGACCTCATCACGCCAACTGCGTTTGCGGTACTAGGACTTGGTGTCCGAGTCGGCCTTGCCGCCCTGGTTCAGCATGCCACCGAGAGCGCTGAGGTTGCCGGCGCCACCGGCGCCACCGGTCACCAGGGGTGCCGCCTTGCCGGCGGCGTCGACCGCGATCTGCGCCATCTTCTGCATGTGTTCGGTGGCGGTCTTCAGGGCTTCCTGGGCGCGTTCGCCGGCGGCCTTGTCGTTGCCGGCGGCGGCTTCGATGCCCTTGGTGAGGACCTGGCTCATGGTGTTGAGGCCGCTCATGTCGCGGAACAGGTTCGCGGTGGTGATGGCCTGAGCCGCCTGCAGGGCGACCGGGTCGGGCATCGCCGCGAGCGGCGTGAACTTCGCCTGGGAGGCGCCCATGCCGGCCGCCGCGGTGTCGGGGTCCTTCGCTCGCGTCCCGGTGGAGACCGGCGCGATGTCGGCCGGGGTGATCTGGATGGGCGAGTCCTTCCAGTTCCAGAAGCGGGTGAGGTCGATCTTCTCGGCCGAGTTGGCCCGGCCGAGTACGGCCTCGGCGAAGACGCCCTTGGTGGCGATGGCGATGGTGTTGGTCACCGGTGCCCCGAAGGTGTTGTCGCCGGGCTGGCGGGCCTTGGTCCAGTCCTGTCGTTCCTGTTCGCTGCCGAAGTTCCATCGGAAGCCGAGGTAGTTGCCGGTGGCGGCGATCGGCTTCGGGTCCAGCAGCGTGCCGAGCAGGACCGGCGCGGCGTTCGAACCCGCCGGGGTGTACGAGTAGTTGGCGAGGATGCGGCTGAGTGTCAGTTCGTCGGCGTTGGCCCACACGGCCTGGCTGTAGTGGCGGCGGTTGTCGTTCAGGTGGTCCAGGACCGCCTGCGGTACGTTGCCGCCGCGCACGTGGAAACCGAGCGACGCGAGGTAGGTGCGGGTGCCGGACTTCACCGTGGAGCCGAACAGCCCGCAGATGGCCGCGCCGCCGGCGTCCTCGGTCAGGTCCGGCGCGACGGTGGTGGTCGCGGCGATCCCGAAGTTGACCACGCCCGAGGTCATCGTCAGGCGCAGCCCGGCGAGGCTGCCGCGGGCGGCCGTCCCGGACCAGGCGTCGACGGAGAGCAGCTTGTCGGCACTCGCGAAGGTGTGGGACGCGTGCTGCTGTATGCCGGAGCCGCCGGTGTCGCCGCAGCGGAAGGTGTGGCCCGGGAAGACCACCTGAACGCTGCGGATTCCGAACTCGTCGTACCAGACGTCGATCTTGGACGCGTAGGGGGAGTCGGCCTTCGAGGGGACGTCGAAGGGTATCGGCGTCTCTCGTGCCGTGGTGATGATCCGGAGAAGGGCCCCGTTGCCCAGAAGCACCCAGTGGTCCCCGTTGACGGATGAGACGACGTCCGCCAGCCCAGTAAGCTGGGCAATGATGTTGTTCTTGGGAGGGGTCCAGGTCGTCGCACCGGTCTCCACCGCAACGGGCTTGCCGTCGGCCGTGATGCCCCAGAGCGTGCCGTCCGGGCCGGCGGACAGGCGTTTCACGTTCGGCGCCGGGGTCCGCTCCGTCCAGCCGGTGCCGCTGCGTTCGAAGGTCCGGCCGTCCCGGCAGTACCAGAGCTTGTCCCGGCCGACGACGGCGATGTCGTCGGCCTGGACGCCCAGGTTGTGGATTGTGCCGTCCGGGGAGCGCCGGCCGAGTGAGTTGTCCCCTCCGACGACGTAGAGCGTGCCGTCCTGGCCGCATGCGAGGGACAGGGCCCGCCAGTTGTGCGGGTGGCTGCGCCAGGTGGTCCCGTCGAAGTGCATGAGCATGTTGTCGGTCCTGAGCGCCCAGACGGTGTCCTTGCCCGGTGCGATGCGGGCCAGGTCACCGTCCAGTCCGGTGGTGGGCAGCGGGTTCCACTGCCGGCCCACCGGATCGAACCGGACCGGGCTGCCGTCGTACCTTCGCACCCCGTACACGCCCATGGACGAAGCGGCGACATCGACCAGCTCCACCCCCTCGAAAACCTGGGGGGTCAACGGCGTCTCCGGGGCCGTGCACGCGTCGAGCTTGCGTACGGCGGTGTCGAACGGGTTCGCGGCCCGGATTTTCGCGGCCCAGTCGACCGGCGCCACCGACGCGAGCACCTCCTTGTACCGTTGCAGGCTGGTGTAGTTGAAGTTGAGTTCCTGCAGCGGGATGAACAGGCAGCGTTCCAGCTTGGTCGGCTTGGTCGTCACGTTGTAGACCTGAACGACCTCGTAGTACTGCACCGACATCGCGTGCATGTGGTTGTAGTTGGTGACGACCCGGGTGAGGACCTGCTCCTTCTCCAACTGCGTCGTCTCGCGCACGACCGTCATGTTCCGGCTGCGGGCCGAGGTCGCCAGCTGCTGGGTCCTCGCGCTGATGCGCTGCGTCGCCTCCTCCGCGACCGACTTCACGCCGGTCGAGCGCGACACCGCGGTCGCGAAGCCCGAGTTCGACGACTCGCCCCAGTTGCCGCCGCCCCCGATGCCGAAGATCGAAACGCCGACGCTGCCGCCGGAGCTGGAGGACTTGCTGGAGTGGGATGCCTGGGA
Source organism: Embleya sp. NPDC127516 (assembly GCF_044765325.1). Classification (NCBI taxonomy): domain Bacteria; kingdom Bacillati; phylum Actinomycetota; class Actinomycetes; order Kitasatosporales; family Streptomycetaceae; genus Embleya; species Embleya sp. NPDC127516. Next base: position 33,642 of record NZ_JBIWJT010000042.1, on the reverse strand, counting down.
GGTGCCGAATTGCTCCTCGCGGGCGATCGCGTTCGCGACCTCGCTGATCGACCGGTTCTGGTCGGTGGTGCCGGACAGGTTTTCGGCCTCGGAAGCCGCCTCGGTGCCGGTGGCCTTGGTGGTGCGCTGCCAGTCCACGACCGCGACCTTGGTGCTCTCGCCGGGCGCGAGCGCGAGGCTGTGCAGCAGCCGGCCGAGCGTGACGCCCTGGGCCGACCAGCTCTGCTCCGTCGTGACGATCATGCCCTCGGCCGGGCGGTCGTAGAACGGCAGGTTCTCCTCGCCGAGGTCGATGGCGCCGGTCAGCTTGCGCGCCGGCTTGGCTCCGGGGATGTCGGTGAGTACCACCGAGCGGTATCGGACGATCTCCACCGGGTAGTTGCCGGTGGTCGGAAGCAGGTCCTTGGGCGTCGGACCGTCGAGCATCGCCTTGTCCACTTCGAACTTGGGCGAAGTACTCGCCGGCGCCGGCGCGTTCGCCGGGGTAGTCGCCGGCGTGGTGGCGGGTGTTCCGGAGCTCGGGGTGGTCATCACGATTCCCGTCTGCGAAGAAAACGAGGGAGGCCGACACGGCCGCCAAGACTTGGAGCGCCTGATCCCCGGGCGAACGACGCCTTGCGGATCGCTCGAAAACTACACAGCCCGATCACAGAAGCGGCACTCGTTGTTCGAACTTGGCCGGAATCGGTGCCCCGCTTGGCGGCCCTCCCGCAGCGACCCTCGCAGGAAGATGTTCGCCTGCGTGCCTGGCAGAGCGGATCACCTTGAAGACCGGCACCGGCCTCCCACGGATTGACGCTCTGACCGCCATCCGGGAAGCAGCCGTGTCGTATCGCCAGGTTGCTTCCTCGTGCTCGAAGCCCTGAAGCAGCGGCCAGGCTTGCCCGCCGCCCCGCCGGCCGCCAAGGGGAGCCTGAACCGTCCACCGGCACTCCCAGAGCCGCCGCGTTCGCGGACTCGGCGCTCGACAACCCGTGCGCCTTCCGCAGCGATCTCCGCCACAACGCCGCCGACGAAAAGGCCGAAACCGATTCCGACTCCGTGCGGATCACCGAGGACGGGAGCCGGTCGCTGCGACGGATCGCCCGTCGGCGCGCGGTAAGCGGCCCACGCGCGGGACCATGGCGCCGGTCTGCGCGCGGTGATGTCCTCCCCGTACCGGGCCTCGGCCCTCGCGAACTCGGTGAGCCCGATCGGGCACGCCGTGCCACGCCGGCAGCCGCGTCGCCCACGCCTGCGCCGCGGCCGGCGCCTGCCCACCGGTGGGGACCAGACGCACGACCGCCGGCGCCGGATCCAACCACACAGGCCCCCGCACCGCCCACGCCCAGTCCACGAGTACAGCCCTGTCGGGCTCCTCGAGGACGTTGGCGGGATTGAAGCCCGCAGGACACAACGTCGACCTACCGGCGCCTCGCCCAGTCCCGCCCTCCGCACAGCCGAACGGAGAACAGATCTGCGGGCGCGGTGAGTGCGCCCGGAGTTCCGGCGGGCCCGGGTCGGGCAACCCGCCTTCGGCTGGTCAGGTGGCCCGGATGGATCCGCGGCGGGGTGGTGCTGTGACCTGGAATGTTCGCCGTGTTGCCTGATCATGCGGCGAGCACGGGTCGCTCGCCTCAGCGGACGGACGCCCGCGCCCTCGCCTCCGCGGTGCCGGCCCGGGCCGTCAACGACGGGTTGGTCGTCCCGGGGCCGATTCCGAGACCCCTATAGCGCTCCCTCGGGAAACTCCGGCGCCTGGTCGCCACCGGCGAGTACCGACCGTCGGAGGCCGGGACATCCCGACGGCCCGGCGGGAAGCGGGAAGGGACTTTGGATGTCACGGGTTGCGAACGTGGTCGTCACTGCCTGGGCATGTGGGCGGCGGTCACATGAGAGAAGGAGCGCTTTCATCTCGGCGTTGTTTCGGCGTGGTGGAGTGGACGCGCGGGGAATGCGTTCCTGCGTGCGCCGACGACGATCGCGAGAGTCGGTAGCAAGAGTGCGATGGCGGCCCAGGTGAGGTAGTGCGCTCCGGGTCCGCCGAGCAGGAGTGCACCGAGGATGCCGCTGCCGGCAATGCCGATGTTCCAGCCGGTCACGAGCAGGGATTGGGCCACGTCCCCGGCCGCATCGGCTGCTTCGGCGACAGCCGTCTGGAGCAGGGTCGCCGTGCCGCCGAACGCGAGCCCCCACACGGCGGTGCCGACGAAGACCGGTACGGGGGAGCCGGTGAAGACTCCCAGGAGCAGAGCCGCCGTGGCGAAGAGGGCGCAACTGGTGATCATGAGGATGCGCAGGTGCCGGTCGATGAGTACGCCGGTGATCCAGATACTCGCCAACGACAGCACTCCGAAGGTGAGGAGGACGGCGTCGACCCGGTCGGCCATGCCGAGCGAGTCGAGGAAGGGCGCGATGTAGGTGTAGAGGGTGTTGTGCGCGAGTACGAAGGTCACTGTCACGAGGAGTATGGGGGCGACACCGGGGATGCGCAGGGTTCGGGCGAGGGGGAGCCGGGATCCCTTGGGTCGTCCCGGGAAGTTGGGAACGGCAGCGATGATCCAGACGATCAGTGCCAGAGTGGCTGCGGTCGTGAGTCCGAAGGCGAAACGCCAGCCGACGACTTTCGCGAGGAATGCGGCGGCGGGTACGCCGACCGAGAGGGCGACGGGAGTGCCTGCCATCGCGATTGCCATGGCCCTGCCGCGGTGTTGCGGGGCGACCATGCGACGGGCGTACCCGGCGAGCAGGGCCCAGAGCAGTCCCGCGACGACGCCTCCGATGAACCGGGACGCAAGCGTGAGGGGGAAGTTGTGCGAGAGGGCCGTGATCGTGTTGGTCACGGCGAGTCCCGACACCGCGGACAGCAGCAGGTGTCGGCGTGGCCATCCGATGGTCGCTCGCGTCAGGGGGAGGGCCGACAGCAGCGCCCCCAGGGCGAAGGCCGTGACCGTCTGACCGGCTGCCGACTCGCTCACTCCCAGGTCGTGGCTCATCGCGGGCAGTACTCCGGCGGGCATCGTCTCGGTCAGGAGGGTGATCAGTCCCGCGGTGCCCAGTGCCAACAGTCCCGCGAGGGGAAACCGTGTGACAGGGGCGGCCATCGAGGTGGTGCGATCCGTTCTTGGCATGGCCATACGATCAATGGATGACATCAATGTCAGGGTCAAGTCGAAGACTTGCGCCGTTCGAGGGGGAGGTTCGCACGTGAGGATCGGTGAGCTGGCGAAGCGCACGGACACGCCGGTGCGTATGTTGCGCTACTACGAGGCGCGGAATCTGATCGTGTCGGAGCGTCTGCACAACGGATACCGGGATTACGACGACTACGTGGTCGATCGGGTCCGCCAGATCAGGGGTTTGCTCGATGTCGGCCTGCCGACGAGGATCATCAGGCAGATCCTGCCGTGCCTGGACAGCCCGATGACGATTCACATGCCCTATCTGACGCCGGACATGGTTGCCACCCTCGAGCAGGTACGCGATCGCATGGCCGAGAAGATCGAGTGCCTCACGAAGAACCACACGGCCATCGGCGACTATCTGCGCGCAGCCGGTCTCGATGCCGAAGCAAGCTGACGGCAGGCCTCGGACAACAGGCTGGGCACGACGAAATCTCCGTCGTCCGACCGGAAGGGGTGCCATGCCGTACGTCGAGGCTCCGGTTCGTCGCGAACAGCGGGTCGCGGCCGCACGCAACGCGCCGGCCCGTGGCGGAGTGGTGCGGACGGCCCTGCGTGCCGTCGCCGCCCGACGATCTTTCCGTCGTAGACGGTCAGTGTCTCGCCCTCGTCGAAGCCGGGGAACGACCCCTGTGGCGCAGCTCGTCGATCATTGCGAGCACCACGTCCTGCGTGGGTCCGACCCACTGCCCGCCCATGTCCACCGGGCCCGCTACTCGGCAGGTCGAAGTGCTCCCGCTCGCGCGTTGCGAGGGCCGGGGATTCCCGGCTGTGCGCCGCACTCCCGGGGCGGGCAGGCGTCGCCTTGGGCAGCCGGAGCGCGGCATTCGTGTGGGTGCGGGCCTTGTCGGTGATGGAAATCGGGTCGGATCGGCATCACGTCGATGTCTCGCGTTTGGCGTGGTTGGCTGGACGCGCGCCGTGCCGCGGCGTGGCGCCGGCCGCATGGTGAGGCGTGGTCGGCGGCGGCGCGGACGGCGCCCGGGGCGGGCGGGGACCGAAGGGCCCTGTCCCGGGAGGGGTCAGAAGCGCTTGACGAAACTCATCGAGCGGTCGGTGACGGTGAAGCCGAAGCTCCGGTAGAGGCCGAGGGCGCCGGTGGGGCTGTCGGCGTCGACTTCGAGTACGGCGTGGCGCAGGCCGTCGGCTCGCATCGCCCGCAGGACGTGGGCGAGCAGGGTGCGGGCAAGTCCTTGTCCTCGTGCCTCCCGTCGTGTGCCGACGGTGGTGACGTAGCCGAACGGGCCGCCGCGCAGCGGCCATTCGTCGCGCTCCACGTCGACGAAGACGAAGCCGAGGACGTGTTCGTCGTCGTGCGTGTGCGGGGCGACGGCAAGGAGGGACAGGTCCGGGCGCGATGCCGCCAGTCGGTCGGCGGAGGCCCAGTCGGCGGCGGTGATCGGTTGGCTGCCCCAGTGGTCGCGGAAGGCATCGTTCCTGGCGGACCTGGCCCTTTCCTGCCACTGCGGCCCGTAGGGCACGAGCCGCACTCCCGGGGTGGTCGGTGGCTCGGCGACCGGGGTGTCGAGGTCGAGTTCCAGTTCCAGCCACCATCGGGCCCGTTCGTAACCGTGGTCCTCGAGGAGTCGGATCGCGGGGATGGCGTGTTCGTGGGCGCTCGAGGCGAGCCAGCCGGGCAGAGCGGCGTCGCTGGCCGCGAGATGCTGGAGCCCGCGGGCCTCCTGCCACGCCAGCAGCGCGCTGCCGATGCCTTCACGGCGGCGGTCCGGGGCGACGGTGCCGTCGAGTTCGACGCTGACGATCGTCTCCTGACTCTCCGGGGCGGCTGCCGAACCGTAGGCGACGGCCCGCCCTGCGGAGTCGACGGCGACGACCGCGTCGCGTTCGAGGTCGAAGGTCTCGCTCGCGAATTCCTCCTCGAGCTCGTCTCTCGTCTCCAGGTAGCGGGGGTGGTCGATCGTTCCGGCGGCGCGCTTGAGGTCGAGTATCAGGTCGATGTCGGCGGCCGTTGCAGGTCGCCAGGTGAGGCCGTCGCCTGCCTTGGGCAGGTCGACGGTCGGCGGAGCGGTCACCCGGTCGCGCAATGCTCGGAGTTGGGGGCTGTGATCTGCTGTCCCGGTCACGGGGTCCTACCTTTCAAGGGTGATCGTTCCGGTCGTTCGTGGCGATCCCGGCCCAATGGCCTGGCCGACCAAGGGTGTATGCACCGAAACCAGGAGGAGACCTCAGTGCGGCGATCTTCCCGAAACCCGCCTCCCCCTCTGATCGATCGGGTGTGTCGATTCCGGGTGCCGTCGTGCACGTGGCTCCGTCCGGAGTAGCCGCGGCAGCGGGCAACGGCGCAGAAAGCGGTATCGGGTTCTCCTGCCTTGGCGTGACGTGGCCGAGAAACGCGCTTCCTCATCCCTCGCCGCGTGCGGTCCTCGAAAGACCCTCACGTTCGATGTGACGTCTCGAACTCTCCATCGGCGCACGGCGATCGGTAGTGACCGAGAGGGACGCACGTGCGACCGGCCTCCGCTCGTGCCGAGGGGGATGTGCCGGCCCGCGCCGCGCGCGGTCTGTCCGCGGCGGGGCGGGCCGGCACGGCCGGGTCAGTGCATCGCGGGCGCGACCGGGCCTCGGGAGGGATCGCGTCGGCCGAGGCCCGCGGCGGAGAGGGCGGCTCCGGCCAGGCACGCGACCGCGGCGATGATCGCCGCGGTGTGTACGCCGTTCATGAACGCCTGGCCGCTGCCCTCGATGATCTGGGCACGCAACTGGGCGGGCATGTCGGGGGAGACGGGTGCGACGCCCATCGCCACCGCGTCCTCGGCGGCGCGCGTGCCCTCGGCGGTCGGCGCCGGGACCCCGGCGGAGACGAATTCGTCGACCATCGTCGAGCCGGCGCGACTGCCGATGACGGACATCAGCACGGACGTGCCCAGGGCGCCGCCGATCTGCAGGGCGGTGGCCTGCAGGCCACCGGCCACGCCGCCGTCCTGGACGGGTGCGTTGCCCACGATCGCGTCCGAGGACGCCGCCATGACCATGCCGGTACCGAGGCCGAGCGCGACGAACGGCGGCCACATCACCGTGTACGAGGAGTCGATGTCCCACGCGAGCATGCCCAGTGCGGCCGCGGCCTGGAGGAGCATGCCGATCGGCATGCTCACCCGCGCGCCGAGGCGTTCGGTGATCGCCGCGCCGAGCGGGGCGGACACGACCGAGGCGAGACTGAGCGGCAGGGTCCGCACGCCGGCTTCCACCGGAGTGAAGCCGCGCACGTTCTGCAGATACAGCATGACGAAGAAGATCACGCCGAGCAGGACGAAGAAGTTCACGGCGGTGACGATCGTGCCGACGGTCAGTGCCCGGCTGCGGAACAGTCGCATCGGCAGCAGTGGGTGCGCGATGCGCGTCTCGTACCAGCCGAACACGATCAACACGGTGATCCCCGCCGCGATCACGCCGATGGTGGAGGTCTCGCCCCAGCCCCATGCCTCGCCCTTGACGACGCCGAAGACGAGCAGCAGCAGTCCGAGCGCGAGGATCAGTACGCCGGGGATGTCGAACCGGTGGTGCCCGGTGGAGTTCTTGCTCTGCGGCAGCACCGCGAGGCTGAAGGCGAGGGCGATCACGCCGATCGGGGCGTTGATGTAGAACACCGACTCCCAGTTGACGTGTTCGACGAGCAGTCCGCCCACGATCGGGCCGATCGCCGTGGACACGGACGAGACCATCGCCCAGACGCCCACCGCCATTCCGAACTTCTTCGGGGGGAAGACCGCGCGCAACAGGCCTAGCGTGTTGGGCATCAGCAGGGCGCCGAAGAACCCCTGCACCGCGCGGAAGGCGATCACGCCTTCGATCGAGCCGGCCAGTCCGATGGCCACCGATGCGAGGGTGAAGCCGGTCACGCCGATCAGGTAGAACGTCCGGCGGCCGAAGCGGTCGCCGAGCTTGCCGCCGAGGATCAGTGCGGCGGCCAGGGCCAGCAGGTAGGAGTTGGTGACCCATTGCAGGTCGGCGGTCGAGGCGTGCAGATCGCGGCCGATCTCCGGGTTGGCGATCGCCACGACCGAGCTGTCCAGGCCGACCATGAACAGGCCGAAGGCCACGGCTATCAATGTCAGCCACGGGTTGGCGCGCGGGCCGCCTGTGGTCGGCGCCGGGCTGGGGGAGGGCGCGACGGAGCGCCCCACGTCGGTTGAAGACATGCGAAGGGGAGACTTCCTGATCGGGTGGGACGTGTGCGCCGATCAGGCCAAGCACACGTCGGAAGATCACATCGGGAAAAGGGGGGTGCGTCGGCGTGCGCGATGACACGCGGTGCGCCGTGGCACGGAACAGCGGTCCTGCGGCCGGGGGACCGACGACCCCGGAGACTCCGGACGTCGGCTCGAGACGGCCGTGGTTCAGGTGGTGCCGGGCTGGACCTGTCGGGTGAGTTCGGCCAGCGCGCCGACCGCGGATCCCAGGGCGGCGACCTCGCCGTCGGTCATCGTGCGCAGCGCGCCCACGACGTAGTCGATCACGAGTGCGTCCACGTCCGCGGAACGACGACGGGCCTGCGCCGTCAGGCGCAGGCGCACCACACGCTTGTCGCCGGGATCGACGTGCCGCTCCATCATGCCCTCGTCGACGAGTTTCGTGACGAGGGCGCTCACGTTGTTGGCCTTCATCAGCAGGGCCTCGGCCGCCTCACGGACCGTGATGCCCTCGCGTTCGCCGACCACCCGCAGCAGTGCCAGGTGCGCCTCCGGCGGCTTGGGCCGGCCGAGATCCGCCACCAGCCTTCGCTCCACGGTCCGATGCAGCACCGGCAGGATCGCAGCCAGGCCGGCTGCGATGCGCCGACGCTCCTCGGTCGCGGGATCCGTCGAAGACACACCGTGACCCTAGGTCACCGAAATGGCTATGTCAACGTAGGTATTTCTGTATAGCCATGTGCTCGGCCGGCCGAACGATCCCGGTTGACCGCACTCGCCGGTGGATGCCTAGAATATTGATTCTAGAGTCTCCGTTCTAGGGCTGTGCCGAGATGGAGTCAGGACATGGACATGGATATGACGGACCGAGCGGCGGCGAAGGCCGGACTCGGGTCAGGCGCGGAACCGGCTCCGTCGGTGTTGTGGAAGGCGTTTCGGGTACTGGGGGTGTTCAGTCACAGCCGCCGCGTACTGACGCTCGCGCAGATCGTGCGCCGCAGCGGGCTGCCCAAGTCCACCGCGCACCGCGTGCTGACGATGCTCCTCGAGGTCGGCGCGGTCGAACAGCACAGCGACGGATACCGGATGGGGCTGCGGATGTTCTCGTTCGGCACCCTCCCGCCCGAGGTCGCGCTGCGGGACGCGGCCCTGGTGCACCTGGAGGAACTCCACCGTGTCACCGGACAGACGTTGCACCTTGCGATCCTGCGCGACGGCGACGCCGTCTACCTGGAGAAACTCCGCAGCCGCCGACACGACCGATCCCCTGCCCTGGTCGGCGGCCGACTCCCGGCCCACTGCACCGCGATCGGCAAGGCCATGCTCGCCTACTCGACCGAACACTCCGTCGCCGAGGTACTGGCCGCGCCGCTGGAACGCCGCACCACCCACTCGCTGACCTCGCCCGCGCTCATCCGCCGACACCTGACCGCGATCCGGACCGACGGATACGCCGTCGATCGCGAGGAGGCCGTCGAGGGAATGGCCTGCGTCGCGGTCCCGGTGCTGTCCGGCGGCCGGCCCTTGGCGGCGGTGTCGGTCGGCTTCGCGGCGGCGGCCGGCAGCGGCGCCGTACTGGTGGACCCGCTACGCCGCACGGCCGCGGCGATCTCCCGCTCGCTGCTGACCGGCTCGGCCGGCCGGCTGATCGCGACCGGTGGGTAGGGTGGCGGCCATGGACAGGACCAGCGCGAACCGGGACCGGATCCTGGACGCGGCCGAGCGTCTGTTCAGCACCCGAGGCTACGCGGACGTCACCGTCAGCCAGGTCTGCCAGGCATCCGGCTTCCCGGTGGGCTCGATCTACCACCACTTCACCAACAAGTACGGCCTGCTCGCCGCAGTGTTCGAACGCTCCTCCGGGCTGTTCTTCGCATCGCTGCCGGCCGTGGACGACCTGCCCGGCGACCCGCTCGACCGACTCGGCGCCTTCTACGACGCGGCCGCGCACGTGATCGGCGACCGGGTGCTGTTCATGCGGCTGATGTTCCTGCTGCAACTCCAAGAGGACAAGGACGGGACCATCGCGCCGCTGGTCCGCGAGGCCCGCCGCCGGGTCCGGACCGAGCTGATCGCGGTGATCGAGCCGGTCGCGCGCAGCTGCGGCGTCCCCGAACCGGAGGAACTCGCCCTGGAACTGGCGGAGTTGACCATGTCGTTCACCGCCGGCCTGGTGGTCTTCACCGACGCCGAGGCGGTCGGAATCCCCGCCGGTATCCGCCGGCTGCGCCAACTGGTCCTGGCCACCATCAGGGAGGCCGCAGGCCGGGAGGGCACCGCCCGGGAGAACGACACCCGAGAAGGCGCCGCGGCAGGATCACCAACCCCGCACCGACGCTAGCCCCGCCTCGGCGGCCCGCCGCGGGGAAGGCCGAAGCGGGCCAGGAACACCACGGTCAGCGCCACGACCACGCCCGATCCGGACAGTACGACGATCGCCCCCTCGCGCGGCGGCCCACCGTTCGCGGTGAACGCGGCCAGGACCGCCGCAACGAAACTGCTCGCGGTCGCGCCGCCGATCCAACGGGTCAACGCGTTCGCGCTGTTGGCCATGCCGATCCGGGAAGCGGGCACGAACTCGGCCAACAGCGACGGGATCGCGGCGTACCCCAGACTCACCATCACCCCGATCGCAAAACTCGCCACCACCACCTGATACGGCCGATCGTGCGCCACGGTCAGCACACCGAACCCGCCCACTCCCGCGAGTCCGGCCCCAACGAGGGTGAAGCGGGCGCCGAAACGCACGACCGACCGGCCGCCGAGCGGCGCGGCGATCATCGACGCGATCGTCATCGGCAACAGATACACCACCGAGGCGGTCAGCGCCGACGCGCCGAAGCCGTACCCCGCGGCTTCGGGACGTCCACGCACCAGTTGGGTCAGCGCCAGCACCGCCAGGTACATCACCGCCCCGACCAGCGCCGACAACACGTTCGCCACCACGATCGGCCGACGCCGCAACAGGTCGATCGCCAACAGCGGATCGCGGCGACCGCGCTCGACCCGAACGAAGATCCCCAGGACGACCGCCGCCGCGACCGACATGGCGAGAACGGCCGGAGACGTCCATCCCCAACTGCCGCCCTGCGACAGCGGCAACATCACCAGGACCAATCCCGTCCCCAACACGGCGGCACCCGCGACATCCACCCGCCCGCCCGCCTCGACCCCCGATCCGCGCGGCACGAACAGGACGACCAGGAGCACCGAGCACACCGCCACCGCGGCGCAGCCCCAGAACAACACCCGGTACCCCGGATACGCCCGATTCAACAGGCCGGCGGCCACCGGGCCCAATCCCCCGCCCACCGCCAGGGTCCCCGACACCAACGCCACCGCCGAGGCGAGCCGGTCGCCACCCATCTCGCGATACAACACCGTGACCGCCAGCGGGAACACCGCCCCCGCAGTGCCCTGGAGAGCACGCCCGAGCAGGAACAGCGGAAACGAGGGGGCGAGCGCGGACAGAACGGTGCCCACGGCGAGCACCGACAGGCAACACACCAGTACGCCTCGGCCGGCTCGCAGGTCGGCGATCCGCCCGAACACCGGGACGGTGACCGCCGAGGTGAGCAGCCCCGCCGTCACCGCCCAGTTCGCGGCACCGGGCGAGACACTCAGCTCCCGGGCGATGTCCGGAAGCACGGGAACCACGACAGCCGGTACCGCGCCCGCCACCACCCCGGCGAAGCACAACGCGAACAGCAGCGGGCCGGAACGGGCGGACGGCGGATCCTGAAGGCTTGGCATGGCCGCACCGTGCCATCGGCCGGCGCGCCGACGGGCGATCCGTTCCGCCCGCCGGGACGACCCAACGCCGACCCCACCGGCCGTACAGCCGCGCCGCCCCGGTGTCCCGGCCACCGGAACGATCCTGCCCGGGCGCGCGCCGCGCGACCGAGACTCGCAGGCGTGGATGCGATCGCCACCACACCCCGCCCGCCACGGCGCGACCGAGCGGCCCATCGCCGACCTCCCGGCGCAGGCATGCAAGACCGGACGTCGTCCCGCGCGAGGGCATCCACGCGACATCCAGGCGACCCACCCGACAGGAGCCCAACACATGAGCAACACGATCGTCACGTCCGATGTGACGGTGGGAGAGCACACCCTCCGGGTCAACCGCGCCGGCCAGGGCAGCGCCGAGACGATCCTCTTCCTGCACGGCTCGGGTCCAGGCGCCACCGGCATGTCGAACTTCGCCGGCACCATCGAGGCCCTGTCCGACACCTACGACTGCCTGGTCGTGGACCAGGTCGGGTGGGGCGACTCCAGCCACCCCGAGAACACCCCGCCCGGCTCCCGCCTGCGGCAGAACGTCGCGGCCTGCCTCGGCCTGCTCGACGAACTGGGCCTGGAGCGGGTCCACCTCGTCGGCAACTCGCTGGGCGGCGCACTCGCGCTGCACCTGTTGGTCCGCGCTCCCGAACGGTTCGGCAAGGCGGTGCTGATGGGCGCCGCCGGCGCGGGCAACGCGACCACACCGCAGCCGGCCATCATGCGGCTGATCACCTTCTACGACGACCCCACCGCGCGGTCGATGGCCGAGTTGATCTCGTTCATGCTGTACGACCCCAAGCTGTTCGGCGACCGGCTCGACGCCATCGCCGAGGAGCGCCTGGCGGTGGCGATCCGCCCCGAGGTGGAACGTTCGCACCGGCAGACCTTCGCCATGGCACCGGGCGCCGGTCCCGGGCTGCCCGAGATCGCACTGAAGCGGATCCCCAACGACGTGCTGCTGGTGCACGGTCGCGAGGACGTGATGGTCCCGCCGGAGGGCAGCGAGTGGTTCGCCCGCCGGATCCCCAACGCCCGCCTGTACCTGGTCCCGCACTGCGGCCACTGGGCGCAGATCGAACAGGCCGACCGGTTCCAGGCCGTCACCCGCGCGTTCCTCGCCGGCGCACTGTAAGCCCCGAGCGGCGCCGGTGCGCCGCTGACCCACCCGCAAGCGTCCCACCGCCCCCCTCCTCCGCACCGCCATCCCCCGAACAAGGGAGCAGGACCAGACCATGAGCATCGTGAGCGCCCTGGGCTACGTCGTCGTACGAGGCCCATTGGAGGAATGGCGACGGTTCGGCCCCGAGATCCTCGGATTGCAGCCCGCCCCCTCGGCCGACCCGGACACCCTCCTGTTCAAGACCGACAGCCGTTCCTGGCGGCTGGCGATCGAGGCGGGCGAGCCCGCCGGCCCGCAATCCCTGGTCGCCCTCGGCCTCGAGGTCAGGTCGGCCGAGCAACTCGAAGCCCTCGCCGACACGCTGCGCTCGCGGGGCATCGAGGTGCACGAGGACCCGGACCTGGCCGAACGCCGCCGGGTCCGCGCCCTGATCGCGTTCCGTGACGCGACCGGCAACACCGTCGAGGCGTACTGGGGCCCGACCGTCGACAAATCCGGCTTCGCCTCGCCGCGCGGCGTCACCTTCGTCGCCGGCGAGACGGCGGCCGGCGAGATCGGGATCGGCCACACCTTCCTGCTGGCCGACGACGTCGCGCAGGCCGCCGCCTTCTACACCGAGCACCTCGGCTTCAAGCTCTCCGACACGATCGCGTTCGGCCCGCAGTCCGCCCACTTCCTGCACTGCAACCCCCGGCACCACTCGATCGCCTTCGCCGCGCTCCCGGGCGCACCGGCCTCGGGCCTGGGCCACCTGATGCTCGAAGTCGACACCCTGGAAGCCGTCGGCCGTGCCCTGGACGCCGTCCAGGAACAGGAACTCCCCATCCCGCTGTCCATCGGCGAACACAGCAACGACCGGATGACCTCCTTCTACGTCCGCACCCCCTCCGGCTTCGACATCGAATACGGCTACAACGGCCGGGTCATCGACGACCGGGACTGGACCGTCAGCCACTACGAGTCGCCCAGCACCTGGGGCCACCGCTTCGCCACCCCGCCCGGCCCCGGAACCGACTGACCGAGAAAGGCCCGTCATGTTCGACGTCACCGAACTGGTCCAGCCCGACCATGGGCTGATCAACCCCAGCATCTACACCGACCCCGAGGTCTACCAGGCCGAACTGGAACGGGTCTTCGCCCGCAGTTGGCTCTTCCTCGCGCACGACACCCAACTTGCCAGGCCGGGCAGCTTCGTGCAGACCTACATGGCCGAGGACCCGGTCCTGGTGGTCCGCCAACGCGACGGCTCCGTCAAGGCCTTCCTCAACCAGTGTCGGCATCGGGGCATGCGCATCTGCCGCGCCGACGAGGGCGTCGCCCGCGCGTTCACCTGCACCTATCACGGCTGGGGCTACAACCTGGCCGGCGAACTGGTCAACGTGCCCATGCAGGACCGCGCCTACCACGACGAGATCGACAAGTCCAAGTGGGGCCCCACGCAGGTGCCGCGCCTGCACAACCACAAGGGCTTCATCTTCGGCACCTGGGACGAGAGCGCACCCTCCTTCGAGGACTATCTCGGCGACATGCTCTGGTACTTCGACGCCCTCGCCGACCGCTACGACGCGGGCCTGACCCTGGTACCCGGCGCCACCAAATGGGTCATCGACTGCAACTGGAAGTTCGCCGCCGAGCAGTTCGCCAGCGACATGTACCACGTGCCGTCCTCGCACGCCTCCGCCCTCGTAGCCCTGATCGAAGACCCCGCCGTGCTCGCCGAGTTCCAGCAACAGAGCGCCGCCGCACCCGGCCGACAGTACGCCGGCAACGGCCACGGCTCCGGCTTCGGACTGCGCCCCGACCTGGTACCCACCCAGGCCGGACCCGACTTCGACGCCTGGGTCGTGGCCAACCGCGAACAGATCTACCGCCGCATCGGCGAACAGCGCGCGCTCGCCGTCAACGGCCACAACACCGTCTTCCCCAACTTCTCCTGGCTGACCATCAACAACACCATGCGGGTCTGGCACCCGCGCGGACCCGGCCAGATCGAGGTCTGGTCCTGGACCTACCTGCCCAAGGACGCCGACGAGCGGGCCAAGCAGGCGGTCCGCACCAGCACCATCCGCACCTTCAGCGCCGCCGGCGTCTTCGAGACCGACGACGGCGAGAACTGGACCGAGATCCAGCAGGTCCTGCGCGGCCACCAGGCCCGCAAGACCACCTTCAACGCGCAGATGGGCCTGGGCCACGAACGCCACGGCACCGACGGTATGCCCGGCCGGGTCACCGACGACATGTACACCGAGATGGCCGCCCGCGGCATGTACCGGCGCTGGGCCGACCTGATGTCCGGCCTGAGCTGGCCGGAGATCACCGAGCGGGACAAGGCCCGACACCAGCGGGACCAGGAGGCGCACCTCGCATGAGCAACACCGCCACCCCACCACAACGACGCAGCGTCGACCTCGAGACCCGGTACGACATCGAGCGCTTCCTCTACCTGGAGGCCGAACTCCTTGACGACCAGCGGTTCGACGACTGGCTGGATCTCTTCGACGACGACATCCACTACTGGCTGCCGACCCGGACCACCCGAACCGTCCGCGAACGCGACCTGGAGGTCGCCGGTCCGGACGGCGCGGCCTTCTTCGACGACGACAAGGCATTCCTGACCGGCCGGGTACGCCGATTGGCCTCCGGCCGCTCGTGGTCGGAGGAACCCCCCTCCCGGACCCGCCGGCTGATCACCAACATCCGGCCCACCCTGCTGGACACCGGCGAGTTCGAGGTCCGGGCCAACTTCCACGTCCTGCGCAGCCGGGCCGAACGCCATCACGACACCTTCTTCGGCGAACGCACCGACCTGTTGCGCCGCGTCCCGCAGGAGCCGGGATTCCACATCGCCCGACGCCGGATCGTGCTGGACACCACCACGCTTCTGGCCCCGAGCATCAGCATCTTCCTGTGAGCGGACTCTTCCTATGAGCGAATACATCCGGGAGCCGTGGATCCGAGCCGGTCGGGTCGACGAGATCCCCGAGGACCAGGCCCTGCGGCTGGAGACCACCCCGCCGGTGTCGGTGTTCCGGTCCGGCGGCGAGTTCTTCTGTGTCGACGACACCTGCACCCACGAGGACTTCTCCCTCGCGGACGGCTGGGTGGAGGACGGCGCGGTGGAATGCCCGCTGCACCTGGCCAAGTTCTGCCTGCGCACCGGCGCGGCGCTCGCCGCACCGGCGTACCGGCCGCTGGCCACGCACGAGGTGCGGGTCGACGGGACGGAGGTGTATGTGCGCATCGCCCGGGGCGAGGACACCTTGAGCGAGCGCCGATGCCCGGGCACGATCGGCACCGATGCCGGCGGTTCGCACCCGGTCGGCGTGGACACGGGCGGTCGGGACGCGGAAGGGGCCGGCCATGGGGTGGCTTGAGGGTTCGTCCATCCTGGTCACCGGCGGCGGATCCGGCGTCGGCCGGGCCGTCGTCGAGCGCTTCGTCACCGAGGGCGCGCGCGTGGTCGTGCTGGATCGGTCCGCCGAGCGGTTGGCCGACCTCACCACCACATTGGGCGATTCGATCCGTACCGTGGTCGGCGACGTGACCCGCTACGAGTCTCACGAGCGCGCGTGCGCGTGCGCCGAGGAAGCATTCGGCGGCCTGGACACCCTCGTCGGCAACGCCGGACTGTGGGACTTCGCCCGATCGTTGACCGACACGCCCGCCGACGTCCTGGCCGCCGGCTTCGACGAGTTGTTCGCGGTCAACGTCAAGGGCTACCTGCTGGGCGCGAAGGCCGCGGTGCCCCTGCTGCGCCGCTCGCGCGGCAGTATCGTGTTCACCCTGTCCAACGCCTCGTTCTACCCCGGACCCGGGGGCGGGCCCGTGTACACCGCGGCCAAGCACGCGGGGCTGGGACTGGTGCGCCAGCTCGCCTACGAACTGGCTCCGGACATCCGGGTGAACGCGGTCGCCCCGGGCCCGATGGCGACCGGCCTCAGCGGTCCGAAGGCGATGGGACTGGCGGACACCACGATCGCCCGGGAGATTCCCATCGACCGCATCGTGACCGAACAGTCCGCGCTCGGCGTCGCGGTACGCGCCGAGGACGGCGTCGGACCGTACGTGTTGCTTGCCGCGCGGGAGTCGGCGACCACGACCGGAGCCGTGATCGACATCAGCACCACCGGCATCCCGCGCCGGCACAGGTAGCCCGGAGCGCAGGCCGGGCGAACCGCCGCGGATGAAGGAAACCGAACACGTCGACCAGCGTGCCGAACCGGCACGCTGGTCGACGCACGTGCGCGGTCGGTCGGCCCGGGGTCGGCCCTGCGCGGGCGGCGACGTGGGCGCCCGGGTTCCCCTGCGGGACGGAGCAGACCACGCCCGGGAATGGTGCTTCACGATCCGTGTGTCGTCGGATGCCGCAGCCTGTCGGCCACACCGGCTCGACTCGGGGCCCGCGCCGGCCACGCCGGGACGCCCGGTACGGCGCGCCACGGAGCGCGTGGCCACACCGATACGTCGCAGGCCGCGCAAGCGAAGGCCGCCCGCCCGCGATGGCAGTCGCGGGCGGGCGGCCTTCGGTGTGTGGGAGGACGCGTGGATCGATCGGGTCGGCACGGCCCTCGGTTGGGTGCCGGCGGCTACACGGTCGTGGCCGAGCGGGCGTCGACCAGGTCGAGGGCGACGTCGACGATCAGATCCTCCTGGCCGCCGACCAGGCCGCGCCGGCCTACTTCGACCAGCACGTCCCGGGTGTCCAGGCCGTAGCGGGCGGCGGCACGTTCGGCATGGTGCAGGAACGAGGAGTACACGCCCGCGTAGCCCAGGGTGAGGGTCTCCCGGTCCACCCGCACCGGTCGTTCCTGCAACGGGCGCACCAGATCGTCGGCCGCGTCCATCAGCGCGAACAGGTCGCAGCCGTGCGACCAGCCGTGCAGGTCGGCGACCGCCGCGAACGCCTCGATCGGGCAGTTGCCCGCGCCTGCTCCCTGTCCGGCGAGCGAGGCGTCCACCCGGGTGACTCCGGCCTCGACGGCCACGACCGAATTGGCCACCGCCAGGGCCAGGTTGTGGTGGGCGTGGATGCCGATCGCGGTCGTGTCGTGCAACACGTCGCGGTAGGCGCGGACCCGGTCCCGGACGCCGTCCATGGTGAGCCGCCCGCCGGAGTCCACGACGTACACGCAGTGCGCTCCGTAGGACTCCATCAGCTTGGCCTGACCGGCCAGCCGGTCCGGCTCGGCAAGGTGCGACATCATCAGGAACCCCGAGACGTCCATGCCCAGTTCGCGGGCGAGTGCGATGTGCTGGGCGGCGATGTCGGCCTCGGTGCAGTGGGTGGCCACGCGCACCGAGCGGATGCCCAGCGCGTGCGCGCGGCGCAGATCGTCGGCGGTGCCGATGCCGGGCAGGATGAGTGTGGCGGGCGTGGCCGAGCGGAGTTCGGCGACGGCCGCGGCGATCCACTCGTCGTCGGAGTGGGCGCCGAACCCGTAGGTGAAGCTGGATCCGGCCAGGCCGTCGCCGTGCGCGATCTCGACCGAGTCGACGCCGGCGGCGTCCAGCGCGCGGGCGATGGCACGGACGGTGTCCAGCCGGTAGCGGTGGCCGACGGCGTGCATGCCGTCCCGCAGGGTGACGTCCTGGATGTACAGGCGGGGGGTCATACGACAGGCCCTTCGAAGGCGAGGACGCCGACGCGTTCGGCGACCCGGAGCGCGGCGGAGGTCATGATGTCGAGGTTTCCGGCGTACGCCGGCAGGTAGTGGCCCGCACCCTCGACCTCGAGCAGGGCGGTGACCTTCCAGCGGGCCCGGTCCGCCTCGTCGGGCCGCAGCCGGCCCCGCAGGTCCGCGTCCACCGGGTCGATCTGCACGGGATGGCGCAACCGATAGCCGGGTACGTACGCGGCCACGTCGGCGACCATCCTGGTCACCGACTCGGCGATCTCGGCCGGATCGCCGTCCTCGGTCAGGCAGATCACCGTGTCCCGCATGATCAGCGGCGGCTCGGCGGGGTTCAGCACGATGATGGCCTTGCCGCGCCGGGCGCCGCCGACCCGTTCGATGGCCCGCGAGGTCGTCTCGGTGAACTCGTCGATGTTGGCGCGGGTGCCGGGGCCGGCCGATCGGGAGGAGATCGAGGCGACGATCTCGCCGTAGATCACCGGGGCCCGGCGGGCGACGGCGGCGACGATGGGCACGGTGGCCTGGCCACCGCAGGTCACCATGTTCACGTTCGGCGACGCGAGGTGTGCGTCCAGGTTGACTGCCGGGATCACGAACGGCCCGATCGCGGCGGGCGTCAGGTCGATCACGCGCTTGCCGTGCGCGCGCAGGAGCGCGTCGTGGTGGTGGTGCGCGCGGGCGGAGGTTGCGTCGAAGACCACCGCGATCTCGTCGAAGTCGGGCAGCGCCAGCAGCCCGTCGACGCCGTCGGGGGTGGTGGGCACGCCCAGTCGGCGGGCTCGGGCCAGGCCGTCGGAGTCGGGGTCGATGCCGACCATGGCGCCCATGGTCAGGACGGACGAGGTGCGCAGCACCTTGATCATCAGGTCGGTGCCGATGTTGCCCGATCCGATGATCGCCACCTTCACCGGCGGGGCAGAGGGCCCTTCCCCGGCCGTCGTCGTTGTCGCAGCTGCTGCCTTGCCGGAGTTCGTCACGAGGTCACTTCCCGGTCCGTATGCCGACCGACCCGAGGCCGGTGATGTGCGCGGTGAGGTGGTCGTCGGCGCCCAGGGCGGTCATCCGGCCCAGGGCGCCGGTGAGCACGATGTCGCCCGCGCTCAGCGGTGTGCCCAGCGCGCCGAGGGTGTCCGCCAGCCAGACGGCGGCGTTGAGCGGGTGGCCCAGGCAGTCGGTCCCGGTACCCCAGGAGACCGCCTCGCCGCCGCGGGTCAGCGTCATCACGCATCCGGCCAGATCCACCGCGGCGGGTGAGACCGGGACGGTGCCCAGGACGAACGCCGCGGAGGAGCCGTTGTCGGCGATCGTGTCCACCAGTGCGATGTCCCAGTCGGCGATGCGGCTGTCCACGATCTCCAGCGCGGGCAGCACGAACGCGGTGGCCCGCAGTACGTCGGCGATCGTGTGCCGGCCCAGGTCCAGATCGCGCTCCAGGACCAGGGCGACCTCGGCCTCGGCGCGCGGCCGGATCAGGCCGGTGAACGGCAGCTCGGCACCGTCGACGTAGGCCATGTCGGCGAAGAGGGTGCCGAAGTCGGGTTGGTCGACTCCGAGTTGCCGCTGTACGGCGGCGGAGGTCAGGCCGATCTTGTAGCCGACCGGGCGGCGGCCTTCGGCGATCCATCGTGCGACGTTGTGGCGTTGCACGGCGTAGCCGCCGGCGGCCGGATCGGTGTCCGGGAGTTCGGTGCGGATCGGCGGAATGGCCCTCCCGGCACGGTCGGCCTCGTACAGGAGGTCCGCGACGCGGGCGATCCGCGGGTCGCTGGGGTGCTCGGTCACGACGCCTCCTTGCCGCTCGCGCTGCCCGAGCGCGGCGATCGGGTCTCGGGGTGGGATCGCAGCCGAGCCGCCAACGGGCCCGGTGCCGCAGAGGGTCTGGCCAGGGCCCGCAGGTCGGTCGTGGGGGAGGCCAGCGCGGCCGCCTGCACCGGCACGCGGCGCTCGATGAGCGTGCGCGCTGCGCGCAGTTCACGCGCACGGTCCAGGCCGGCGGCGGCGACCGGGACGCCGTCGCGGGTCCAGAACCCGAGGAAACCGCCGTCCGCCGGCTCGCCCGTCTCGGCCGGGTCCACCGGGTCCACCGCGTTCGCGGCCTCGGTGCGCAGGACGAACTCGTCGCCGGGGGCCGGGCGTCCGTACATCTGCAGGGTCCGGCCGTACTGCTCGGAGTAGAAGTAGGGCAGTGCGGTGTGGCTCTCCAGGACACCCGCGAGCACGGCGCCGGCGACCGCGCCCTGCTGCACGGCGTTGTCCCAGTGTTCGATCCGACCCCGGGTGGGCAGGTGCGGATGCGGCTGATTGGTGGCGTCGCCGGCGGCGAGGATCCACGGCACGCTGGTGTGGCAGTGCCGATCGACGACGATGCCGTTGTCGCACAACACCCCGGCCGCCTCGGCGAGCGCGGTGTCGGGTCGTACCCCGACGCCGACCACCACGGTCGCGGCGGGCAACAACTGTCCGCCGGTGAGGTTAACCCCGGTGACATGGGTCTCGCCGGTGAACGCGGTCACCGACGCCCCGGTCCGCAGCCGCACCCCGGCCCGCTCGTGCAGCGCGCTCACCCGCGCGGCCAACACCGGGCCGAGCGGCCCCTCCAGCGGCCGGGCGCCCGTCTCGACCACGGTGACGTCCAGGCCGGCCTCGCGCGCGACCGCCGCGACCTCCAGACCGATGAAGCCGCCGCCCACCACGACCACCGGCCCGCCCGCGCGCAGGCGGGCGGCGAGCGCTCGGGCGTCGCGGACATCGCGCAGGGTCAGCACGCCGGGTAGTTCGGCGCCGGGCACCGGCAGGGTGCGCGGGAGCACGCCGGTGGCGAGCAGGACCCGATCGGCGTACAGCGTCTGCCCGTCGTCCAGCTCGACGGCCCGGCGTTCGGGGTGCAGAGCCAGGACGCGGGTGGCCGTCAGCAGGGTGATGCGGTGCTCGGAGTACGCCTGCCGAGGCAGGATCGCATGCAGGAAGGTGTGCTCGCCGCCGGCCAATGCCTTGGACAGCGGCGGTCGCTCGTAAGGGAGTTCGCCGCCTGCCTCGATGACGGTGACGCGTCCGGCGAAGCCGTGCCGGCGTAGCGCGAGAGCGGCGGAGATACCGGCCGCGCTCCCTCCGACGATGACATGGTGAAGCGTCTCGTCGCCCATGTGTGACTCCGTTCTCTCCGCACCCCACGGGACGGAGGCCGCAAGGCTACGAACGGACCGGCGCGCGCACCGTCGACCGTTCCGGCGACCGGGACACGGCCTCGGGCCGGCGCAGCGGCCCATCAACCGTTGCGATTCCCCGGCCGGCAGGCTCGGTGGCGACGACCGATCGCCGGGGACGACGAGGGATTGGCCTCCGCAGGAGCGGACGCCCCCGCCGACCGGACGGGTGCGGACGCTCACGATCGGTCCGCGGGAGCAGGATCGCTTTTCCGGGCGCGTGTCCGGGTCGGGAGGTCATCCCGTGGTGTGGTTCCGGCGTACCCAACCGTGCCCTTGGCGGGAGCGGAGGAGGTTGTCGTGACGGCTACGGCGTTGGCGCCGACGATCACCCAGATGGCTGCCCACGCGGCCGCATCGAGGTGCTGGTGGAGGACGACGAGACCCACCAGTGCGGCGAAGACCGGGTTGACGCTCATGAACACCCCGAAGGAGTGCGCCGGGACTCGCCGGAGAGCAAGCAGATCGGCGAGGAACGGCACCGCGGAGGACAGGACTCCGGCGGCCAGCGCGCCGGCGAGGGCGGCCGGGGTGGGCGGACGCTGCCAGAGCACCAGGGCTCCGACGGGGACGTAGAGCGCGCCGGAGACGGCCGCAGCGGCGGCCGAGCCCTCCAGACCGGGCAGGTGTCGGCCGACGGCGCGGTTGAGCAGGATGTAGCAACCCCAGCACGCCGCGGCCAGCAGTGCCAGGCCGACGCCCGGGTAGTCGGTCGAAGGAGAGGGGCGGGCGAGCACGACGACCGCGGCGGCGGCGGCCGACGCGCACAGGGCATCGATCCGGCGTCGAGAACCGGCCAGCGCCACCGTCAGAGGGCCGAGGAACTCCAACGTGACGGCCAGTCCGAGCCCGATGCGATCGATGGCCGTGTACAGGGACAGGTTCATCACGGCGAATACCAGCGCCAACCCCAGCACCGGCCGCCATTGCGCTGCGGACCGGCCGCACCGCCACCGAGCACCGCTACGGCGCGGACTTCATCGACGACGCCCTCGACGCCGACACCACCCTCGTCGGTGAAGTCCTCACCCCGGGCACCGACTTCGAGTACGTCTTCGACCTCGGCGACAATTGGCGGCACGAGTGCACGGTGGCCACCGAACCCGTGGACCTGGAAAGGAATGTGGGGATCGTCCCGGACCGACCGCTCCCCTAGTTCGGATGGGGCTCGATCCCGGACCCCTACGGCCGGTTGTGGGACGGCGACGACGGCGAGACACCCGTGCCCGACCCGCCGAAGTCGCCCTGGCCCTGGGCCAACGTCCCCGAGCCCGTCCTGGCCACCCTCCACAGCCCCGGCCAATACACCTACCTTCGTGACCTCGACCCCGAACCCGATCCCGACCCGCACTCGTAAGGCTCCAGCGCGCCGAAGGGGCGCGGAACCAGCCTCACCCCCGCCCCTCAAACGACGAACCTCTTCCCCTTGTCACAGGTGCGGAGTACCGTTCCCGGTCCGTTGATCTTGGGAGGTACCCGACATGTGGGTGATCCGAGAATTCACCAACGACGAAGGCGTCACCTGCCAGGCGGTGATGACCGAAGAGGCCGCGGCCCGACCCGACGAGGAACACTGCGCGATGTACCTCCGTCTCCTCGCCACCCACCGCCCACCCGACCCCGCGATGGAACCCATCAACCGCACCCTCAACACCAACCTGAACGCCTTCGCCCTCGAACGCCTCGAAGGCCTCCACACCCCCGGCCATCACGTCGGTCTGAACGACCTCGCGCCCGGCCTGCCGCGCCCGGACCTGGACCCGCAGTTGATGGCGACCATGGACCGCCTGTTCGACCGGCAGATCGAGGTCATCGCCGACCGGATCCGACGGGGCGAGGCGTGACGAATCGTCCATGGGTCGCCGGCCTTCCCCTTCATCCGTCGCGGGGCACAGCCCGCACAGCCGCCGACAGCGAATGTATGGACCCCGCGAACGGCACCCACCCACCGTGCCGGCAACCTGGAGCCGGGCGCGGGAACTTCACCCCGAGAAACGGACGCGCCCTCAAAGAACGACTTCGCCGCCGGCCCGGATCGTACATCCGGCCGAGACGGGCGAATCCCCCACAACGAGATCACGCGTGTGCGCCGCCGAACGTGAACCGATCCCGGTCACCGACCCGGCAGCGTGCGGCACGGACGTCCCGATCGAGGAAGATGCGATCGGGGCGCCCACCTCGCTCGCGAACCCACCCCCCGACGCCCGAACTCACGTCCACCTCATGCCGAGCGCGGTGAGCGCCTCGAGCCGCTCGGGCGGGTATGTGGCCCGCCGTTGCCGGGCGTTGGCGAGGGCGACGCCGAGCTTGACCTGGTGTGTTCGCCGCCGTGTTCGACCGCTTCGAAGTGCTTGCGTGGCACCGTCAGGTGCCCCTCCCGCTCCCGGAACGCCGTCGCCGCGGCGAGGGTGAGCGTCCACCGGTCCGCTCTCACCGCCGACGCCGGCGCAGCGGGCTGGGCGTCCTGCTCGGTGAGGTCGACGCCGACCTCGGCCAATGCCGCCCGCTGCGCCGGCGTCAGACTCCCCGCGCCGCGTCGTTGCCGGCGGAGCCAGGCTCCGACGTCCTCGCCGGAAGGGTCCGGATGTCACCGAGGCGGACGCCCGGAGCGCGGTGTCGGAGGTACTCCTGGCCCTTGAAGTGATCGACACGCGGTTCGACAGCCGGCGGCTCACGCTGGCCGACAGCGTGGCGGACAACGCCTCCTGCGCGCGCGTGGTCACAGGGGTGACGATCCCGCTCCGTTCCGGCCGACGAGGAACTGGTCGTCAGCATCGACGGCACGACGGAAGCCACGGGGAAGGGCCGAGCCGTGCTGGGGAATCCTCTCCGTCCGCTCGTCTGGCTCGCCAGGCGGCTGAACAGCCTCGGCGCGCGGGGCCTGCGGGCGGGGGGTCTGGTACTGGCCGCGGCGGTACACGCCGACCTTCCCCTTCGCGCGGGAACGACGGTACGGGCCGCCTCGGCGAACCTGCCTGCTGTGGACCTCAAAGTCGTCGGAGTCCTGTTCGCCCTCGACACAGTGCCCTCGGCCCCGGGCATGACCCACGACGAAGGAGCGGCCGTGCCGGACGGAAGAACGAGTGTGGCGGGCCGCCGGCCTGTCGATGACGGCGGTCCTGTTCGGCGCCCGCGCCGGACTCACGATCATGCCACTGATGCTTTATCACCAACTGCAACCGATCGTCTGTTCCGTACTGTCCGGCCGCTGGGCACGACGTCCGGACGGCGTCCGCGGCCTTGGTCACGTACCGGTCCCGTCGGGACCTTCCGCCACCGAAGCGAGCGCGCGTCCCACCGGGAACACCGATCGTGCCCGAGCCGGCGACCTCGCGGGCGAGTACCCCTGAACTGTGTCCCAAGGCGCGCCGACACGCGAAGCCCGGGCGTGTCGTTTCGGGAATCCGTGGCCGCAGCCCCTGCCCGTCTTGTGGCGTCGACTCTCCCGGCCCCGCCGGGGTGGCCGTCGGGAGTGCGGCCGGGCTGGACGGACGTCTTGGCCTCTCCAGGAGGCAGGACCACGGGAGGAGGTGCGGGCGCCTTCGCGGTGTGCTCCAAGGTGGGACGGCAAGCCTCCCCGAAGGGGTCCGGCGCATCGACGCGCCCCCGCCGCGGCCTTGATGATCGGCCGGATCAACACCGCCGGGCAGGCGGATTACCCGGCCGTGCTCGCCTCGCAGGACCGGATGCACCAGGAAGCGCTGTCCCGCTGCGTCCCGACCGCCCTGCGCGGTGACTGTTCGCCTGCGCGGTGACTGTTCGACAGCGCCGGAATACGGCGGTCGACGGCATCGGCCGCAATGGGGGACGGGGCCGGGCCTCGATCTACCGGGTGCTCCGTTGCGGGCCGGTGCACAGCGCCCAGATAACGGCGAAATCGATGGCGATCACCACGATCGACCACAGTGGGTAGTGGGGAAGCCACGTGAAGTTGGCGATCACGCTCAGCCCAGCCAGGATCACACCGATGATGCGGGCCCAGACGGCGCCGAAGAGCAGGGCGATGCCGGCCAGGCCGATGACGATTCCCAGGAGCAGGTGGATCCAGCCCCAGCCGGTGGTGTTGAATTCGAAGGAATAATTACGCGTTGCGACGATGACGTCGTCCTTCGCGATGGCGGCGATTCCCTGGAAGACCGCCAGCGCTCCGCCGATCATCATCATCACCGAGGCGAACGCGGTCCAACCCGATGGGGAACCGTTTTCGGTGGTTCGGCCGGCGTCTGTCTGCGCATGCGAAGTCATCGTGGGCCTCCTCGGCGAGGCGGTGGTGCGGGGTCCCCTGCTCCCACAGTGGCCCCTGCGGCAGCGCCTCGCGAGTGCGGCCGGCCCGGCGCATCGTCGCCGCGACGCCGTGCGGGTGGACTCCCGGGCGTCGAAGCGCCCGCCGCAGACACGGCAGGTTGTGCAGCGGGGGAGCGGGCATCGAGGCGCGCGAGTGCGCTGGACAACCAGACCATTCACCCAGCCCATGCCGTTCCTCGGCGACCTCGCCCACGGCGCCGGCGTTCACCAGGAACCGCAGCACCGCGTCGAAGCCGGCCCGACCCCCGCAGCGGCACCGCACGCGGCCACCGCCACCACTGCCCGACGCTTCCACCTCTCCGACCGCGGTCGCATCGCCGACGGCCTGCGCGCCGACGTGCTCCTGGCCGACGGCGCCCCCACCACCATCACCGACACCCTCAACACCCGCGCCGTGTGGGCCGCGGAACCCGTATGGCCGCCTGAGAGCCCACCGGATCGAGGGTCGGGCCCGAAGGCCCGGCCGTGCCCGTTCCTCTCTTCCTTCACACAGCGAGGCGACCGAGCCATGCCCGCCCACCGCATCGACGTCCACGCCTACCGCTTCGGCGGCGCGGTCGCCGCCCCGGCGGGGAAACAACCCGCGCCCGGCGCCCGTGCGCCCCGGAGTGCCGAGGCCACGCTGGAAGCCATGGAGCACCCCGACACCGCCATCCGGATCCTGTCGGTCTCCATCACCCCCACTCCGCGGACGGCGGCAACGCCCGGGCCCGGCGCGGCGCCCCAAGGCCGCCAAGCCGGCCGGGAACGAGCGGCTTCGCGAGTACGTGCGGGACCGACTCTCGGGCCGGGTCCACCGGCCCGACGAAACACCGGGCCGGGGCCGGGGAGGGCACGGTGGAAGGGCCGCAACAAGCTGCACCGGCAGGGCCGTAGGTGGGTGACGGCCTGGAGCATGGAGCAGATCGCCCACCGGCTCGAGGTCGACTTCCCCGAGGACGAGTCCGTGCGCATGTCGCACGAAGCGATCCATCAGGCGCTGTTCGTCGAGGGGCGCGGAGCACTGCGGTGCGAGCTGGTCGCCTCTCTGCGCACCGGTCGGGCGCTTCGCGTTCCGCGAGCCCGTTCCCGACGACGCCCCGCGGGGCACGTCACCTCCGACGTGATGATCGGCGAGCGGCCCGCCGAGGCCGACGACCGGGCGGTTCCGGGCCATGGGGAGGGCGACCTGATCATCGGCACGGGCCGGTCCGCGATCGGCACGCTCGCGGAACGCACGACGCGGTTCATGGTGCTGCTGCACCTGCCACGCATGGAGGGCTACGGCGTCCAACCGCGGGTGAACAACGGCCCGGCGCCGGCCGGCTGTGGCGCCGAGGCGATGAAGGATGCGATTGCAGCCAGGCTCATCGAGCTGCCCGCGGCACTACGCCGATCGCTGACCTGGGACCGCGGCAAGGAACTCGCCCGAGACACGCTACTCCGTTGTGAGACAAACTGTTGGCCTACTTTGCCGACCCGCACAGCCCGTGGCAGCGCGGCACGAACGAGGACACCAACGGACTGCTGCGTCAGCACTTTCCCCAGGCACTGATCTGTCCCGCTGGAACGTCGACGAGCTCGAGGCCGTCACCGCCGCACTCAACGGCCGTCCCCGCAAGACACTCAACTGGCGAACTCCCGCCGAGGCCCTCAACGATCATCTACGCTCACTGCAAGCAAGCGGTGTTGCAACGACCCCTTGAACCCAAGCAGTACACGCGACCAAACTGACAACGTGTCCTCTGCGGGCGGGAGTTGCCGCCTCGATGGGTTCGGTGGGCGACTCCTACGACCACGCCCTCGTGCGCCCCGCCTCGTCCGGGTTCGAGTTCACCGACCCGGAGCAGGTGATGCCGCCGAGAAGGTGTTCCCGGACAAGCAGTCCAGCGGTGATCTCATGATCGCGAGTATCCAGGTGTGGGAGGCGGACCAGAGCGGTTCGCGCTGGTGCGACGCCCTGGAACGAGCCCTGAACTCAACGATCGCGGTGATCGACAGGGTCATGGGCAACTCGCTCGGGATCGCCACCGGCCCCGCCCTCATGCCGGTGACGATCGCGTCCGAGATCGCCAGGTTCCTCGTCTCGCTGATGGACGTCCTGCGCAGGCTTCACGTAGTCCTTGCGGTGGGCAGGATCGAGCGCAGGCCGTGGCGGTCGCGGACGCCGACCTTCCGGTAGGCGCGGCCCAGCGTGTTGTCGACGGTGCGAATCGACAGCCCGCACGTCGCGGCGATTTCCCTGCTGGTGTGACCCTGCGCGGCCAGGAGGGCGATCTGATGCTCGCGGACGCTGAGGCTCGCGGCGGTGGACAGGGTCGCCAATGCCGGCGTCGCCGCGTCCTCGCACTCTGCGACCAGGAGAAATGCCCGCGATTCGGCGCGTCGAGCCGCCGCTTCCGCGCGTGCGTCGTGCGCGTGTCGGCGGAATCGGGCGGACCGGGCCAGGCACTCGGCCGCGAGCAATACCGCGCCATGGGCGGCCCACTGGTCCGCCACGGCGCTCAGCGCGTGCGGGTCGGCAGTGGCGACCGCGCGGGCATGGGCGGCGCGAGCCGCGGCGTGCGGGCCTTGGACCACGTCGGCCGACGCGATCACGCGGATCGCCGCTGCCCGGTCGCCCCAGCGGACCAGGTCGTGTTCGAGGGTGAGGGCCGCGCTCGGATCGCCACGGTCGCGCGCCGAGGCGGCGCCGGCGCGCAGGACCGCGTGAGCCTCGTCCGCGTACCCGCGGCAGTGCAGCGCCCAGGCGTACGCGCGCCTGGTGTCCCACCCGCACAGCGCGCTTTCGCCGTCGGCGACGGTCAGAGCGAGCTCGTCCGCCTCCGCTCCGGTCTGGCCGGCTTGGGCCCGGGCCAGGACCAGGCCGGCGAGCGCGCGCTGCTCGGCGAATCGGTGGCCCTGCACATGGGCCTGGGCGCGGGCCTCTGCGAAGAGTGTGGCGGCCAGCCGTAGGCGCCCGCGATCCAGCGCGATCCGGCCGTGTACCCAGCCGAACCACACGACCAGCGCCGGGACCGGTGCGCGCAGCAATTCGTCCAAGCCCTCGATGAGTACCCGTTCGGCCTCGTCGAGGCGCCCGGCCTCCAAGAGCGCCCAGGCAACCAGGTACGAGCTACGGGCGGGATAGAAGACCTCGGTACGGTCGGTGAGTTCGCGGTGCGCGGCGTACGCGGCGCGGGCCGTGCGAATCGCGTCCTCCGGCCGCGCGCGGGCGAGTTCGACGCGCAGGCGGGCTTGGAGATGCAGGACCAAGTCCGGCCCCGGCCGATCGTCGGCGCCGAGGCCGGGGCCGGCGTCGAGTTCGTCGCCGGCCCGCGCGACTTGCCCCGTCGCGCCGAGGATGGTCGCGGTCCACGCGGACAGCGCCGGGGAGGGACCGGCCCGACGAGCGGTCTCGCGCAGTACGGCCAGCGCGCGGGGCAGGTCACCGGGCCCATAGAAGTGGTGCACGGCCAGGGCCAGTCCGGCCGGATGGGCGTCGGCGCCCCGGGCCGCGGCGAAGGTCTGTTCCAGGACCGCGATGCCCTCGGCGAACTCGCCCCGCTGTCCCAGCGCTTCGCCCAGCATCACCCCGGCCCGCACGTTGGGTCCATGCCGCAGGGCGGCTCGGGCCAATCGGCACATGGTCTCCACGTCGCCGGCGCCCAGAGCCTCGGCGGCGCCGCGGACCAGAAGTTCGCTGTCGGCGGTGCCGGTGGCGGCCAACTCCCAACAGGCGAGGGTCAGGGCGTCGCCGGTGCGATGCGCCCCGTGCGCCCGTAGCCGCGCGGCCTGCCCCAACAGGATGGCGCGGGCGCGCAGTCGGCCCACGCCGGCCCGCAGGACGGGCGCGTGGGCCGGCTGGGCGAGCGCGAGGCGTTCCCGACGGTCGTCGCGGCGCAGACCCACCAGGTGCGCCGCCTCCAGGTCGGCCAGCGCGTCGGCCGGGGTCTCCGGCGGCAGGTCGCACAGCGCGATCGGGCCGCACAGCGCGAGGAGTTCGAGGACGGCCCGCCGGTCGGGGGACAGCAGGTCGATCCGTTCGTCGAACGAGACGCCCTCCAGCGAGTCGGCCAAGGGCCGCTTCAGGCACCAGATGCCGTGGGCCGGGCCCAGCCGATCCTCCGCGATCGCGGCGCGCAGCGCCTCGCGGAGGTGGAGCGGGTTGCCCTGGCCAGACGTCCACAGCGCGCGGACGGCGACCGTGGTGATGGGCGCGCCCAGGGCGGCGCGGAGCAGGGCGCCGGCCTGCCCGATGTCCAACGCGGGCAGTGCCACATGCCGCAACGCGCCGCGACGCCACAGCGAGCGCAACGGGTCGGGCCAATCGGCGCCGTCGGGCAGCGTGGCCAGTAGGAAGATCACGTCTTCGGCCAGCAACAGCGCGAGCAGCGCGGACGAGGAGGCGTCGAGCAGGTGGACATCGTCGATCGCGACCACCGGCCGGCCCGCTCCGGCCGCCCGGCGCGCGGCCAGTTCGTCGCGCACCTGCCGGAAGAACGCCGCGGGCTCCTCCGGGCGCGCGCCGTGGGGCAGCAACGGGGTCAGCGCCGACAACGCCACCGACGCCGAAGCTCGGGTGGCCCGCACCCGTACGATGTGCCGACGCCGAGAGGCAGCCCCCGCCCCCGCCCTTGGCGGGCGGACGTCTGCCGGATCACCGCCACGGGCGGACCGACCGAGGAATTCCTCGACGAGACGGCTCTTGCCGATCCCACCCGCCCCCGTGATCACGGTGCCGATGCAGGTGGACGCGCGTAACGCGCGGTCCAGCTCGCCCAGTTCCACATCGCGGCCCACGAACGGCAGGCACGCGTCTCCCGGAGCGATGTCCATCGTGACCCCCGTCGTATAGGCCCCCCGGCCACGGCCCGCGAGACGGACACGCTCTCGGCAGCATGCCGGCCCCGGCTCGCTGCCGCACGAATTCGCGCCCATGGGGACCGCGTTCGTTCGACGGGTCGGCGGCTTCATGGAGTATGCGTCGCGGCGAAATGGAGTAGCGGACCACTCTGTGTGCGGCGGGGCGGCCCGGTTGACAGTAGCCGTGCCGAGGACCGGTCGACCAAGTGCCTTCCGAGGTCACGGCATTCCATACCGCTCGTCGGGCCGATCCGCTCGGCGCGACGTCATCGAAGAGGACACAGATGTGAACGCGAGACGACTTACCCGCCGGTTGGCGCCTTTGGCGTTGATCACGGTGGTCGCGGCCGGCACCCTCACGGTCGGCACCGCCGTCGCGGAACGCTGCCAGGACTGCGAGCCGGGCGGCGGCGGGGGCGGCGGTGGTGCCGGATCGACCGGACCCACCCGCCACGTCCGGCTGACCGGCTCCGTCGCGACGACCGACGCGGAGGGCATATTCGGCGACAACAAGCACTGCACCGACGCCTTCGCGTACGAACTGGCCGCGCCGATCGGCCAGTGGACGGTGAGCCGACGGGACAGCTTCTGCGGCGGCGAAGTGCGGTTGGAGACGTATGTGGACGTCTTTCCGGCGGCCGACGGAACGATGCAGGCGGTAGTGCGCCTCAAGCTGTTCGAGGGGACGAACTACCAAACGCAGGACCTGGACGGCGAGGCGAGCAAGATCCTGCCGACCATCGCGGTGGGCGGGTCCGGTGGGGCGAACGTCTACGTGCACAGCGGCGAGGGTGCCGCCGACGACGGCAGGTCGGACATCACCATCGAGAACTTCTGAGCGGGACCCACCGAACGAGAGTACTTCCGAGCGGGACCCACCAAACCAGAGAACGGCTGAGCGAGACCCACCGAACGAGGGGGACGGAACCATGCGAGACAAGCTTTGGCGGCGGATGCGCAAGGCGGCTGTGCTCACGGCAAGCACGAGCCTGGCGATGGGCGCGCTGACGATCGGCTCCGCGTCGGCGGAGCGCTGCCAGGACTGCGAGCCGGGCGGCGGCGGGGGCGGCGGCACGGGAGGCGGCACGACCACGCCGGTAGTCTACCGGCATGTCGGCCTGGAGGGCTGGGTGAACCTGTACGACCACGAGGGCGGCAGCACCTACACGCGCTGCGAGGGCAGCGGCGGCGACTACTTTTGGTACGACCTGCAGGCGCCAGTCGGCCAGTGGACCGCCAGTCGACGGGACAGTTTCTGCGGCGGCGAAGTGCGCCTGGAAACCAGGATCGAGGTCAGGCCGAACGCTGACGGCACGCTGGACTACCGAGGCACCCAACTGCTCTACGAAGGCACCAGCACCACGACCAACGACCTCGACGGCAAAGCGGCGATCCCGCAAGCCGCTCCGGTGGGCGCGGGGGCAACCGCGGGCTTCGACGTCGCGGCCAAGAACGGCAACGAACAGGGGCATATCAACTTCGAGTTCGGCTCGACCGACGACGGCTTCCAGGTCTCTTTCAGCTGGGTGCACGACGAGGGAGACCCCACCGACTTCACGGTCTCCCGCTTCCGAGTCCACAACGTCTGACCGAGTGATCGGACGACCCGATCACCGGTTCGCCACCCCGGTGTTCGGGTCGCCTCGGTGTTCGGGCCACTTCCTGGTGCTGAGTTCCGCTTTGGGTGGACAGGTAGTGGTCGACAGTGCTGTTCTGCGTCCAGCGTGAAGCCCTCGTTGTCGAGGATTTGCAGAGGCTTGAGGTTTCCCCCGGATCATGGACACGGGGTTTCATGCGGCCAGTGACACCATATCCGTCTTGACTGTTTGTTCCTCGAAGGCGGCCGGGCTGACGTAGCCCAGGGTGCTGTGTCGTCTGCGGTGGCGTCCTTCTTCGACTTCAACGGCGGGGCTTCAACCTGGTCGGGGAACTGCTTGGCCAGTCCCCGGTACCCGGCATCGACCTTGGCCTTCACCTGGGGGAATTGCTCGAACAGGTCACAGATGCCCTCGGTCTTCAGCGCGGTCTGGTCGTGTTGTCGACCGGGCCGGAAGGCCCCGGTCCACAGGGTGCGGCCCTTCTCATCGCTGATGATGGTGGTTTTCTTGGTGTTCTGCCGCATCTTGCCTGAGACGAACTCTCTACTGCCTGGACTGTTCGCCCGAGGGCGGCGCACTCGGACCTCGGTGCCGTCGATCCGCAGTTCCACGCCGTGGGATGCGGCGTAGGCGAAGACATCGGCCAGGGTGCGGAGCCGCAGGTTGCGATGGCCTGGAACGGTGAAGGCACGGGCGGCGAGCAGAGGGCGGATCTCGTGCACTGCGCGGGTGACCGTGGAGCGGTCCACGCCGTAGACATGGGCGAGCGCGTCGTGCGGAAGTTGCAAGCGCAGGATGACCAGGGTGGCGATGACCCGGTCGGTGAAGACCAACTCGTGGTGTGGCCCTGCTCCCGCGGCCCGCCGGCGAGTACGCCAACGGCGCGTGTGCAATCGGGATTCCTGTTGTGCGGTCCAAGGCTCGGAAGTTTGGCGATGAGCTTGGCAGGCCGCCGACGCGGGATCCCGGTACAGACTCGATGCGACCAAGCCGCTCGGCCCATCCTGACGACACGGCGTCATTGTTCCATGCAGGTGACGGGACGATGCCGGCGGCACCCTCGGCCGCCCCACGGGTTGCGCCCGGGAAGGCCGGTTCACAGTGGGGCGTAGCACAGACCAGGACCGACCTCCGCCGGCGTTCGGAACGCCACTTCGCTGATCATCAAGTCCGTCAGGTGCGTTCCGACGCAGATCTGTGTGCCGCCAGGCGTCGTGAGCCGCACCCCACACATCGCGAAAGAGTCGGGGACTCCCTCCTCGGGATCGCGGCTGATCACCTCCACCGCTGCGACCGCCTCGGTCACCAGGCTTCGCAACGGATGGCTGGGGATCGGCTCGGCTATCGGCACCTGGATCGTCATGCCGGAGTACCGGCGGGAGTTGGCCAGGGTCTTTGTGACATCCGAAATGAACAGGACGTTGGCTTTGGACTCCTCGGTATCAATCAGCCACTGTTCACCATCGTGACCGGTCAAGAGCGCCGGCCCGTACCCAAGGCGTGGCTCGTCCTCGACGGGAACATCGAGAAGCCGCGTCACGGCTCGAAGGCGCTGCCCAAGGAGACAGCCGGCCAACCGATGGTTGTCGGGAAGGTAATGGTGAACGCTGCTCGGGACGATCCAGTCAGGGTGGAACCGGTGCGCCAAGGGACGATCCTCCAACTGTCGGACCTGTGAAGGTCATGCCCCTACCAACGCGACGGGAGCTCGGCATCAGACCACAGAGATCGCGAACGCCGCAATCGCGCACCAAGTCGTAAGCGCTCACCAGTCCCGGACCCCGAGGACGAGCCTGTTGGCCGTCCGTACCGACTT
This sequence comes from Embleya sp. NPDC127516, assembly GCF_044765325.1. Taxonomy (NCBI): domain Bacteria; kingdom Bacillati; phylum Actinomycetota; class Actinomycetes; order Kitasatosporales; family Streptomycetaceae; genus Embleya; species Embleya sp. NPDC127516. The sequence continues at coordinate 48 of NZ_JBIWJT010000042.1, read as the reverse complement.
GTTGGCCGATCGCTTCCGCGATGCGTCGGCGACGCTGACCTGCCGCTC